>CAYZKT010000079.1:0-11449 GCA_964478885.1 uncultured Syntrophaceae bacterium | reverse complement strand
GCCACGAGTGCATCGAGACCCTCGTGGTCAAGACGGGGCAGACCGTCTACATCCGCGATTACAACGCCGACAGCCGGGTGACCTACCTGGACCGGAAGGTCAGCGCGAAGCAGAACCGCTTCGCCACCATCGCCGTCCCCTTGAATCTCCGGGAGTCCGTCATCGGTCTCATCGAGGCGGATCGCGGCGGGCATCCCCTGATCCTTACCGAAGAGGACATCCAGCACCTCTCCATCTTCGCCAACCAGGCGAGCATAATCATCGAAAACACACGCCTCTACGAGCAGCTTGTCAACGAGCGCAACTTCGCGGAAAACGTCGTGCAGAGCTCGCCGAACTGCATCCTCGTCGTAAACTGCGACGGGACCGTGCGCACGGTGAATCCCATGTCCCAGTCGATCCTGGGATTGACGCATGAATCGGTGATCGGCAGGATGGCGTCGGAGGTCTTCGGAGATCCGCTGGGGAAGATCATCAACGATGCGCTTGCCGGCCGGATGGCCGACGGCCACGAGGTCGTCATCAGGCACAAGGGCGGGGCCCGGACCATCCTCGACGTCAGCACCTCCCAGCTCAAGAGCCAGGACGGCACCGTGCTCGGGGCCGTGTTCATCGCCACGGACCTCACGGAGGCGAAGAAAACGGACGAGTGGATGCGGCGGGTCGACCGTCTCTCTTCGCTGGGGCAGCTTTCCGCGGGGGTCGCCCATGAGATCCGCAACCCCCTGGCGAGCATCAACTTCAACATCCAGCTGCTGTCCAAACGCGCCCAGCTCGACGAGAAGTCCCAGCGGATCATCGAGAACTCCCTGGCCGGCGTCGAGAGAATCAAGGGGCTCGTGAAGGGGATGCTCGACTTCAGCCGTCCCGCCCCGCCCCAGCTCAATAGGGAGTCCATCCATCGCGCCCTGGAGGACGCGGTGGCCCTGATGGACTCCCAGTTCGCGAAACACGGGATCAAGGTCGTCATGAACCTCGCCGGCGAGGTCCCCGACATCGTTTTCGACAACCGGCAGATCCAGCAGGTCTTCGTCAACATGCTGCTCAACGCGATGCAGGCCATGCCGGAAGGTGGAACCGTCACGGTCGAAACCCGGGTCGGGGGCGATACTACGAAGGAGCGGAGCCACTACCTGAGCGTCTACATCAGCGACACGGGGGGCGGGATCCCCCGCGAGGATTTGTCGAAGATCTTCGATCCCTTTTTCACGACCAAGCCCGAGGGCACGGGGCTGGGGCTGTCCATCGCCCACAAGATCCTCGAGCAGCACGGCGCCCATATCGAAATCCGGAGCCGGGTCGGGCAGGGAACGATGTTCATCATCCGCTTCCCCATCGACGGCGTGGAGAAACATGTACCGATATAAGATCCTCATCGTAGACGACGACAAGCTGCTTCAGGCCTCCCTGGACGACATCCTGTCGGAGAGCTACGACACGCTCATCGCCGGCAGCGGCGAGGAGGCCCTGCGGCTTTTCAAGAGCCGGCCGCTCGACCTCGTCCTGCTCGACATCCGCCTGCCGGGCATCAACGGGATCGAGACGCTCCGGCGCATGAAAGAAATCGGCGGTGAGGCCGTCGTGATCATGATGACGGCCTACGAGGACGTCAAGTCCGTCATCAGCTCCATGAAGATGGGCGCGTTCGACTACCTCGTCAAACCCCTCGACATCGAGGAGCTCGAGGTCATCATCGACAAGGCACTCGAGAACCTCAAGCTGAAACGCGAGGTGGAGGAACTCCGGCGGCAGTTCGTCAAGGAGTACAACCTCGACGACATCGTAGCCCAGAGCAACGCCATGAAGCTCGCCCTGCGGCTGGCCGACACCATCGCCCGCAGCCACGACACGACGGTCCTGATCGAAGGAGAGACGGGAACGGGCAAGGAAGTGATCGCCCGGTTCATCCACCATCGCAGCGACCGATTCAACAAATCCTTCATCAACATCAACTGCGGCGCCATCAGCAAGGAGCTCGTGGAGAGCGAGCTGTTCGGCTACGAGAAGGGGTCGTTCACGGGTGGGCTGCAGGAGGGAAAACGGGGCAAGTTCGAGGCGGCCGACGGGGGCACCATCCTGCTCGACGAGATCAGCGAGCTGCTTCCCGCGACCCAGGTCAAGCTCCTGACGTTCCTCGAGGAAAAGGCCTTCTACCCCGTGGGCGGGTCCGCAAAGAAGCACGTCGACGTCCGGATCATCGCCGCCACGAACAAGAGTCTCGAGGACGGGATCCGGGAAAACACCTTCCGCGAGGACCTCTTCTACCGGCTCAACGTGGCCCGCATCACCATCCCGCCGCTCCGGGACCGTCAGGCGGACATTTTGCCCCTTGCCCTTTTCTTCATGAACAAGTTCAACGAGAAATTCCGCAAGCAGTTTCGCGGGGTCTCCGAGGAAGCCAGGAAGCTCCTGCTGGATCACCCCTGGACCGGGAACGTCCGGGAAATGAGAAACGTCGTCGAGCGGGTGATCCTGATGGAAGACGGGCACGAAATCGAGCCCGGCCACCTGGACTTCATGAAGAAAACGTCCGAAGGCATCTCGATGGCGGGAAGCAAGATCAAGCTCCCGTCGGCCGGATTGAATCTCGACGAGCTGACCAGGGACCTGATCATCCAGGCCCTGGAGCGCGCCGGGGGGCACCGGGGCCGAGCGGCAAAGCTCCTGGGCATGTCGCGTCCCACCATGATCTACCGCATCGAGAAGTACGGCATCAAGGTCTGAACAAGACCCCGCGCCCCCGGCATCCGCCTACCGAACGATCAGCCAGCGGTACTCCCTGACATGATCCAGGAATTCGAACAGCAGCGCCTGTTCGTCCGTCGCACACGCCCGGGCATTGAAGACGAAGCGGGCCTTCTCCGCGTTGGAATAACCGATCAGCTCCAGCAGGCTGCCCGCCTCGACGCTCCTGCCGAGCAGGCGGGCTACCTGCTCGAGGTGGGAAAACCGGATGGTGAACTCCGAGTGGGCGGTGAGGCGTATCTCCCGCGGCCAGCCGTCCGCGGCGAGGCCCTTCACGAGAAAAGGCATCTCCCGGGGGATGATGGGGTCGCTCGAGTGCTCCGACAGGAACGCGGGCGCCCCTTTCCGGCA
Source organism: uncultured Syntrophaceae bacterium (assembly GCA_964478885.1). Taxonomy (GTDB): domain Bacteria; phylum Desulfobacterota; class Syntrophia; order Syntrophales; family UBA2192; genus UBA2192. The sequence goes on along the minus strand of CAYZKT010000079.1, from coordinate 8,353 downwards.
GATCGCCTCGACGAGCCGGATCGCCCCGATGTTGAAGTGAAACGGACCGGATTCCGGGACGGCGAGCCGGTAGCGGCCGATGACGGCCCGGGCCTCCGGGGGGAGGCCCTTCGGGTCGAGCCCCGCCCAGACAGGCAGATCGCCGATCATCTCGTTGACGATGAACAGGTCCGCCCCGGAGATCGCGGGCAGCACTTCGAGGGCATCGCCCAGAATGAACCTCACCCGGTCCCTCCAGGGCTCCAGCGCCTTCCGCTGGATGCCGATGAGCGCCCGGGAGAGATCCACCATGACGACGCGCTTCACCTTCTCCCCATGGGCTTCCAGCAGCCCCCGCATGAGGCTCCCGTATCCGCCGCCGATCTCACAGATCGTCGCTCCCTTCCGCAGGAGCTCCCTCTCCAAGAGGCGGTCGCCCAGGATGGCCCCGTAGGTCCTCGCCAAGCCCAGGGAGCGCAGCGTCGGCGACAGGGGGCCGCCCAGGGATTCGCAGACGGTGAATTCCGTCATCAGGTCGACGGGGTGGTGCAGGTGGTACTGGCGGGTGTCGCGAAGGGTGGGCACGGCGGCGTCTACCTTTTTCCTTTCATCGGGGCAGTCACGGGTGTATAGGGTTTAAAGAAATCCGCGCCTTCACGCCTTACCAAGATCCCTGCTCCCCCGTCAAGCCCGGAGGCTCTCGTGACTGACACCCCTCGCACCCTCTGCCTGCGCTGCGGGACCTGCTGCATGGCCGACATGATCGCCGATGCCGATGCCGAGGACCTTGCGCGATGGAAACGGGAGGGCCGGGACGACATCCTGGGGGTTTACCGTGACGCGCTCTGGGCGGGCGATCACTTCCTGTCCGTCACGACGGGAATGACCATCCACGACTGCCCGTTCCTGGACTTCCGGGAAGGGTCCTTCGCCTGCACGATCTACGGGACGCGCCCCCGGGTCTGCCGTGACTTCGTGCCCGGCTCGTCTGCCATCTGCCCGCAGCACAAGAAGCTGCCATCCGATTGACAGGCCCGGGAATCTCTGCTATTTACCGCGAGTCTCGACGGCTTGGGAAGGAACGGGTTTCCCGTGTCTCACGGCGCTTCAACACCAGTTAATGATCCAGTCATCCAGAAGGAGGGGATTGCATGAAAAAGATTCTGTTCTGCCTGATGGCCTTTTGTTTCCTCACCGGCATGGCCCAAGCCCAGGACACGGTCAAGATAGGCTTGATGGCACCGCTGACGGGCTCGTTCGCGAGCGAGGGCGCCGAGATGAAGCAGGTCCTCGAGCTGCTCGCCGCCGACCTCAACGCCAGGGGCGGCCTTCTCGGAAAGAAGGTCGAGCTGATCGTCGACGACGACGGCAGTGACGCCCGCACGGCGGCCTTGGCGGCCCAGCGGCTCACGACGAAGGGCGTGGTGGCCGTCATCGGCACCTACGGTTCCTCCGTGACCGAGGCAAGCCAGAACATCTTCAACGAGGCCCGGATCATCCAGGTCGCCAACGGCTCGACGGCCATCCGGCTCTCCGAGAAGAACTTCAAGTACTTCTTCCGGACCTGCCCCCGCGACGACGAGCAGGGGAAGGTGGCCGTGGACGCCATCGTGAAAACCAAGGCCAGGAAGGTGGCGATCCTTCACGACAACAGCACCTACGCGAAGGGGCTTGCCGACGAGGTGAAGGCACCCCTCGAAAAGAAGGGCATCAAGGTCGTTTTCTTCGACGCCCTCACCCCGAAGCAGAGCGACTACACGGCGGTGCTCACCAAGATGAAGGGCACGGGACCCGACCTCGTCTTCTTCACGGGGTATTACAGCGAGGCGGGGCTCCTGCTCAAGCAGGCCAAGCAGATGAACTGGAAGGTGCCCTTCATGGGGGGCGATGCGACGTACAACACCGACCTGGTGAAACTGGCCGGCAAAGAGGCCGTCACGGGCTTTTCCTTCGTGATGCCGCCCCTGCCCAAGTACCTGCCTTCGAAGCAGGCGAAGGCCTTCCTGGCCGCCTTCAAGAAGAAGTACGGCAGCGAGCCGACGTCGCCCTACTCCGTGCTGGCCGGCGACGGGTTCCGCGTGGTCACGGCGGCCATCGCCCAAGCCAAGACGACAGACGCCGACAAGCTCGCAGGTTACCTGAAGACCCAGTTCAAGGACAAGGACGCCCTGACGGGCACCATCTCCTTCAACGCCAAGGGCGACCGGGTGGGCGACGTCTACCGGTACTTCAAGTTCGACTCCAAGGGCCAGATCGTTCTGCAGAAGTAACGCAACCGGTGACCGGTCCGCGGGGCCCGGACCCCGCGGACCGGCTTTTTCAATCCCCCTGTGTTCCCTTCGGCGAAAGAAGGGAATGGAGGGGGATTGAACATTCGAGGCGAACACGGTGGAAGAGTTTTTCCAGCAGCTGACCAACGGCCTTGCGGTGGGGAGCATCTACGCGCTCATCGCGCTGGGCTACACCATGGTCTACGGGGTGCTGAAGCTCATCAACTTCGCCCACGGGGACCTCTTCACCATCGGCGCCTACCTGGGGATGACGCTGCTGGCTTCCTTCGCCCTGCACGAAACGATCGGCCCCTTCCTGGGCCTTGTCGTGCTCGCTGTCTTGGTCATGGGGCTCGTGGCGATCCTGGGGGCCGTCCTGGAGCGGACGGCGTACCGGCCTCTGCGCGAGTCGCCGCGCCTCTCCGCCGTCGTCTCGGCCCTCGGGGCGTCCATCTTCCTGCAGAACGCCGTCATGCTCCTCTACGGCGCGCGGTTCCAGGTCTATCCCGAGGACCTCGTCCCCGAGACCTCGGTTGACCTCTTCGGGATCTACGTGCCAGCCGTGTGGATCCTCGTGCTCTTCGTATCGCTTGACCTCATGGCAGGGCTCTACGCCTTCATCCAGAAGACCCGCATCGGAACGGCCATCCGCGCCGCCGCCATCGACCAGGACGCGGCGCGGCTCATGGGCATCGACGTCAACCGGGTGATCCTGCTCGTCTTCCTCATCGGGCCGGCCCTGGGCGGTGCTGCGGGTCTCCTGGTGGGCCTGCAGTACGGGCAGATCAACTTCACCATGGGCTGGACCTACGGCATGAAGGCCTTCACAGCGGCCATCCTGGGCGGGATCGGCAACATCCCCGGCGCCATGCTGGGCGGCCTCATCCTCGGGGTCATCGAGGCCCTGGGCTCGGCCTACATCTCCATTGCCTGGAAGGACGCCATCGCGTTCTTCGTGCTCATCCTCATCCTCATCGTCCGGCCCACGGGGCTCCTGGGCGAGAGGGTGGCGGACAAAATATAGGACAGGGTCAAGGGTTCAGGGTAAAGAGAGAAAATGAAGAACAGGAGCCTGTGCATCTACGGGGGGATTTCTGCCGTGCTGGCCGTGGCCCCCCTGTTCCTGAACCCCTACTGGGTGGACGTGCTCAACAACGTGGGCCTCTACGCCATCCTGGGCCTCTCGCTCAATCTCATCGTGGGCCACGCGGGCCTCTTCAACCTCGGCCACGCGGCCTTCTTCGCCGTGGGGGCCTACACGGCGGCCATCCTGAACACGCAGTTCGCAATCCCCGTGCTGTGGCTGCTGCCCGCCTGCGCGCTCACGGCGGGCCTCTTTGCCGCCGTCATCGCCCGGCCCATCATCCACCTGCGCGGCGACTACCTTTGCATCGTCACGATCGGCGTGGGCGAGATCCTGCGCATCGCTCTGACGAACGATATCTTCGGCATTACCGGCGGGCCCAACGGCATCTTCGGCATCTCGCGGCCGACCGTCTTCGGCTACGCGATCCGCAAGCCTCACGAGTTCTACTACCTCATCGGGGCTTTCCTGGCGGTCACGATCTTCCTCTTCCACCGCCTGGAGAACTCCCGCTTCGGCCGCGCCGTCAACTACCTGCGCGAGGACGAGACCGCCGCCGAGGGAAGCGGGATCGACACGGCTCACTACAAACTCGCCGTCTTCGTCCTGGGCGCCGCCTGGGCGGGCATGGCGGGCGACCTATTCGCCGCAAAGATGACCATCATCGCGCCCGAGTCCTTCAGCTTCTGGGAGTCCGTCGTCATGTTCGCCATCGTCATCCTGGGGGGCTCGGGGAGCATCCCCGGCGTGCTGCTTGGGGCGGTTCTCTTCGTGGGCCTGCCCGAGGCGTTCCGGGACTTCGCCGACGCGCGCATGCTCATCTTCGGCGCCGCCATGGTCATCATGATGATCGTCCGCACCGAGGGCATCCTGCCGCAGCGGCCGCGAAGGTATTCGCTGCCGGTCCAGGGCGCAGAGGGAGGCAAGCCGTGACGCTCCTGAGCCTGACGGACCTGACGAAGTCCTTCGGCGGCCTCATGGCCGTCAACGAGGTCTCCTTCGACGTCCGCGATGGGTCCGTCGTGGGGCTGATCGGCCCCAACGGAGCGGGCAAGACAACCGTCTTCAACCTTATCACCGGAAACCACCGCGCCGACCGGGGAGCGGTGGTTTTCGAGGGCAGGGACATCACCGCCTGGCGCACCCACCGCATCGTCAGGCTCGGCATCGCGCGGACCTTCCAGACGATCCGCCTCTTCCAGAACCTCTCCGTCCTCGAGAACGTGCTGGCCGGCTGCCACTGCCGGATGCGCTCGGGCCCCGTGGCTGCCATGCTGCGGACACCGGGCGCGCGCAGGGAGGAGAAGGGGGCCCTCGAGCGGGCCCTGGCGGAGCTGGCCTTCGTGGGGCTGGCGGGCCAGGAGATGCAACTCGCAAAGAATCTCTCCTACGGCAGCCAGCGCCTCCTCGAGATCGCCCGGGCCCTGGCCACGGAGCCGAGGCTCGTCATCCTCGACGAGCCGGCGGGCGGGATGAACGAGCAGGAGACGGCGGCGCTCATCGGCACGATCGGCCGGATCCGGCAGCGCGGGATCACGACCCTGCTCATCGAGCACGACATGTCGCTCGTCATGAAGGCCTGCGAGAGGATCGTCGTCCTGGAGTACGGCTCGAAGATCGCCGAGGGGACGCCGGAAGCCGTCAAGGGCGACCCGAGGGTCATCGAGGCCTACCTGGGGACGGAGGACTAGGCCATGCTTCTCGAGATCAGGGATCTCCGGGTGAAATACGGAAATGTGGAAGCCCTCCACGGGATCAACCTCACCGTGGGCGAGGGCGAGATCGTGGCCATCCTGGGGGCCAACGGGGCGGGGAAGTCGACGACGCTCATGGCCGTGAGCCGCATCGTGAAATCCTCGGCGGGGTCGATCGAGTTCGCCGGCAGGGCGCTGCACCGGCTCAAGCCCCACGACGTCGTCCGGGAGGGCGTGATCCAGGTCCCCGAGGGCAGACGGATATTCAACACGCTCACCGTCGAGGAGAACCTCTCGCTGGGGGCTTTCGTGCGCCCCGACGCGGCGCGCATCGAGAAGACGCGGGAGTGGATCTACGAGCTTTTCCCCATCCTGAAGGAGCGCTGCGACCAGCTGGGCGGCACCCTATCCGGAGGCGAGCAGCAGATGCTCGCCATCGCCCGCGGCCTCATGGCCGAGCCGAAGATCCTCCTGCTGGACGAGCCATCGCTGGGGTTGGCGCCGCTTCTGGTGAAAGCCATCTTCCGCACCCTTGCCGAGATCAACAAGGCGGGGGTCACCATTGTGCTCGTCGAGCAGAATGCGAAGGCCGCCCTCAAGCTCGCCAATCGGGGCTACATCCTGGAAGTGGGCAACGTCGTGCTGGAGGACTCGGCCGAGGCGCTGCTCGCAAACCCCGAGGTCCGAAAGGCGTATCTGGGGGGATAGAGAAACTACTCTCTTGTGCTCTCCTTTCGCACAGGATAGGAACTCTCCTGACCCTTTTCGCAGAAGATCCTTTCCTGTTTTATCCTCTCGGAAAGGGAAGGCAGGGAAACTTGAAAAATGGAGTACATCATGAAAAAGGGGAAAATCACCAAGAAGACCCCGGCGAAAAAACAGGCACCGAAGAAGGCCGCCCCGAACCCCCGCATCGAGGCCCTCGAGGATATCAAGCTGCGGGGGCTGTACCTGCACGGATACGCCATCACGCACGATTCCGCCCCGATCGTCTTCGACACCGACGAGTACAGGAAGCTCGTGGACCAGTTCTGCGAGGAAAACGAGGACCTCGTCACCCCCGCCATCCACCGCGCCTGCCGGGAGAATTATGAGTTCTTCATGACCATGGTGGAGAAGGCCCTGAACCAGGTCAACGACCGAGACGAGTAAACTCTGGGGTCAGGTCTTGCTTTTTGCCTTTTCCGGTGCTATGCACCCCGCATGGCCCGACCTCTTCGCTTGGAATTCGAAGGCGCCCTGTACCACGTCATCTCCCGGGGAAATGCCCTCCAGAAGATCTTCTGCGACAACACGGATTACCAGAAACTGCTGAACATCCTCGAGACGGTCGTGGAGCGCTACTCGTGGCTGGTGCACGCCTACTGCCTGCTGAGCAACCACTATCACCTGCTCGTCGAAACCCCAAAATCAAATCTTTCCGCGGGAATGCGACAGCTCAACGGCACCTATGCCCAGTATTTCAGCTGGCGGCACGACCGGCCGGGCCACCTCTTCCAGGGCCGATTCAAGGCCTACGTGGTCGACAAGGACAGCTATCTCCTGGAGCTCTCGCGCTACATCGCCCTGAACCCCGTCAAGGCGGGTCTCGTTACGTCACCGGGCCAATGGAAATGGTCCTCCTATCGGAAAACGGCGGGAACGGAAAAGGGGGACCCGTTTCTGCAAACAGCGAGGATTCTCTCAACGTTCTCGCCCTCCAGGGACGAGGCGCGGAAGCTCTATATCAAGTTCGTCTCGGAAGGGATCGAGAGCGGCGATCCCCTCAAAAATGCGAAGGGCGGAATCCTTCTGGGCAGCGACCTCTTCGTTTCCCAGTTCCGGCAATGGCTCGACCGGGGCGTTCCGGAAGAGGTCGCCAGCCGGGAAAAGCACGCCGCAAGACCCTCTCTGGACGAGCTGTTCCAGGACAGCGACCGCGATGAGGCAATCCGCGAGGCCATCGGCCGATGGGGCTATCGCCTGAAAGAAGTCGGAGAGCACCTCGACCTTCATTACTCGCGGGTGAGCCGGATCGCCAACGCAACGCCAAAGGCAAAAAGCAAGACCTGACCCCACTTATGTTGATGGAATTGTTTGGCATTCTGCGACTTGACTTTCTTTCTGCCCCGCGGGATCATATAGTCAACCATGTTGAGGGAGGATGGAGTGAGCGCTGGTGAGCAACCGGCAGGTTACGGGGTGTAAGCCCGGGCCGCCTGTCAGTCCCTTTCATCTCCGGGATACGTCCCGACCGTAACCTTCTCGAGCAACTTCCTGCAGTCTTGAACCGGGGGCACCCGTGCGCCCGCCCGGCAGGGGCTGCTTTTTCCCGATCCTCCAGGCGCCGCATCCGGCGAAAACCCGATCCCGAACCGTTCTACCGGGGAGGTGTCTGCCATGATCACAAAACTGGTCCTGATTTTTTTCGCGGGCTTTGTCATCGACCTGCTTATCACCAAGTACACGAGCGACGTGGCCCAGAGGCGAGTTGGCCGCGCGACCGTGCTGTGGGGGCTCATAACGGTCGCCAACTTCCTGCTGCTCACGGTGATCCTGAAGGACAGCGCCACGGACGGCGTCTTCAGCATCATGGCCTTCGCCGGGGGCAACAGCCTGGGGACCTTCTTCGCCATGAAGAAAGCCTGATCTGAGCAAAATTCCCTTTGCATCGCATTGCGCTGTGATAAGATGACCCCACCGGGGCCGCCTACAGGGCCCCACGCCAGACAGGGGGATCATCTGATGAGGAAGACCTTTGTCCTTTTTGCCCTTGCGCTGACGGCGCTTGTCTGCAGTGCTGCCATGGCCCAGGCGCCGGGTGAGCCCGGCACCGGGATGCCCTCCATCATCGTGACGGGCACGGGGGAGGCCCACGCCAAGCCCGACTACGCCCAGGTCCAGGTGGGGGTCGTCACCGAGGGGGCCACGGCGGCCGAGGCGCTGAGGAAGAACAGCGAGGCCATGAGCCGGCTCATCATCCTGATCCGCAAGCGGGGAATCGAGGACCGGGACGTCCAGACGGCCCAGTTCAACGTCTCACCGCGCTACAAGTACGACAAGGAACAGCGGGAGCCCCCGAAGATCGCGGGTTACCAGGTCACAAACGAGGTGCAGGTGAAGGTCCGGGACATGAACCGGCTCGGGGCGTTCCTCGACGAAACGGTCTCTGCGGGTGCAAACCAGGTACGCGGGGTGAGCTTCGGCGTTGCCGAGCCTGCCACGCTAACCGACGAGGCGCGCAGGAAGGCCATGAGCGACGCGCGTAGGCGCGCCCAAGTCTACGCGGATGCGGCGGGGGTGAAGATCGGGAAAATGCGCATTACACGTTCTCCTGCGTCGGCGAA
>CAYZKT010000078.1:0-11492 GCA_964478885.1 uncultured Syntrophaceae bacterium | reverse complement strand
GCCGCACCTCGGCCTGGAGGTAGTCGTTGCGCGGCACGATCCCCACCTCGTAGAAACTCCTCGCCAGGTCTTTCTGGGCCGTGAGTTGCTCGACGGACTGCCGGGCCACGCCGACGAGGCGTTTTGCCTTGAGGATGGTGAAGTAGGACCGCTTCACCTCCAGGACGATATCCTGCACCGTTCCCCGCTCTTCCTCCCTCGAGGCATCGACCCCAAGCCGCTGGATGTCGTAATTCGCCTTGATCCGCCCGCCCGTGAAGAGGGGCTGCCGGGCATCGAGGGACCAGGTGTAGTTGTTCTCCGTGCCGGTGACCCTCTCGCCGATGGGCGGGTCGAGGCGGATAAAGGGATCCTCGTTGAGCCGCGTGTAGTTGTACGATGTGCTCACCTTCGGGAGAAACCCCGTGAAGGCCTCTTTCTGTCTCGCCTCCGAAGCCAGAACCCCTTCCCGGGCCGACTGGATGACGACGCTCTGCCTCAGGGCGATCGCAACGCTCTCTTCCAGCGTCATCGGCGCCGCGCCCTCCTGCGCCCCTGAGACGCCGGTAAGGAGCAACACCAACATGATACCGGTCACTCCGCCGGTCCGAATTGTTCTGCTCATCATACTCACCTCGCGATGATCGAAGACGTTGAGAAGTTGGGACCCGCAATCGGTCTATCGGATGCCGCCAGGTTCTCCAAGCTTCTTAACTTCCGAGCTTCCTAACTTCCGTCTTTTCTGCCGCCTGCGGCAGCTAATCCATCCTCTTCCGGAACCTCCCCACGGCCCCCGCGAAGACCGCCGTCCCCAGGACGACCAGGGCCAGGTACTGCGGCCAGAGCACGTCCATGCCGACCCCCTTGAGGAAGACGCCCCGGATGATGACGATCATGTAGCGCAGGGGGTCGAGATAGGTGAGTCCCTGCACGACGATCGGCATATTCTCGATGGGGAACACGAACCCGGAAAGCATGAAAAAAGGCACGATGAAGAAGAACGTCGTCAGCATGGCCTGCTGCTGGGTCGCCGAGATCGTGGAGACGAACAGGCCGATCCCCAGGTTGCTCAGCAGGAAGAGGCAGACGCCCGCAAACATCAGCAGGGCGCTTCCCCGCATGGGCACCTCGAACCAGTGGACGGCGAAGAGGCTCACCGCCACCATCTGGGCGATCGAGATCAGGATGTAGGGAATCGTCTTGCCGAGGATCAGCTCGAAGGGCCGCATGGGCGTCACGATGAGCTGCTCCATCGTTCCCACCTCCTTCTCCCGGATGATCGCCATGGAGGTGAAGAGCAGCGAGATGATCATGATCAGGACGGCCACGATCCCGGGAACGAAAAAGTCGCGGCTCTCCAGGTTCGGGTTGTACCAGGTCCGCACCCGCGCGTCGATCCGGCCGTAGTCGATCCTCTGGGGCACGAGCTCGCGGAGCCACTCCTGGTTGAGCCTCTCGAGGACCTGCATGGTGTACGCGATCCGGACCCCGGCGAGGTTGCTCATGCTGCCGTCGGCCAGCACCTGGACAGCGGCCGTCCGGCCGCTGCGGATCCGCTCGCTGAAGTCGGGCCCGATCTTGACGGCCACGTCCACCTTCCGGCGCAGCAGAAGCTCCTCGAGCTCCCGGGGTTCGTCCGCCCGGTGCGTGACCCGGAAGACGGGGCTGCCCTCGAAGGCCTGGCTCACGAGCCGGCTCTCCCGGGTCCGGGACTGGTCGAGCAGCCCCACCTTGATGTCCCGCACGTCCGTGGAGACGACGTAGCCGAAGACGAGCAGCTGGATGAACGGCATGATGACCAGGATGGGCCGGTTCTTGCGGTCCCGGAAGAGCTGGATGAACTCCTTGCGGACGATCTCGCGGATGCGGACCCGGTTCACAACCCCTCCCTCCTCATCGTGGCCACGGCGACGACGGCGCTGACGAGAAACATGACGAGCAGCACCGCGAAGCTCGGCCAGAGATAGGCCATCCCGACGTTGCGCAGGAACAGGCCGTTGAGGATATCGATGTAGTAGGTCGCCGGGACGATCTGCGTCACGAACTGGAGCATGCGGGGCATGTTCTCCACGGGAAAGACGAAATCCGAGAGCAGCAGCGCCGGCAGGTACGACGCGAGCAGGGCGATCTGGTTGGCCACGAGCTGGGACTTCGTGGCGATCGAGATGAAGAGCCCGAGACCGAGGGCCACCGAGAGGTACAGCGACGAGGCGAGGATCATGAGCCAGAAGCTCCCCTTCATGACGACCCCGAAGAGCAGCTGCCCCATGAGCAACGCCACGAGGACGTCCGTCATGGCGATGAGGTAGTAGGGAATGGCCTTCCCCGTGAGGAACTCGAAGGCGTTGATCGGCAGGGACCGGATCGTCTCCATGGTGCCGTTCTCGTACTCCCGCGCGATGATAAGCGAGGTCAGCATGGCGCCCACGATCATGATGATGACGGCGATGATGCCGGGCACGATGAAGTTGCGGCTCTCGAGTTCCTCGTTGAACCAGACCCGGACGCGCCCCTCGACGGGCGGGTGGAGGTTCTCGAACCCCTGTCGGGTCAGGAAATCGGCAAGCAGCCGCGCGTTGTACCGCTCGACGAAGGAGGTGATGTAGCCGCGGGAAATCGACCCGATGTTGGGGTCGCTCGCATCTATCAGGACCTGCAGGGGCGCTTCGCGATTCGAGCGGATGTTTTCGGTCCATCGCGGGGGGATGACGAGCGCGATCGTCGCGCGGCCGGCGTCGAGCCAGGCCGCGGCCGCCCGGTTATCCGGCAGGGTCGCCACGAGATCGAAGTAGGCCGAGGCATCGAGGCGGCTTGCGAAATCGCGGGAGAGGTCCGTGCGGTCGTGGTCGACGACAACGACCTTCACGTTGTCCACGTCCAGCGAAAGCGCGTAGCCGAACAGCAGGATGAGCACGAGCGGCAGCGCGAAGGCCATGTAGAGACTCCGGTAGTCCCGGATGATGTGGTAGAACTCCTTCCGGGCCACGGCCTGCACGTTTCGGGGATGGATCAACATCTTTGTCTGTCCAGTCTTTCCGGTCTGTCCGGTCTATCCCGTCACGAACCGCTGTCTTGATTCTCTTCCCCCTGAACCCTGTACCCTGTCCCCTGAACCCTGTCCGGTTTTGTCATCAGCCGGATGAACGCATCGTTGAGCGTCGCTCCCGGCTCCCCCGGGCAGGCCGCCACGACGATCTCGCCCGGGCTCCCGATCGCTACGATCCGGCCTTCGTTGATCATCACGATGCGGTCGCAGTTCAGGGCTTCGTCCATGTAGTGGGTCGTCACGAAGACGGTGACCCCCTGCCCGGCCAGTTCCCGGATGAATTCCCAGAAATGCCGCCGCGTGATGGGGTCAACGCCCGAGGTGGGCTCGTCGAGAAAGAGGATCTCGGGCCGGTGCAGCAGCGCGCAGGCCAGGGCGAGCCGCTGCCGCCACCCGGGCGTGAGCTCCCGGGTGAGCCGGTCGCGCATCTCCTGCAGCCTGGCGGTGTCCAGGGCCCAGCGGGTCCTCTCCTCCCAGTCCGTCTCTGGCACGTCGTAGATCCCGAGGTAAAAGCGGATGTTCTCCGCCGGTGTGAGGTCCTCGTAGAGGGAAAATTTCTGCGACATGTAGCCGATCGTCTGCTTGATCGACTCGGACTGCCGCACCACGTCGAACCCGGCGACCTGCCCCGTTCCCGACGAGGGGGTGATGATGCCGCAGAGCATCCGGATGGTGGTCGATTTGCCGGCGCCGTTGGGGCCCAGGAACCCGAAGATCTCTCCCCGGGCGATGGAGAAGCTGACGCGGTTGACGGCGACGAAATCGCCGAACCGTTTCTCCAGGTCTCTCACGGAGACGATCTCAGATGCGGGTGCCCGCATGGTCCCGTGCCCTTTCCGTTTCCTCGATGCGGCGGATCATCGCGTCCTCCAGGCTCGCGGAGGAGGCCCGGATCTCGCCGGGCGAGCCCTCGGCCAGGATGCGCGCGCGGTGCATCAGGGCAAGCCGGTCGCATCGTTCCCCCTCATCGAGGTACGCCGTCGAGACGACGATCGTCATGCCCGTCCGCTTCATCTCGAGCAGGATCTCCCAGAATTCCCTGCGGGAGACGGGGTCCACCCCGTTGGTCGGCTCGTCGAGGACGAGGATCCGGGGCTCGTGCACGAGCACGCAGGCAAGCCCCAGCTTCTGCTTCATGCCTCCCGAGAGCTTCCCCGCCGGCCTGTCCGCGAAGGGCAGGAGATTGGAGAAGCCGAGGTAGCGCTCGCGCCTCGCCGTCCTCTCTCGGGACGGGATGCCGTAGATGTCCATGAAGAACCGGAGGTTCTCGTCCACCGTGAGGTCCTGGTAGATGCCGAACCGCTGGGGCATGTACCCCATGAGCCGCTTCACCTGGCGGCGCTCACGGACGGTGTCGCGCCCGGCCATCGCGACCCGGCCGGCATCCGGCCGGATCATGGTGGCCATGGCCCGGAGCAGCGTCGACTTGCCCGCGCCGTCGGAGCCCACGAGCCCGAAGATCGTCCCGTCGCCGATCGCGAGCGAGACGCCCTCCACGGCCGCGACCGCCCCGAACCGGCAGGTGACGTTGTCGACCTCGACGATGGCCTTTTCCGCCGCCATGTCTTCTTTCCTCTGTTTGCCGCCCTGTACCCTGGCCCCTGAACCCTGGACCCTTATTTCAGCCACGCGTCCGCCGGCATCCCCGTCTTGAGTTCCAGGTTCGGGTTGGACACGGCGATTTCCACGAGGTAGACGAGTTTCACCCGCTCCTTCTGCGTCTGGATGATCTTGGGCGTGAACTCGCCCTCGGGCGAGATGAAGGTGACCGTCCCCTCGAAGATTTTCCCCGGTAGGCTGTCGACTTTCACCTCGGCCTTCTGCCCCGGTTTCACGCCCGCGATCTCCGTCTCGCCGACGTAGATCTTGACCTTGACGGAGGAGAGATCGGACAGGGCCAGCGCCTGGCGCGTCGGGGTGACCACCTCGCCGGGCTCGATGTTGCGGCTCGTCACGATCCCCGCAAAGGGGGCCCGCAGCGTCGCGCGGTCGAGCTGAATCCGGGCCTGCTCGAGGGCGGCCTTGGCCGCCGCCGCCTGGGCCCGGGCCGCCTCCACCTCGCGCTCGGTGGCGCCGATCCGGCCCAGGTTGCTCTTCGCCTGTCGCAGCACGGCCTCGGCTTCGGCCAGCCTCGAGCGCGCCGTGTCGTGGTTGAGCTTCACCGCCTCCCACTCCTTTTTCGAGACGACCTGCCGGTCGTAGAGCTGGTCGTACCGTTCCTTGTTCGACTGTGCCTCGGCCAGCACGTCGCGTGCGCTCGCCGCGCCGGCCTCGGCCCGCACGATGTCCTCGGGGAGGGTCTTGCGCTGGATGTCGAGGACCGCGGCAAGTTGCCCCGCGCTGCTCTGCGCCCGCTCCAGCGAGGCCCGGGCCTGTTCGTGGGCGGCCTCGAACTCGCTGCGGTCCAACTCCGCCAGCGGCTGGTCCTTCTCCACTCGCTGGCCCTCCGTAACGCGGACGTTCAGGACCTTACCCCCGACCTGGAAGGACAGGTTCGACAGGGTGGCGGCCTCGATGGTCCCGGAGTAATAGAGGCCGCCTTTCCTGACACCCTGCTGACCGAGCCAGACGACGAGCCCCGCGCCGAGCAGCAGCAGCACGAACGCGCCGATGATGATCTTCTTCTTTTTCAACGCCATCCTCCTCCCGTCCGCTCTGTTACGTTCGCAGCATTCATTCCCGTGCCCCCCCCTTCGCCTTCATCGCCCTGCGGGACGGCTGTTTCCGTTTGGTCTCGGCAGGGCGCCGCCTGAGCGTGCCCTCGACAAAGAGTCGGACGAATTCGGCGGCAAACCCCTCCCGGTGCCTGCGGCTCTCCGCATCCTCGAAGAATCCCAGCCCGTGCACGTAGGCGAAGAACGCCCCGAGGAATGCCCGGGCGGCGTCATCGGGATCGAAATCGCGGAGAACCCCCCGGTGCTGCAAACGCCGGAAGTAACCGGCCAGGATGCCGAACACCTCGCCGAGTATCCCCCGGAAGATGTCTTTCACCGGTGCCGGGTAGGAAAGCCGCTCGGCCAGCATGATCCGGATCAGGTCGCGGCGTTCGTCGAGGGTCGCCAGGAAGCGCCGCGCGATCGTCAGGAGCGTTTCCTCGTAGCCGGCCCCTTCCAGCCGGGGCAGGATCCCTTTCATCGCCGGCAGGAAGGAGTAACCCCGGATGACTTCCTCAAAGAGCTTTCCCTTCGAGCCGAAATGGCGAAAGAGGGTCACCTCGGCCACCCCGGCCTCGCGGGCGATCTGGCGCGTGGTGGCGCCCAGGTAGCCTCTCTGCGAGAAGAGCGTGAGCGCCGCGGCCAGGATTTTTTTCCGTGTCGGTTCCATGGTGATGTAAGTGTGTACTTACTTACATCCGGCGTGCGGACTTGTCAAGGGAAAACTCGGGGGACGGGAAGAGAAGGAGGGACGGGCCACGGAAGTCCGAATGCCGGGGACAGGGGACGCGCCGCATAGACCGGGTGCCGGCCGAGGGCCTGCGCGATCGATCGGAAGCGCGCGGATACCCGATACCGGCGCGCTGCAGGCGGGTACACCTCTCCCGCAGCGGCGCAAACCGGGGCGGGAAGCCCCGGTATCCGGGTTGAACGAGCCGCCTGCGGCCAACCGGCCCGGTTATTCCTTGATGTCGAAGTGTCGGTCGAGCCGCATCGTCTTCAGCAGCCCCAGGATCTCCTTGGAGACGTGGACGATCGCAAGACGGCCCTGCTTCTTCTTGAGCGAGTTGTGGGCCGCGATCAGCACGCCGAGGCCGATGGAGTCGATCATCTGCACGCCGGCCAGGTCGATGGTCACGTCCGTGACCCCGTCCTCGATGAGAGACCAGAGGTTGCGCCGGAGCTCCTGGGCGTAGGAGGCGACGATGTCCCTCCCGGGGGCGATGAGCGTCTGCTTGGGCTGTTTCAGTGCTTCTTCCATGAGTCCTCCTGTTGATTGAAAGGGCAAAACGGATGCCCCGGATGGGACCGCGCCCTCACGGACACTGCCAGAAGACGGCAAGCCGGTTCCCTTTCTCGTTGTATTGGTAGCCGGTGGCGTAAACCGACATGATCGCCATCCCCCGGCCGGACTCCGACGCGCAGTCGGGCACGTCCGCCGAGCGGCTCTTCCAGTCGAACCCGTCGCCGTCGTCCTCCACCTCCATGGTGAACGTGCCGCCGGCGAGGCGCAGGCTGTACCGGATCTTCGAATCCTCCTCGTGGCGGCTCCCGTAGAGCACAGCGTTGGTGAGGGCTTCCCGCATGACGAGCAGCACGCCGAAGGGACTGACCCCCACGCCGTTCTCCTCGAGGAAGCGCTCCGTCTCTTCGCCGGCCCCGTCGATGTAGCGCAGCTTCGGCGAGAGGAAAATGTCCAGGCTCCCGGGGACCCTGGTGACGTCGAATATGTCCATGCGACCTGATCCTGCGACCCGACTTTCCTGTCTTTGCAAAAACCGGTCCCGATGCCCGTGCCGCGCGGAGATCAGACCTCGACGCCGAGCAGCAGCACATCGTCCTGCATGCGTCCGCGATCGGGAAAGATCAGGGACACGATCTCGTCGACGGCCTTGCCGATCGGCTGCTCCCGCGTCTCGGCGCAGCAGGCCATCAGCGCGTCGATCCCTTCCTCCCGCCCCCGGGGATCGTCCCCGAAGACCTCGAGCAGGCCGTCCGTAAAGAGAAAGAATCGATCCCCCTTGCGGACCGGCACGCTCAGGGGATCGAACAGGACGTCCTCGAAAACGCCCAGGATGTCGCCCTCGGCGGCAAGCACCCGGATCTCCCCCTCACGGGACAGATGAAGCACCGGCAGGTGCCCGGCGTTGACGACGGTGAGCTCCGCCGCCCCCCGATCCAGCCGCACGTAGACGCCGGTCAGGTGCTCGCCGTTTTTCATGAGGCTCGTGAACACGCGGTTGATGACCTGCATCGTCTCCTGGGGGGGGATCTGCGGCCCCGTGTTCTGGCTGATCAGGGCCTTGAGCGCGAACGTGTTGTAGGAGGTTCGGATGTCGTGCCCGCTGAAGTCGGCGGCGAAGTAGCCGAAGGCGCCCTCCTCCAGGGGGAAGACGTCGTAGAAGTCCCCACCGGCCTCGATGATGGGCGTGTAGCTCACGCCGAAGACGGCCTCGGGCAGCTCTACCGGTCTCGTCAGGATTGCCTGCTGGGCCTCGTGGACCTGCTTGAGCTTGGCCGCCTGCAGCTCGATGATGCTCCGGTAGGCGTCCCGCGTCTCGAGGTGCCGGCCCACCCGCGCGAGGACCTCTTTCTTTTCGAAAGGTTTGGTCATGTAGTCCACGGCCCCGAGGTTGAGGCCCGTCACCTTGCTCTCCGTGTCCGCCTTGGCCGACAGGAACACGACGGGGATGTGGGCCGTCTGCGGGTCCTTCTTGAGCTTTTCACAGGACTCGAACCCGCTCTCCCCGGGCATCATGATGTCCAGCAGGATGAGATCCGGCAGGCGGCTCGCGGCGAGATTCCTGCCGTCGGGCCCGTTTTCGGCCGCGAGCGTCCGGTAGCCGGCGGCGCCCAGGATTTTCTCGAGCAGCCGGATGTTCACGGGGTGATCGTCGACGATCAGGACCGTCCCCTTGCCCCCGTCGGGTTGACCGCTTACACTCCGCTCTGTTGACATGCGCTGATCCTTTGGGGTTTGCTGCTACGCGCGGATGCCCCGGGCGAGCCCCGTTCCCCCGTTTCCTTTTTTCTGCGCCCCGTTGCCGATCAGAACCGACTCGACGCTGCGCGAGAGCTGTTCGAGGTTGAAGGGCTTCTGGATGAAACCGTTGCAGCCCCGCGCGAGGATCTGGGTCGCCTCCCCGTCGATGCTGTAGCCCGACAGGAGGAGCACCTTGACCGCGGGGTTGATCGACTTGATGCAGTCGTAAGCCTGGCCACCGCCCATCTTGGGCATGACGATGTCGAGCAGGACGAGGTCGATCTCGTCGCTGCGGCCCCGGTAGACCTCCACGGCTTCCTCGCCGTCGCGTGCCGTGATGACCCGGTACCCCATGGTCTGCAGGAGGTCCCGCCCGATGTCGAGCATCATCTGCTCGTCGTCGACGAGCAGGATCGTCTCGCTGCCGCGCTTGATCGGCTCGGGCGCTTCGGCGCCGTTTCGCGCGACGGCCTTGTCCGTCGCGGCCAGGTAGATCCGGAACGTCGTCCCCTTGCCCTTCTGCGAGTCCACGTCGATGAACCCGCCGTGCCCCTTGACGATGCCGTAGACGGAGGCCAGGCCCAGCCCCGTCCCGCGACCCATCTCCTTGGTCGTGAAGAAGGGCTCGAAGATCCGCTCCATGGTCTTCTTGTCCATGCCCGTGCCGCTGTCCGACACGGTGATCAGGACGTAGTTGCCCGGCTTGGGGTTGTAGAGTTTGCCTTTCATGGCGTGATGGTCCGTGTTGACCGTCCGGACGATGAGGCTCCCGCCCCCGGCCATGGCGTCGGCGGCGTTGACGAAAAGGTTCATGAGGACCTGCTCGAGCTGCCCGGCGTCGGCCTCGATGGCGTAAAGGTCGCGGGCAAGCTCCTGGTGGATGAGGATCTCCTTCCGCGTCCGGTTGAAGGTCTCGCAGGCCTCCTCGACGAGCTGGTTGAGGTCGATGGGCCTGACCTCGTAGCGGCCCTTGCGTGCGTAGCCGAGCAGCTGGGCCGTGAGCCTCGAGCCGCTCTGGACCTGTTTCTCGATGCTGCGGAGCCGGTCGTGGAAGGGGTGCTTCGGGTCGAGCTCGTAGAGCATGAGCGAGATGTTCCCCTGGATGACCATGAGGAGGTTGTTGAAATCGTGGGCGATGCCGCCGGCCAGGGTCCCCACGGCCTCCATGCGCTGGGCGTGGTGGAACTGGGCCTCGATGCGGCGGTGTTCGCTGACGTCCTCGAGCACCATGATGAGGGTCCGCTTCATGTCGTCACGGATCGGCAGCAGCTTGATCATGAACTCGCGGTCGTTGAATTTCACCGGGCTGTCGGCCGCCACCATGTTCGCCTCGGCCGCCACGCGGTCGATCATCTCCCGCACGAGGGTTTTGTCCCTCGCGTCGAACAGGCCGAGCACGCTCGAGGCCAGCAGGCGCTCCTCCGGAATGCCGGTGAGCGCGATGGCCGTGGGGTTGGCGTAGACGATGCGCCCCCCCGCGGTGATCTCGAGGATGCCCTCGGAGAGGCTGCCCAGCACGACCTCGAAGTGCTTCCAGATGGTGAGCAGCTCCTTCGTGATCTGGCGCGAGTAGAGGTTCTCGACGCCGAAGATCCGCTCCTGCACGTCGCGGGTTCGGCCGTGCTCGGCGTCGTGGAGAGCGGCGGCCACGTACTGGCCCATCTTGTCCAGCGGCCCCTTGGCGATGCAGGCGTTGGCCCCGATGGCCCGGAAGTCGATCTGCTCCTCGGCGGCGGCGGCCGAAAGGATGATCAGGTAGGTGTCCTGCATCTTCGGCATGGCACGGATGATCTGGCAGAGCTTCTTGCCGTCGATGTTCGGCATGATGAGATCCACGAAGATGATGTCGGGCCGCCAGTTCTCGAGCAGGTCCAGGGCGTGCAGGCCGTCCTCCGACGTGCGGACCTCGTGCCCGTCCTTGCTCAGGAGCTTGGACATGTACTCCAGGATGATCGGGTGGTTGTCCACGACGAGGATCTTTTTCTTTTTCATGCCGTACATCCTTTCGCCTCGTGACCCGGGACGGCGGCGCCCCGCACCGTGTTGCGCCCTTCCCGCTTGGCCTGGTACAGGAACCCGTCGGCCTGTTCCATCAGCTGGTCGAAGGTGATCCGGTCGGTCTGCAGCGCGGGCCGGTAACTGGCAACCCCGAAGCTCGCGGTGATGCGGGACTCGTCCCCCCTGAGCCCGAAGGGGGCTTCCGCCACGAGCCGCCGCAGACGCTCCGCCACGATACAGGCCGAGGGGAGGTCCGTCTCGGGCAGCACGATGAGGAATTCCTCCCCGCCGTAGCGGGCCATCCAGTCGATGTCGCTGCGGATCGAGCCGGACATGCGTCCCGCGAAATCCCGCAGGACCTCGTCGCCGGCCCGGTGCCCGTGCCGGTCGTTGACGTTCTTGAAGTGGTCGATGTCGCACATGATCAGCGACAGCGCGTGGCCGTACCGCCGGGAGCGCTTGAACTCCTGCGGGAGGCGCTCCATGAGGTACACCCGGTTGAAGACCCCCGTCAGGGGATCGCGGATGGACAGGGCGCGGACCTCCTCGTTCGTGAGCCGCAGGGACCGCTCGAGGTCGACGATCCGCCGCGCCGCGCCGATGCAGGCCGACAGCTCCGCCGGGTCGACGGGCCGGGGAAGGGTCGCATCCGCCCCGGCCGCCAGCCCTTTCAGGACCCGGTCCCTGCGCCTCCCCCCCGCGATCAGCAGGACGTAGACGTAGGCGGCGGCCCCGCGGGCGCGGATGGCGCGGCACAGCTCGTAGCCGTCCATGCCGGCCAGGCGCGCCCCCGCGAACACGAAGGCAAACGCCACCTACCCCATGGCGGCAA
>CAYZKT010000077.1:0-11548 GCA_964478885.1 uncultured Syntrophaceae bacterium | reverse complement strand
TCGTCCCGTCGATGACAAAGCTGTTGCAGTTGTTTTCGCTGGCGCTCTGCCAGAGACACCCGTAGAGCCCGTCAATAATTTTCATTGTTGCTTCCCTTTCTTCTCCCCTGCTTGCCAGGAAGCAAGGCCCCACCGCATAGCATTATGAAGTCAGGAAGTTATGAAACGAGGATGTCAGAAATGGATGAAAGATTATTCTGATCCTCTCTTCCCGGTTCACTGGCGTGACGTCCCCGGATCGGACAGCCCCCTACGTCTGCCGGATAAGACTCAGGATGTTCCGATTCACGACGTTCTCGAAATCCCCATCCTTCAGTCCCAGGCCCCGGACTTTCGAAAGCTCGCTCGAGGGGATGCCGAAGGGGAAGTCGCTGCCGAAGAGCAGCTTGCGGCTGCCGTAACGCTTCAGGAACTGCCCCATCTCCCCGGTCGACGCGAGGGCCGTGTCGGCGTAGATCGTGTCTGCGTCCCACACGCCCGCATCGAAGAGCGCGTCGAATCCGCCGTTGAGCCCCCCGAGGTGAGGAATGATGATCGGGGTGCGCCCGGCCACCCGCTCGATGAAGTAGAGGGTGTTCCGGAAGGACTCCTCCAGGACGACGGGTAGCCGCAGCCGGCAGATCTCTTCCAGGAACGCCTCGCAGGCCGGGTCCTCATAGTGGTAGACCGGCTCGTATTCGTGGCGGTGCCACTTGATTCCCCGGTAGCCCTTCTTCAGCTCGCCCTTTCGGAAATCGTTCCAGACGAAGTAGTACGCGTGGATCTCGGGGTCCCGCTGCTGGATCTCGAGGAGGTACTCGTTGGCCATCTGCCGGCAGGCAACCCAGCGGGCGTTGTCCTGGAAGTCAACGTCGTACCGGTCGTAGATGTCCTCCACGGGGGGATAGAGGCAGGCTCCCTGGATGCCTGCCCGGTCCAGGTAGGCCCGGATCAGCTCGATGGGCTGGTCCGAATTCTGGATTCCGCAGTGCATGTGTGAGTCGATGATCTTCATGGGCCCTTCACGCTTTCTGTGCGGCCAAGAGCGCCCTGACGCGCTCCAGGTCCGCCGGGGTGTCCACCTCGATGGAGTCGAACTCCGTCTCCACCACCTTGATCCGGTGCCCGTGCTCCAGGGCCCGGAGCTGCTCCAGGGCCTCCAGCTTCTCCAGGGCCCCTTGGGGGAGCTTCGTGAACGCCACGAGGAAGGATTTGCGGTAGGCGTAGATGCCGTGATGCTTCCAGTAGTCGGCCCTTTTCCCCCGGTCGCGCACGAAGGGGATCGTGGAACGCGAGAAGTACAGGGCAAAGTGGTCCTTGTCGAAGACGACCTTGACGGCGTTGGGGTCGGTCAGCTCCTCGTCCCTGCGGATCCGGTAGATCAGCGTCGAGAATTCCACCGTCGCATCCTCGAGGAGCGGCTGCACGACTTCGTCGATCTGGGCGGGCTCGAAGGTAGGCTGGTCGCCCTGGATGTTGACGACGATGTCCGTGTCTGCCAGGCCCAGCGTGTCCACCGCCTCGGCGATCCGGTCCGTCCCCGAGGGGTGCTCGGGCGACGTGAGGATGGCGCGCCCGCCGAATTTCTCGACGGCCTCGAAGATGCGCCGGTCGTCCGTCGCCACGGCCGCAAGCGACGCCGTCTTCGACCGCAAGACCCTCTCGTAGACGTGCTGGATCATCGGCTTGCCGAGGACGTCGGCCAGCGGCTTTCCCATGAACCGCGACGACGGGTACCGCGAGGGGATGACGACGACGACCTTCATGGCCTCCCGATCCTCACAGGTAGGGGTCCTTCTGCTGCAGGTGCCCCTTCACGTAATCCTCGATGGCGTCCTCGAGCGAGCGGCACTTGACGGGGCAGCCGGACTTGCGCAGCTTGTCCATCTTCGCCTCCGTCACGTACTGGTACTGGTCCCGGATCTCGAGGGGCATGTCGATGTACTCGATTTTGGGCTTCGCGCCCGAGGCCTTGAAGACCGCCTTTACGAGATCGTTCCACGTGCGGGCCTTTCCCGTGCCGAGGTTGAAGATGCCCCGCGCCTTCGGGTTCCGGAGGAACCACCACATGACTTCGACGCAGTCCTTCACGTACACGAAGTCCCGGATCTGCTCGCCGTGGCCGAACCCCGCCCGGTGGGACTTGAACAGCCTCACCTTCCCCGTGTCCCGGATCTGGAAGAAGGACTTGCGGACGACGCTCTGCATCTCGCCCTTGTGATACTCGTTGGGCCCGAAGACGTTGAAGAACTTGATCCCCACGACCTTGCCCAGAAGCCTGTTGCGCATCACCCAGAGGTCGAAGAGCTGCTTCGAGTAGCCGTACATGTTGATGGGCTTGAGCTGCGGGCTGACCCGGTCGTCGTCGGAGAAGCCCAGGGAGCCGTCGCCGTAGGTCGCACCGCTCGAGGCGTAGAGGAAGGGGATCTTCCTCTCCACGGCCCAGCGGGCCAGGGCGCAGCTGTAGTGGAAGTTGTTCTCCATGAGGTAGTCGGCGTCGCGCTCCGTCGTCGAGGAGCAGGCCCCCATGTGGATGACGGCCTTGGCCTTGAAGGGAAGCGTGCCCTCGCAGAGCATCTCGTAGAAGGCGTCCTTGTGGATGAAGTCGGCGTAGCGCCGCTTCACGAGGTTCTTCCACTTCTCGGAGGTCCCGAGCGAGTCGACGATCAGGATGTCGTCGATCCCCTCCCGGTTGAGCTTCCAGACGAACACGTTGCCGATGAACCCGGCACCGCCGGTGACGATGTACATGCCTGTTGCTCCTTCGCGTTAAAGCGCCTTCGAGGCTTTCTGCGCCGCGTCGGCGATCTGCTCGACGCGCCCTGCGGGCATCTTCACGGGGATGGCCATGAACAGCGTCCGCGACAGGATCTCCTCGGCCTTCGGATAGAGCTCGCGCCCGTAGGCGGCCTTGCCCTTGTAGGACGGGTCCGCGAAGGGGTACTTTGCGGAGCAGGCCGTGCACTTGGCGATGAAGTGCTCCCAGTTGGGCAGGTAGTGCCAGAAGTTCTCGTAGAAGTAGACGAAGTCCACGCCGCCGGCCGACATGGCCTTCTGGAACGTCTTCGTCTCCGCCGCCGAAGGGAGGCCGAAGGCGATGAACGTGGCCGTGTCGCCGTCCGGGTCGGGGATGGCGCGGAACCGGATGCCCGGTACCTCGCCGAGGGCGCCTCTGACGGCGGTCTTGTTCTTCCGCTGCTCGCCGATGATCGTGTCGAGCTTGCGGAGCTGGGCAAGCCCCAGGGCCCCCTGGAGCTCGTTCATGCGGTAGTTGAAGCCCAGGATGAACCGGCCCTCCATGGCCCTTGTCACGTTGGGGTTGTGGTCGTGGCCGTGGTCGTGGTACCAGTCCGCGCGGTCGTAGAGTTCCTTGCTGCTTGTCACCACCATGCCGCCTTCGCCCGTCGTCATGGTCTTGTAGTAGTCGAAGCTCAGGATCCCGGCGTCGCCGAAGGTGCCGAGCTTCTTCCCCCCGAAGCTCCCGCCGGCGCTCTGGGCGTTGTCCTCGAGGACCTTGAGCTTGTGTTTCTTCGCGATCTCCACGATCCGGTCGATGCGCGACGGCGCCCCGCACATGTGAACGGGGATGACGGCTTTCGTGTGGGGCGAGAGCCGTTTTTCGATGCTGTCCGGGTCGAGGTTGAGGCTCTCGTCGATGTCGCCGACAACCGGTACCGCCCCCGTCTCCAGGACCGCCTCGTAGGTGGCAATGAAGGTGAAGGGGGGCACGATGACCTCGTCCCCGGGGCCCACGTCGAGGGCCGTGAGGGCCACCTTCAGCGCCGCCGTGCCCGAGGAGACCCCCAGGGCGTACCCGGCGCCGAGGTATTTTGCGAAGTCCTGCTCGAACTGGCGGACCTTGAAGACGCCCTTCCGTTCCTTGTCGTGCCCGTATCGCATCAGGACGCCCGTTTCCAGCACGTCCATCAGTTCCTTGATTTCCTCTTTTCCCAAAAGCTCCGAACCGGCCATGTCTTGCTGCCTCCAGTTTCAAATGGTTGTGTTTGGCTATAACGAAGGAAGGGGATGACTCCCCCCCCGACCCTCTCCCGCGCAGGGGAGAGGGAGATTGCGGTAACGTTCCTTATAAGGCCGTGCGGTAGATCGCGATGGCGTCCTCGAGGGTTACCTTGCGGGGGTTGTTCTCCAGCGGCCGCGCGACCGTCATGGCCACCCGCGCCATCTCGGGAAAGTCCTCCTCGGGGATCCCGAGCTCCTCGAGCCCCGTGGCGATGCCGCAGTCCTCGATGAGGACGTCGACGGCCTCCACGGCCAGCATGGCCGCGTCACGCACGGAGAGCCCTTCCGTGTTTTCCCCCATGACCTCGGCCACGACGGCGAACTTCTCCAGGGCCCCCGGCAGGTTGTACTCCATGATGCGGGGTAGCATCAGCGTGTTGGCAACACCGTGGGAGATCCCGTACGTGCCGCCCAGGGGATAGGACAGGGAGTGGGCCGCGCCGACACCGGCGTTTGCCAGACCGATTCCCGCATAGAGGCTTCCCAGCATCTGGCCCTCGCGGGCCTCGAGATCCTTGCCGTTGTGGACGCAGGTCCTCAGGTTTTCCGCGATCAGCCCGATGGCCTCCAGGGAGAACATCTCGCTCGCGGGACTGGCGATCACCGACGTGTAGGACTCGATGGCGTGGCACAGCGCGTCCATACCGGAGGCGGCCGTCGGCTGGGGCGGCAGGCTCACGGTCAGCTCCGGGTCGAGCAGCGCCAGATCGGGATACATGAAAACGCTGTTCATCCCCTCTTTTTTCCGCAGATCATGGCGTACGAAGACGGCCGTGAAGGTCACCTCGCTTCCCGTGCCTGCCGTCGTGGGAACCATGATCGTCGGAATCCCCGGGCCGGGAACCTTGTTGAGACCCAAAAAGTCTTTTGCCTGGGCCCCGTGGGCGGCCACGACGGCCACGGCCTTGGCCACGTCCATGGCGCTCCCGCCCCCGATCCCGATGACGATGTCGCACTTGCCCTTCAGGGCGAGCTTGGCCCCCTCGTCGGCCTGTTCCAGGGGCGGCTCCGGCAGCACCTTGTCGTACAGGACAGCCTTCATCCCTTCCCGTTCGAACATCTCCAGGATCTTGTCGCGCATCCCCAGCTTGGCCAGGTTTCCGTCTATGGCGATAAAAGGCTTCTTGGCCCTCAGGTCCCGCACTTGGCCGACAAGCCCGGAAAAGGAGCCGCAGCCGAAGACGATTTTTTTCGCTCCCGTGAAGGAAAAGGTTTTCTGCATGGTACGATCCTCCTGCAACCCCCTTTTATGCTTATGGAATTCCCGAGGGCGCTTCGGTGAAGAATGGCGCAGACCACCCCTGAAAGTCAAGGATTTTGTTTCCCGCAGAACCAGTCGAGCTGACGGCAGAACCCCCGGATGATCTTCACCTCCCGCGACCGCAGCTGCACCCGCGAGAGGAAGCGGCGGATGCTCGTCATCCAGTACTCGGGGTTCTGGGGGTTGATGAACCCGATGCGGAGGCTCACCTCCTTGATGTGCTCATACATCCCCTCGAGTTCTTCCGACGAGGCGAGCCTCGGCGCGAAGGTCTTCTTCTCGGAGGCGGCCGTGAAGATCTCGTAGCACAGGATCATGACGGCATGGGACAGGTTGATGGACCGGAAACGCTCCGAGACCGGGATGTGAACGAGCAGGTGCCCATAACGGAGTTCGTCGTTGGTCAGCCCCGCGTCCTCGGCCCCGAACAGGAGGGCGACGCGGTTCTTCTGCGAGATCTCCACCAGCTTCGCCGCGGCTTCTCGCGGCGTCTGGAAGGCGGGCCTGGCACGGCCCACCCGGGCCGTCGTCGCCACGATGTACTGAAACCCCGACAGGGCCTTTGCCAGGTCGCGCTCGTAGCGGATCCGGTCCACCACGTCGGCGGCCAGATGGGTGGACATCTGGCGGATTTTCTCTTCCTCGTACTCGGCCTCGCCTACAACCAGGATGTTCTCGACACCCATATTCTTGGCGCAGCGGGCCACGGAACCGATGTTGCCCGGATACTTGGGCCTGTTCAGGACGACGGTGACATTGTCCAGGAGGACGTGAGCGGCCATGCATCGAACCTCGCAGAAATGTGGCGCGAGTGTACCATAGTTCCGGGGGCCGATTCCTTTTTTTTCGTTGCCTCGCCCGGCCCTGTCTGGTAATCGGATTTTGGCTTATGGCTAAGGGCTCAAGGCAAATGGCAAAAGAAGGGGATTTTCGCAAGATCCTCGTCTTGGCGGCGGAAGAGATAG
Organism: uncultured Syntrophaceae bacterium; assembly: GCA_964478885.1. Classification (GTDB taxonomy): domain Bacteria; phylum Desulfobacterota; class Syntrophia; order Syntrophales; family UBA2192; genus UBA2192. The sequence goes on along the minus strand of CAYZKT010000077.1, from coordinate 5,323 downwards.
GCATCGATCTGCCGGGGGACCGGCTCGCCCTTCTGGAGGCCTACCGCGAGACCCTGCTGCTGTGGAACAGCAAGATGAATCTCGTTTCCCTGCAGTCCGACCTCGATTTGCCCGTGCGTCATTTCATCGACTCGCTCACCCTGCTCCCCCACCTGCCCCCCGGGCCCGGGAGTCTGCTCGACATCGGCTCCGGTGCCGGATTTCCGGCGATCCCGATCAGGATTTTTCGCAACGACCTCCATGTCACCCTGCTGGAAGCCTCCCGCAAGAAATGCTCGTTCCTCAAGGAACTCTCCCGCAGGCTTGGCCTGCAGGACGTGACCGTTCTCAACTCCCGCCTGGAAGAGCTGTTGAAACAGCCCCAGAGACGCTCCTATGATGTCATTACGTCCAGGGCGACCCTCAAGCTGCCCGAGCTTGTCCAGAAGGGTCTCCCCCTGTTGAAAAAGGGGGGGCTCCTTGCGGCCATGAAGGGTCCCGGTCTCGATGAGGAGATTGCCGCCCTGGAATCGGTAAAAACGGTAGATTTCCGGGTTGTTGCAAATGTTGCACTCTCTCTTCCCCTGACCGGCGACCGCCGTCAGCTCGTGCTTGTGGATAAACCCTCCTGAACCGGCAAATCACATAAGAGTAACCACTTGATTTAATAAGTCAATTTTGTTTTCCATCCCCTCCAAAAATTCCTTTGAAAAACCCCTTTTTTGTGCTAGCATCGACCAATTTCATCCAACCGGCAAAACATCCTGTTTCTGCGATACAGCATGCGAAAAATTATATGTATTGCCAATCAGAAGGGAGGGGTCGGAAAGACCACGACAGCCATCAATCTGTCCTCGTCCCTCGCCACGGCGGAAAAGAAAGTCCTGCTCATCGACGGTGACCCCCAGGGCAATACAACGAGCGGGATGGGAATAGACAAGGCATCGATTGAAAACAAGAATCTTTACCATGCCCTCATCGGGAAATGCAGCCTCGAGGAAGTCATCGTCAAGACCCAGATCCCGACGCTCGACGTGGCCCCCTCGAACCAGGACCTCGTCGGCGTGGAAATCGAGTTCGTGTCCCTCGAGGAGCGGGAAAAGAAGCTCAGGGCCTTGCTGGCCGGGCTGCAGACACCCTATGACTACTGTATCATCGACTGCCCGCCGTCATTGGGCTTTCTGACGCTCAACGCACTCGTGGCATCGGACTACGTGATCATCCCGCTGCAGTGCGAGTACTTTGCCCTCGAGGGGCTGGCGCACCTGTTGAACACGGTCAAGCTCGTACGCTCCAGGATGAACCCATCGCTTTCCCTCGGTGGGATCCTGCTCACCATGTTCGATGTTCGAAACCGGCTTTCTCACAGGGTCGTCGAGGAAGTGCGAAACCACTTCGGAGGCAAGGTGTTCAAAACGGTCATTCCGCGCAATGTCCGGATTTCGGAGAGCCCCAGCCACGGGCTCCCGATCATTCTCTACGACGTGAAGTCCCGAGGGGCCGTGGCCTACATGGACCTGGCCCACGAAATCCTCTACGACGGGAGAGCCTAGGATGATCAAGAAGAACTCGCTTGGGAAAGGCCTCGGCGCCATGTTTCCCGACCTCCTCGAGAAAATCGGGGACAAGCCGGTCCTGATGACCTGCGCCATCGAGGAGCTGGTTCCGAACCGCTACCAGGCGAGGAAGGATTTCGATCCCGAGGAACACAAGAGCCTCGTCGTCTCCATCCGCGAGAGCGGGATCATCCAGCCTATCGTGGCAAGAAAGTTCGACGGCGGCTACGAAATCATCGCCGGGGAGCGTCGCTGGAGGGCCGCCCAGGAGGCCGGCCTCAAGAGTGTGCCGGTCATTGTCCGGGATGCAGCCGATCAGGATGCCGCAATTTTCTCGCTCATCGAAAACCTCCTGAGAGCAAATCTCAACCCCCTGGAGGAGGCCGAGGCGTTTCACCGGCTCATCCATGAATTCGGCCTGTCCCACGAGGCCCTGTCCACAACCGTCGGCAAGGACCGGTCCACTGTGACCAACGCCCTGCGGCTGCTGAAGCTGCCGAAGGAAGTCCGCGACGCCATTGCGAAAAGAACCCTGACGGCAGGCCACGCACGGGCCATCCTCGCGCTCGAAACCGTAGAAGAACAGAACCGTCTTTTCAAGGCGATCCTCTCGAAAGGTCTCAACGTGAGGGAAGCCGAGGCCTTCGCACGGGGGAAAAAGAAGGCAAAGGCAACCCCTAAGATCTGCGTCCGCGATGAACATCTGGCAGAACTCGAGAAGCGTCTTGCCAGGCGGCTCATGACACGGGTCCACATTCACACAAGAAAGCGGGGAGGAGCCATCGAAATCCGTTTCGGCTCCGCCGATGAGCTCGACCGGTTGCTCGACGTCCTGCTGAGGTCATGAAAAAAAATTGAGGTAATAGTGTAGGTCCGCTTTTCCACTAATCATTGCAAATTGATGGAATCGGAAGAGTTCTTGCGTTCAAGATATCAACAAATGTTTACATGCTGTTTATAGGGCAGGGAAAAATTGCAATACTTCTGGAAAAAAAGCATCGATATTATAAGAGAAAAGGTGACGAAACAGAATTTCGACACCTGGATCAGCCCCGTGAGAATCCTGTCTCTGGAGGCCTCCGGAGTAGAGCTTTCGGTCCCGAACCGCTTCTTCAGGGACTGGTTGACGGACCATTTCATGGATGTCATCAAGGAATCGGTGTCTTCTGTGGCCGGGGTTTCCATGACCGTCCGGTTCAGCATCGACAAGGTCCCCATCCAGAGCAGGCCCGCCGTTTCGGAGCCCGTTCCCGTCGAACGGATGAAAAACCTCGAACAGACGGAAATCATGAACAAGATCCATCCGTCGCTCAACCCGAATTACAACTTCGAGCGTTTCGTCGTCGGTCCAAGCAACCAGTTCGCCCATGCCGCGGCGGTCGCTGTCGCGGAGGCGCCGGCGAAAAACTACAACCCGCTGTTCATCTATGGAGGGGTTGGACTCGGCAAGACGCATCTCCTGAATGCCATCGGCCTCCACACGTTCAGGCTCCTACCCTCGGCCAATATCCTCTACGTCTCGGCCGAGGAATTCATGAACGAGATGATCAACTCGATCCGATACGACAAGATGCAAAAATTCAGGGAGAAGTACAGGAACATAGACTCCCTGCTCATCGACGACATCCAGTTCATTGCCGGGAAGGAAAGGACTCAGGAGGAGTTTTTCCATACCTTCAACACGCTGCACGATTCGGGCAAGCAGATCGTCGTGACGAGCGACAAGTTCCCGAAGGACATCCCGAACCTGGAAGGTCGCCTCCGTTCGCGGTTCGAGTGGGGCCTCATCGCGGATATACAGCCTCCCGAAATCGAGACGAAGGTTGCCATCGTCGATAAGAAGGCGCAGGAAAACAACATTTCCCTTCCCAAGAATGTGGCGTACTACATCGCCTCGAAGGCGGAGTCGAACATTCGCGAACTCGAGGGCTTCATCATCCGCATCGGTGCCTACGCGTCACTGACGGGGCGGGAAATTGACATGGATCTCGTTAAGGAAGTGCTGAAAAAATTCTTCAAACAGGGCGAAAAGCCCGAGGTGACCGTCGACGAGATCATGAAAACGGTGGCTGCAAAATTCAACATTAGAATCGCTGACTTGAAATCGCAGAAAAAGAACAAGAACCTCGTGATCCCCCGGCAGATTGCCATGTATCTTGCAAGAAGGCTCACCTCCCATTCGTTCCCGGATATCGGTGCGAAGATAGGCGGGAAGGATCACTCGACGGTCATTTACGCAAACAACAAGATCAAGGACCTTTTGGAAAAGGATCCGAAGATCGAGGTCGTTGTTCGGGAAATTGAAGAGAGTCTCAACAGGCACTGACAGGGATGTCAACGGTCAATCCACAGGGAACATCGAGACAATCCGGTGTTTGGAAACGGGAATCGAAGTTGTTCACATATGAACAGACCCTATTACGAATGATCCTGTTTTTCCTCTTTTTGTTATTAAGTTAGAGTAAATAGGACCTGTGGGATGTGTGGAAAGAACGGGAATGGGACAGGCCTTGGGGTGAGCCACCGAAAACAAGTGATGGAAAGGAAACGGGCTTATGGAATTCAGTGTGAAGCGTGACGTTTTCCTGGGCGGTGTTCAGAGGACTCTGGGTATTGTGGACAGGCGCACGTCGATGCCGGTGCTGAACAATGTTCTCATCCGGGCCGAGTCCGAACGGATCCGCATCGTGGCGACGGACCGGGAAATCGGTCTCATTGCGGACTACGAGGCGAAGGTCGTCAAGGACGGCGAGATCACGCTTCCGGCCCGCAAGCTCTACGAGATGATCCGGGAAATCCAGGGCGAGGAGGTTCTCTTCAAGAAAGAGGATTCTAACTGGGTGGCGATCACCTGCGGGAAGGTCAACTTCCGGGTTCCCGGCATCCCGGCGGAGGAATTTCCGAAGATCATGGACGACGAGGAAGTCGGGTTCATCCGAATAGACGGGGCCATGATCAGCGACATGATCAAGAAGACCTACTTCGCCATGTCCACCGACGAATCGCGAGTCAACCTCAACGGGGTCTACCTGAAGGCGGAACAGGAGCCGTCGGGAGGGGTTGTCCTGCGCATGGTGGCGACCGACGGACACCGCCTCTCCATCGTGGGCGCGGACCCGAAAGTGGAGCAGGTCATGGAACTCGACAAGGGAATGATCATCCCCCGGAAAGGAATCACTGAAATCCGCCGGCTTGTCGAGGACAAGGACGGCTCCGTCGAGATCGGGGTGAAGAAGGGGATGTGCGTGCTGAAGAAGGACGGCATCATCCTGAAGGTGAGCCTCATCGACGCCGAGTTCCCCGATTACAAGCGCGTCGTCCCGAAGGACAAGGGCACCGTGGTCGAACTGGAACGCGCGGCGGTTCTCCACGCGCTTCGCAGGATGAGCGTCATGGCCAGCGAGCGCTACAGCGGCGTCCGGATCAAACTGCTGACAGACAAGATGGTCTTCAACTCCATCAACCCCGACGTGGGCGAGGCCAGCGAGGAAGTGGAGATCCAGTACCAGGAAGGCGACGTCGAGGTGGGTTTCAACGTACGCTACCTCATGGAGGCCATCGAGGCCGTCGACGAGGATAAGTTCACCCTGGAGATCCGCAGCGGCCTCCGGCCCGCCATGGTCAGACCGGCGCAGGATCCGAGCTACATGTGCATCGTCATGCCATTAAAGATTTAGCAGCAAGCCGCAAGCAACAAGGCAAAGAAGGAGTCGTGAAGAGTCAACATGTCTGAAACCTACAGCGCTGACAGCATCAAGGTATTGAACGGTCTCGAGGCGGTCCGCAAG
>CAYZKT010000076.1:4203-11599 GCA_964478885.1 uncultured Syntrophaceae bacterium | reverse complement strand
TTCATCTCTTCCTTCGTGTAGCCGTTCTCGAGGAAGATGTCGATCTGGGGCAGGCAGTTGAAGGCGATCTGGTACGGGTAGACCTTCGCCACGGGCTCCTTGAAACTCAGCAGGGCCCGGGTCTGGTCGATGAGCTCGTCCATGGCCTTCTTCCCCGTCCCCGAGACGGACTGGTAGGTGGACACGACGATGCGCTTGATGCGCGCCGCATCGTGGATGGGCTTCAGGGCCACTACCATCTGGATCGTGGAGCAATTGGGGTTGGCGATGATCCGGCGGTTCCTGTAGTCGGCGATCTTCCCGGGGTTCACCTCCGGGACCACGAGCGGGATGTCCGGCTCGTAGCGGAATGCCGCCGTGTTGTCGATGACCACGCACCCGGCCTTTGCCGCGAAGGGCGCGAACTTCTGGCTGATGCTCCCCCCGGCGGAGAAGAGCCCGATCTCGATGCCCTCGAAGGAATCCTCCTTCAGCACATGCACCGGGTAGGCCTTCCCCTTGAACTCGAGCTCCTTGCCGATCGAGCGCTCCGAGGCCAGCAGCCTCAGTTCGCCCACGGGAAAGTTGCGCTCTTCGAGAATGCTGATCATTTCGTTTCCGACGGCGCCGGTGGCGCCGACGACGGCAACACGGTACGTTCTCATGGAATCCAACCCCTCCTGTGTTTATGGACCCGGAGCCCTTTCGCGCGCGGCGGTGCGGAACCCGCTCACGGCGCCGACTCCGATTTCGTTTCCGATTTGATCTCTCCCGCCCCCGTCGGCTGGTCGCCCTTTGCCGACCCGAAGAGTCGCCTCATCATCCTCAGAACCCACCAGATGGGCCCGGAGACGGCGTAGCTTACGGCGAAGGTGAAGATCATGACCTGCGGCTCCGCCAGAACGATGATCATGAGGATGACGGCCAGCACGACCGTCATGAAGGGCTCCCGGGTGAGGAAGTGCAGGTCCTTGAAGCTGTAGAACTTGATGCTGCTGACCATCAGGAGCGAAAGCGCGATCATCCCGAGCAGGATCGCCACGTGCGGGAACGTCCCCTCCCCTCCCAGGTAGAAGTAGAGCAGCACCGTCGAGGAGACGACGATGGCCGCCGCGGGGATCGCGAGGCCGTTGAAGTACCGACTGTCGATCACGCCGATCTGCACGTTGAACCGGGCCAGCCGAAGGGCCCCGCAGGTCGTGAACAGGGCTGCGGCGAGCCAGCCCCACTTCCCGAAGGAGTTCAGCGACCAGGTGTAGGCCAGGACGGACGGCGCCACGCCGAAGGCCACCAGGTCCGACAGCGAGTCGTACTCGACGCCGAACCTCGAGGTGGTGTGGGTCATGCGGGCGATCCTCCCGTCGAGCCCGTCGAGGATGAGGGAGATCGGGATCGCCACGGCCGCGTAAACGTACTGCCCCTGGATCGAGGCAATGATCGCGTAGATGCCCGCGAAGAGGCTCGCCGTCGTGAAGAGGTTGGGCAGGATGTAAATGCCCTTTTTCATCTGGTCCTTCTGGAAGAATTTGTCTCTGCGGAGGAAGCGCTCCCTCTTGAAGTTCTTGTTCATCACAGAACCCCCAACGGTGTTTCCCCGGCGCGCACCTTCTGGCCCGCCTGCACGAGGATTTTCGAGTCGAGCGGCAGGACGACTTCGAGCCGCGAGCCGAAGCAGATCAGCCCGAAACGCTGACCCCTGACAACCTCCATGCCTTCCCCGATCCAGCAGACGATCCTGCGCGCAATGAGCCCCGCGATCTGGATCGTGAGAAACGCCTTCCCTTCCGCCGTCCGGATCAGGACGGTGTTCCTCTCGTTGTCCGCCGAGGCCTTGTCGAGATCGGCCGAGAGGAATTTGCCGGCGTGGTACTCGATCTTCTCCACGCAACCGGCATAGGGGACGCGGTTGACGTGCACGTTGAAGACGTTCATGAAGATGCTGACCTTGCGGTGAGGCCCCTGCAGCAGGCCGTCGGCGTGCACCTCCTCGATCTTCAGGACCTTCCCGTCGGCCGGGGAGACGACCAGCCCCTTCTCGTCCGGCGTCGCCCTCTCGGGGTTGCGGAAAAAAAAGGCGACGAACAGCATGGCCGCGAAGACCGCGGTCGCGGTGCCCTTGAACCCCATCCAGGCGAGGGCGAGCGCCGCGAGCCCGAGCGTGAAAATAAACGGGACGCCTTCCCGTGCGATGATTCCGTCGTGGCTGTCCTTCAACGTGTCGACCCTCCGGTGCCGATGCGATCAGGCACTCTGTCTGTACTTCGACAGGATCGAGTAGATCCGGTCCTTGCTGGCCAGTTTCATCTTCTGCAGCTTCTTTTTCTCGATCTGCTCCTCCGGCGTGAGGTAGATCCGCTTGTTGAAATCCTCCAGGGCGGCTTCCAGTTTCCGATGATCGTCGACGTGTTTTCTCAACTCGCCGTCCTGCTGGATGAGTCGCTCGATGAACATCTCGTCGGTTCGTTCCATGCCCGCCTCCCTGGCCTGCGAAAGAGCTTTGCTTATATCATAAACCCCCGCCGTCCTGTAGAGAAAATTGAACCGCCGCGGGCGCCCGGAGCCTCGCTGTCACGGTTTTTCCCCGAACCGGATCTCGGCTTCGGATCGGCGGAGGTACCGGGGAACGAAGGTCGTCAGGTCGAGGGTTTCTCCCCGCTGCCTCTTTCTCCGGCCGATGAGCGCGACGCTCGACGCGCGGATCGACTGCAGGTTTGGCGGCAGGAAATGCGTGATGTCCACCGGCCGTCCCGCGATGAGCCCGGCCGCCGCCGCGAGGCCGTCCCCCAAGAACAGGGCGTCTCCCTGCACATGCGGCAGGATTTCCGCCGGGGTGGCGACCCGCTCCTCCATCACCGGCTCCGGGAACCCTTCCCCGCCGGCACGGTACAGACCCGCGTACACTTCCCCCTTGCGCGCGTCGAGCAGGGGGCATATGACTCCGGGAAAGCCGGCGGCGTTGTAGGCGAGCGCCTCGAGGCTGGAAACGCCCACAACGGGCGTTCCCGTCGCTAGGGCAAGCCCTTTCACGGTGCTCGCGCCGATGCGCAGTCCCGTGAAGGACCCGGGCCCCACGGTCAGCGCGATGAGCCCCACGTCGGCGATGCCAATCCCCGCCAGCTCGAGGCCGCGGCGAACGGCGGGCAGCGCCGTTTCGGAGTGGTTCACGGACAGGTCGAAGAAATACTCCGCCAGGATCCGTTCGTCGCCCAGCAGGGCAACCCCCGCCGTTTTCGTCGCCGTGTCGATGGCCAGTGTGATCATATTCCGTTCGCTCTTTTTCCTGCAATCGGCTGGCCAAAAATGCCCGGATGCAAGGCCTCCGAAAACGATTGCACGCGCATCCCCGCAGCTTGATGCGGGGTAAGCGAGCATCATGAAGACCAAACCCCTTCCCTGAGTTTCTGAAGTTCTCGCCTCACAGCGAGAACTTCTCAATCCCATGGAGCGCAGACGTACTTGAGCGTACGTCGAGCGACGAGGGATGAGGGAACGCCGCAGACGGGCGTTTTTCGTCCAGCCGAAATCATTCGCCGAAGATCCGCATAATGTCGTTGTAAAACACGAAAATCATCAGCATCACCAGGATGAAGAACCCCACCTGCTGCGCGCGCTCCCGCCAGCGGATGTTGACCTCCCTGCCCGTGACCAGCTCCACGAGGAAGAACAGCAGGTGCCCCCCGTCCAGCACGGGGATGGGCAGGAGGTTCAGCACGGCCAGGTTGATGCTGAGCAGCGCCATGAAGAAGACGAAATTCATGATGCCCTTCTTGACGTGCGCCCCCGCCATCTGGGCGATGGCGATGGGTCCCCCGAGGGAGTCGGGGGAAACGACCCCCTGGACCATCTTTACGATGCTGATGATCGTCAGCTCCGTGATGTTCCACGTCTGTTCGACGCCCGACCACAGGGCGTGCACGGGATTCTGCCGGTCGACGAAGGTGTTCTTCGAGGCTCCCACGCCGATTTTCCAGGTGTCCACATCCTCGCCGAAGATGCTCTTTCCCTTCGTCGGCTCCGGCTTCACGCGAATGTCCTGCCGGGCCCCGTCCCGGTTCACCTTCACGACGAGTTCCCGGCCCTCGCTCTTGGCGATCGTTTCGGCCAGATCGCTCCAGCGGACCACCGCGCTGCCGTCGATGGCGACGACGCTGTCCCCGGTCCGGATGCCCGCGGCTTCCGCGGGAGACCCCGGCTGGACGCTGCCGATGTCGGACGTCAGGCTGGGCACGCCCACCATGTAGATCGCCGCGAAGGCCAGGATGGCGAAGAGGAAATTGAACATCGGCCCGGCGATCACGATGGCGATCTTCTTCAGGACGTGCTGTTTCACGAACGAACGCTTCTCGTCCACGGGCTGCACGTCGTCGGTGTCCGACTCCCCGAGCAGCTTGACGTAGCCCCCCAGCGGCACGAGGGAGATCATGTACTCCGTCTCGCCGACCTTCTTCCCGATGAGCCTCGGGCCGAACCCCAGCGAAAACTTGAGGACGCCCACCCCGAGGGACTTGGCCAGCAGGAAATGCCCCAGCTCGTGGACGAAGATCAGCACCCCCAGCAGTATGATGACCGATACGACGTTGACACCCATGGAAATGTCACCCTGTTCCTTTGCTCATGATTTCTTCCGCCTGTCCTCTCGCCCACGCATCGGCCGACAGGACGTCCTGCAGGGAGGAGAGGTCGCCGGGCGCATGCCGGGCCATCACGCCCTCGATGATCCGCGCGATGTCCGTGAATGCGATGCCCCCTTCCAGAAACGCGTTGACCGCCGTTTCGTTGGCCGCGTTCATGACCGCCGTCATGGTGCCTCCCGCCCGCCCCGCCTCGTACCCCAGCCGCAGGCAGGGGAAGCGCTCGACGTCCGGGGGCAGGAATTCGAGCCGGCCCGCGTCCGCCGGCTTGAAGGGGGGGAACCCTCCCGGCGTGCGCTCGGGGTAGAAAAGGGCATAGGAGATGGGCCCCCGCATGTCGGGTTTCCCCATCTGCGCCAGGACGGATCCGTCGACGAACTCCACGAGGGAGTGCACGATGCTCTGGGGGTGAACGACCACGTCGATCCGGTCGTAGTCGACCCCGAAGAGCCAACGGGCCTCGATCACCTCGAGCCCCTTGTTCATCATGGTGGCCGAGTCGATCGTGATCTTTCGGCCCATCGCCCAGTTCGGATGTTTGAGCGCGCCGGCGACCGTCACCGCCGCCAGTTCCTCCCGGGACGCCCTCAGAAAGGGCCCCCCAGAAGCGGTCAGGATCACGCGTCCCACGCTGCCCTGCGGGTTCCCCTGGATGCACTGGAAGACGGCGCTGGGCTCGCTGTCCACCGGGATGAGACGGACCCCCTTCGATCGCGCCCGCTCGATGACCAGCGGCCCGGCGGTGACGAGCGCCTCCTTGTTGGCCAGGGCCACGTCCTTGCCCGCCTCGATCGCCTCGAGCGTGGGGACCAGGCCCGCCGCGCCGACGATGGCCGAGAGCACGAGTTCGGCGGAGGGGGCCGAAGCGACGCTGCGGTAGCCGTCCTCGCCCCAGAGGATGGTCGTCGATCGATCCGCCCCGAGCCTCTCCCCGAGCCGTCGGGCGTGGTCCTCGTCGATGACTGAAACGACGGAGGGACGGAAACGGCGTACCTGCTCGCTCAGCAGGTCGATGTTGCGCCCGCCCGCCATGGCGACGACTTCGAGGCGCCCCGGGTTTTTGGACACCACGTCGAGGGCGCTGACCCCGATCGACCCGGTCGAGCCGAGAATGGCGATCTTCTTCACGAGAGCACGTACGTCCTGTAGTAGTAGACAAAGGGCACGATGAACAGCAGGCAGTCCAGCCGGTCCAGGATCCCGCCGTGCCCCGGCAGGATCTCGCCTGAATCCTTTGCGCCCGATGCCCTCTTGATCAGGGACTCGAAGAGGTCCCCGAGCTGCCCGATCACCCCCCCAGCCAGGGCGATGACGGCGATGTGTCCCGCGGGCACCTCGGGCAGCAGGAAATACCGGTAGATCAGGCAGCCCGCCACGCTTCCCGCGGCAAGACCCAGCAGCCCCTCCACGGTCTTCCCCGGGCTGACATGCGGCATCAGCTTCCGCCGGCCGAACTTCCTTCCCACGTAAAAGGCGGCGATGTCGCCGGAAAAGGCCAGCACGATGACAAAAAAGATCCAGAGCACCCCCCTGTCGCCCTCCCGAAGCAGGATGAAGTGCGAGAGCATGACCGGCAGGTACAGGGTGCCCAGGGCATAGCGGGCGATGGGGTCGAGGTCGAGGGAGCCTTCCTTCGTGCCGAAGAGAGTCAGGATGAAGACGAGCAGGGTCGACAGGACCGTGACGGCGAGCAGCGCCCCGGGGCCGGCCGCGGCCGCGGCGAGGGTCGCAAGAAGACCGAACAGGATCAGGGCGCGCTTCTCCAGTCCGCTCGCCTGCCCGAAGACGAGACGGTTGTACTCGAGGATCGCCACGGCGGTGACCACGAGGATGAAGCCGGCGAAGACCCCTTCCGTTCCGAAGAATATGATGGAGAAGAGGATGGGCACGGCGACGATGCCCGTGACCCACCTCTTGACGTGTGAACTGGTCATGATCGCTTCTTCTGCAGCTGGTCGCTGGTGAGCCCGAACCGCCGCTCCCGTTTCTGGTACTCGAGGATGGCCTCGACGAGATGCTCCTCGCGGAAATCGGGCCAGAGGGTTTCCGTGAAATAGAATTCCGTGTACGCCATCTGCCACAGGAGGAAATTGCTCAGACGGTACTCCCCGCTGGTCCGGATGAGCAGGTCGGGGTCCGGTATCCCCTTCGTATGGAGATAGCCCGCAAAACGATCTTCCGTGATGGCCGGGGTCTCGATGACTCCCTTCCTGGCATCGTCGGCGATCTTCCGCACCGCCTGCAGGATCTCGTCATGGCTGCCGTAGTTGAGGGCGAGGATCAGCGTCATGGCCGTGTGGCCCGCCGTCTTCGCGATCGTCTCATCCAGGACGGCTTTGACCCTGGACGGCAACGCCCCCGTTTCGCCGATGGCCAGCAGGCGGATCCCGTTCTTCGTCATGGTCTCGAGCTCGGACTTCAGGTAGCGCTCCAGGAGGCCCATGAGGGCCTCGACCTCCTTCTCGGGCCGGCTCCAGTTTTCCGAGGAAAAGGCGTAGAGGGTGAGGAAGGGAACCCCGATCCTGCGGCAGGCCTCGACAACGCTCCGCACAGACTCCGTCCCCTTCCGGTGACCGGCAATACGCCCGAGGGAATGATTCTGTGCCCACCGGCCGTTGCCGTCCATGATGATGGCAATGTGCCGCGGAAGGTTGCTTTTGTCGAGTTGATCCATTCAGTCTCTATTTATCGATTTTCAATAATGAATTCTCGTTTGACTATCACAGCCGGCGGACATTTTCAAGGGATGTTTCGGCCCCCTGGGGCCGGCAAAAAATAAGGAGCCC
>CAYZKT010000076.1:0-4103 GCA_964478885.1 uncultured Syntrophaceae bacterium | reverse complement strand
TTGAGCTTCTTGAGCTCCTCGTTGGCGTCGCGCCGCAGGTTGCGAAGCTTCACCTTTCCCTCCTCGGCCATCTTCCGCACCACCTTGACCAGGTCCTTCCGGCGCTCCTCGGTGAGCGCGGGAATGTTGATCCGGACGATCTTGCCGTCGTTGATCGGGTTGAGCCCCAGCTCGGACTTCTGGATGGCCTTCTCGATCGCGGGGATCACGCTCGAGTCCCAGGGCGAGATCTGGATCATGCGGCTCTCGGGGACGGACAGGGATGCAACCTGGTTGAGCGGCGTGGGGACGCCGTAATAGTCCACCTTGATCCCGTCCAACAGGGCGAGCGACGCCCTCCCCGTCCTCAGCTTGCTGAAGGATTTCTCGAGAAACTTGACGCTCTTCTCCATGTTGTCCTTCATCTCGGAAAAGACCAGGTCGGTCATCTCGCTCATGTCATCCTCCCACTACGGTTCCCACGGATTTGCCGCAAATGACGGACTTGATATTTCCCTTTTTCGCGATGTTGAACACTCGGATGGGGATATCGTTCTCCCGGCAGAGAGAAATGGCTGTTGCATCCATCACTTTAAGGTTCTTTGCCAAGGCATCGGTGTAGCTTATTTTTTTGAACATCCTTGCGCCGGCGTGTTTGACGGGATCCTTGTCGTAGACCCCGTCCACTTTTGTGGCTTTCAGAATGACCTGGGCCTGGATCTCGGCTGCCCTCAGGGCGGCCGCCGTGTCCGTCGTGAAGTAGGGGTTTCCCGTCCCGCCGGCGAAGATAACGATCCGTCCCTTCTCCAGGTGGCGGGCGGCCCTGCGCCGGATGTAGGGCTCGGCCACCTCGCGCATTTCGATGGCCGTCTGGACTCGGCACTTCACGCCCATCCCCTCGAGAACGCTCTGCAGGGCCAGGCTGTTGATCACCGTGGCGAGCATGCCCATGTAATCGGCCTGGGTTCGCTCCATGCCCCGGGCGCTGCCCTCGACGCCGCGGAAGATGTTGCCGCCGCCGATGACGACGCCCATTTCCACGCCCAACCGAACCACGTCCCGGATCTCGCCGGCGATGGCCTGGACAACCGCCGGGTCGATGCCGAAGGACCGTCCCCCCATGAGCGCTTCCCCGCTCAACTTCAGGAGGACCCGCTTGTATGCTGCCTTGCCTGCCGCCGCCATGTCTCCGAGTTTCCTGTCGATGCGCCCTTCAGGCGTGTCGCCTTACAGCGCGTTGTCAGCCGCCTCGTCGCCGCCGAGCTGGTAGCGGACGAAGCGCTTCACGAGGATGTTCTCCCCCGTCGCGGCGATGGACGCCTTGATGAGGTCCTCGACCGTCATGTTCGTGTCCTTGATGAACTTCTGCTTGACGAGGCAGACTTCCTCGTAGAACTTCTTCAGCTTTCCCTCGACGATCTTTTCGGCGATCTTCTCCGGCTTTCCCTCGGCGATGACCTGCTTGCGGTAGATGTCCTTCTCGCGCTGCAGGGTGGCCTCGGGGACGTCCTCGGGCTTTACGTACAGGGGGTTCATGGCGGCGACGTGCATGGCGAGGTCGCGCGTCAGGTTCTTGAAGTTCTCCGTCTTGGCGACGAAGTCCGTCTCGCAGTTTACTTCGATCATGACGCCGACCTTCCCGCCCATGTGGATGTAGGACGTGACCAGGCCGTCCTTCGTGGCGCGGGAGGATTTTTTCGTGGCCGCCGAGAGACCCTTCTCGCGCAGGAAGTCGACCGCCTTTTCGAAGTTGCCGTTCGATGCCTTCAGGGCTTCCTTGCAGTCCATGATGCCGGCGCCCGTTTTCACTCTCAACTCTTTTACGAGATCAGCTGCAATTTCCAATGGTCCTGTACCTCCTCGTCATCGGGATGTGTCTGGTTGCGTTCAGCTCGCAGGCTGCTCCGAGCCCGTCTCCGTCCCCTTGAGCTCGATGCTGTCGGGCACGTCCGCCTCGACCGCTTCCTCCTCCTTTGCCTCGGGGGCCGACTTCTTGTCGCTCTGCGCCTGGATTTTCTCCTCGAATTTCTGCTTGCCGTCGAGGACGGCGTCGGCGATCCGGGACGAGAAGAGCTTGATCGCGCGGATGGCGTCGTCGTTTCCGGGAATGATGTAATCGACCACGTCGGGGTCGCAGTTCGTGTCCACAATGGCCACAACGGGGACGCCCAGCTTGCGCGCCTCGTGGACCGCGATGTCTTCCTTCTTCGGGTCGACGACGAAGACGGCCGCAGGGGCGCCCTTCATCCGCCGGATCCCCCCGAGCACCTTGTCGAGCTTCTCCTTTTCCTTCTGGTAAAGGAGGATTTCCTTCTTCGGAAAGACGTTCACCGACTCGTCGCTGAACATCGCGTCGAGCTCGTTGAGGCGGTCGATCCGCTTCTTGATGGTGGAAAAATTGGTGAGCATGCCGCCCAGCCAGCGGTAATTCACGTAAGGCATCCCGCAGCGCTCGGCTTCCTCGCGGATGGACTCCTGGGCCTGCTTCTTCGTGCCTACGAAGAGGATCTCTCCGCCGTCGGCAACGGTGTTGACCACGAAACTGTATGCCCCCTTGAACATCTCGACCGTTTGCTGGAGGTCGATGATGTAAATCCCGTTGCGGGCGCCAAAAATGTAGGGTTTCATCTTGGGGTTCCACTTGTTGGTCTGGTGACCGAAGTGGACGCCGGACTCGAGCAGCAGCTTCATCGATACGGTAGACATAGGATTCTCCTTCCTGTTTGATCCCTCCACCCCTTCAACCCGACGGGGAACTTTTCTTTCAAAAAGCAACAGGCCCGCCGATCCGAGGGTGTGAGTAATAGAACGGGTCTCCTTAGCATAACGCAATGTTTTTCGCAAACAAAATTTAATCCCCCTGCCCATCGTCGAAACGAGGGACAAGGGGATTCTATTTCTTCCCTGTACCCTGGCCCCTGTACCCTGAACCCTTCCTACGTGGTGTAATGCGCGTTGATTTTGACGTAGTCGAGGGTCAGGTCGGAGCTGAAGACGCGGATGCCCTTCGCGCCCTGGCCGATCTTCACGACGACCCGGATGTGGTCCTTCTTCATCACCTCCGCGAGCTCCTGCAGGTGGCTCGCGATGCCATGGCCCTGCCGGAACAGCGGCAACCCGTCGAAAGTCAGCTCCACGGCGTTCGGGTCGAGCGCGACCCCCGCCGCTCCAGCGGCCGAAATGATCCGTCCCCAGTTGGGGTCACCCCCGTAAAAAGCCGTCTTGACCAGGTTGGAGCGCGCGACCTGGTAGGCGACCGCCCTGGCGTCTCCCGCCGTCCTGGCCCCCTCGACGACGATCTCGATGAGTTTCGTGGCCCCCTCTCCGTCGCGGACGATCATCTTGGCCAGTTCCGTCATCACCCCGGTCAGCATCCCCACAAAGACGGTGTAGTCCCGCGTCGACGTGCGGATCTTGCGGTTTCCGGCCAGCCCGTTGGCCAGCAGGAGGACCGTGTCGTTGGTGCTCATGCAGCCGTCGACGCTGATGGCGTTGAAACTCTGGTCCGCCGCCTCTCGGAGCGCCCTCTTCATGGCCTGGTCGTCGATGTCGGCATCGGTGAGGACGAAGGACAGCAGCGTGGCCATCCCGGGTTCGATCATGCCCGCCCCCTTGGCGATCCCGCAGACGCAGATGTCGCTGCCGCCGGCGGCCCCTTCCCGGAACTGGATCTTCGGATACCGGTCCGTCGTCATGATGGCCTCGGCCGCTTCGGGGATTCCCCCGGGAGCGAGCCCCTTGACGAGTTTGCTCACGCTGCCGGCGACCTTGTCGATGGGGAACGTGCGGCCGATGACGCCCGTGGAGGCGACGAGCACCTGGGCCTCGTCGATCGAGAGGGCCCCGGCGCAGAAACGGGCCATCTTCACGGCGTCCTGGTAGCCCTCCTCTCCGGTGGCGGCGTTGGCGTTGCCGCTGTTGACGATGACAGCCCTCGTCGTGCCGCTCTTGATGCGTTCCATGTCGAGCAGCACCGGCGCAGCCTTGAATACGTTCGTCGTGAAAACGCCGGCGGCCTTCGCCGGCACCTCGGAGTACAGCAGCGCCAGGTCCTTCCGCCCGTCTTCCTTGATCCCCGCCGCGATCCCGCCGGCCTGGAACCCGGTAACCTCGATTTTCTGCTC
>CAYZKT010000075.1:0-11845 GCA_964478885.1 uncultured Syntrophaceae bacterium | reverse complement strand
GCAGGATCGGCTCGCCCACGGCGGGCTGCCCGCCCTTCTCCATGACCCGGTCGTTCTCCTCCTGGAAGCGGCCCTTCTCGACCTGCTCGTCGGCCAGGAAGTTCGTGTCCCCGGGGTCGGCGACCCTCACCCGGCGGAGCATCTGCCGGACGATGATCTCGATGTGCTTGTCGTTGATCTTGACGCCCTGCAGGCGGTAGACCTCCTGGACCTCGTCGACGAGGTAGCGCGCCAGCTCCTTCTCCCCCTTGATGCTCAACAGGTCGTGGGGATTGCTGGCCCCGTCCATGAGAGCCTCGCCGGCGGTGACCCGGTCGCCTTCCTGGACGGTGATGTGCTTGCCCTTGTTGATGAGGTACTCTTTCTTGTCTCCCACCTCGGGGGTGACGATCACGCGGCGGCGGCCCTTGACATCCTTTCCGAAGGCGACAACCCCGTCGATCTCGGAGATGACCGCGAACTCCTTGGGCTTTCGGGCCTCGAAGAGCTCCGCCACGCGGGGCAGGCCGCCCGTGATGTCCTTGGTCTTCGTGGTCTCCCGGGGGATCTTGGCGATGATGTCGCCCGCCTCGACCCGGTCGCCCTCGCTCACACCGATATTGACGCCCACCGAAAGGAGGTAGCGCGCCGTGCTGCCCGTGCTCGCCACCTTGGCCGTCTTGCCGTCCTTGTCCTTGATGGAGATGCGGGGCCGCAGGTCGGCATCGGCGAACTCGGTGATGACCTTCCGCGACAGGCCCGTCACTTCGTCGACCTGCTCCTGGACGGTCTTGCCCTCGACGACGTCGCCGTACTTCACCGTCCCGGGGACCTCGGCGAGGATCGGGATGGAGAAGGGGTCCCACTCGGCGATCAGATCGCCGCGCTTGACCTTGGCGCTTTCCCCGACCTTGATGTGCGCCCCGTAGGGAACGGGGTACTTGCCGCGGTTGCGGCCCTCCTCGTCGAGAACGTGGATCTCCCCGTTGCGGTTCATGACGACGAGGTCCTTGCCGCGCTTGACCCAGTTGAGGTTGACGAACCGCAGCGTCCCGTCGTGGCGCGCCTCCAGGGTCGAGTGCTCCTCGAACTTGGCCGTGCCGCCGATGTGGAAGGTCCGCATCGTGAGCTGCGTGCCCGGCTCGCCGATGGACTGGGCCGCGATGATTCCCACGGCCTCGCCGATGTTGACCAGGTGCCCGTGGGCGAGGTCGCGGCCGTAGCACTTGGCGCAGACGCCGAAGCGGGACTTGCAGGTGAGCACCGAGCGGATCTGGACGCGTTCGATGCCGGCGTCGTCGAGCTTCTTCGCGAGCATTTCGTCGATCGCCTCGTTGGCCTTGACGAGCACCTCCCCCGTGAAGGGGTCCACGATGTCGTCGAGGGCCACGCGCCCCAGCACGCGCTCGCCCGCCGTCTCGATGATCTCGCCGCCTTCGACCAGGGCCTGGACGAAGATCCCGTCGAGGGTCCGGCAGTCATCCTCGGAAATGGTGCAGTCCTGGGCCACGTCGACGAGCCGTCGCGTGAGGTAGCCGGAGTTGGCCGTCTTGAGGGCCGTGTCGGCGAGACCCTTGCGGGCGCCGTGGGTCGAGATGAAGTACTGCAGCACCGTGAGGCCCTCGCGGAAGTTGGCCGTGATGGGCGTCTCGATGATCTCGCCCGAGGGCTTGGCCATCAGGCCGCGCATGCCCGCCAGCTGGCGGATCTGGGCTGCGCTGCCGCGTGCGCCCGAGTCGGCCATCATGTAGATAGGGTTGAAGCTCTCGAGGCTGCGCTTCTTGCCGTCGGCCAGTTCGATCTCCTCGGAGCCGATGGAGGAGAGCATCTCGGCGGCGACCTTTTCCGTAGCCTGCGCCCAGATGTCGATGACCTTGTTGTAGCGCTCGCCGTCGGTGATGAGGCCGTCCATGTACTGTTTCTGCACCTCGAGGACGTCCTTGTCTGCCTTGGCCACGATGTCCTTCTTGCCCGAGGGGATCACCATGTTGTTGATGGCGATGGAGGCCCCGGAGACGGTGGCGTAGCGGAAGCCCGTGTCCTTGAGGCGGTCGGCCAGGATGACGGTGGCCTTGTCGCCGCAGGAGCGGTAGCAGTAGTCGATGAGGTTGGCGACCTCCTTCTTGTTCATGACCTTGTTGATGACCTCGAAGGGGATCTCCCTCGGCAGGATTTCGTAGAGCAGCACGCGGCCCACCGTCGTCTCCGCGATGTGACCGTTCATGCGGACCTTCACCTTCGCCTGGAGGTCCACCTCGCCCGAATCATAGGCCTGGCGCACCTCTTCGGGGCCAGCGAAGGTCATGCCCGTGCCCCGGCTGTCGGACCGGGCCCGGGTCATGTAGTAGAGCCCGAGAACGATGTCCTGGGAGGGCACGATGATGGGCTTGCCGTGGGCCGGAGACAGGATGTTGTTCGTCGACATCATGAGCACGCGGCTCTCCACCTGGGCCTCGATGGACAGGGGCACGTGGACCGCCATCTGGTCGCCGTCGAAGTCGGCGTTGAAGGCCGTGCAGACCAGCGGGTGGAGCTGGATCGCCTTGCCCTCGATGAGCACGGGCTCGAAGGCCTGCATGCCCAGGCGGTGCAGGGTGGGGGCGCGGTTGAGGATGACGGGGTACTCGCGCACCACCTCGTCCAGGGCGTCCCAGACCTCGGGGGTCTCGCGCTCGACCATCTTCTTGGCGCTCTTGACCGTCGTGACGTAGCCCTTCTCCATGAGCCGGTTGTAGATGAAGGGCTTGAAAAGCTCGAGGGCCATCTTCTTGGGCAGGCCGCACTGGTGCAGCCGCAAATCCGGGCCGACGGTGATGACGGAGCGGCCCGAGTAGTCCACGCGCTTGCCCAGCAGGTTCTGGCGGAAGCGGCCCTGCTTGCCCTTGAGCATGTCCGAGAGCGAGCGAAGGGGCCGCTTGTTGGAGCCCGTGATGGCCCGGCCGCGCCGGCCGTTGTCGAAGAGCACGTCCACGGCCTCCTGCAGCATCCGCTTCTCGTTGCGGATGATGATCTCGGGGGCGTTCAATTCCATGAGCCGCTTGAGGCGGTTGTTGCGGTTGATGACGCGCCGGTACAGGTCGTTGAGGTCGGAGGTGGCGAACCGGCCGCCCTCGAGGGGCACCAGCGGCCGCAGGTCCGGCGGGATCACGGGGATCGTCGTGAGGATCATCCACTCGGGGCGGTTGCCCGACTTGCGCAGGGCCTCGACGACGCGCAGCCGCTTGGTGAGCTTCTTGCGCTTCGTGTCGGAGGTGGCCTCCTTGAGGTCGGCCCTCAGCTCCGCGTCGAGCTCGTCCAGCTTCATCTCCTCGAGGAGCACGCGGGCCGCCTCGGCGCCGATACCGGCCACGAACCCGTCGGCCCCGTACTTCTCGCGGCACTCGATGTAGCGCTCCTCCGTGAGGAGCTCCTTCTTCTTCAGGGGCGTGTCCTTCGGGTCGAGCACGATCCAGGACTCGAAGTAGAGCACCTTCTCGAGCTCCTTCAGGGAGAGGTCGATGACGTTTCCGATCCGGCTCGGCAGGCTCTTCAGGAACCAGATGTGCGCCACGGGGGCCGCGAGCGTGATGTGGCCCATCCGCTCCCGGCGGACCTTGGACTGGATGACCTCGACGCCGCACTTCTCGCAGACCACGCCGCGGTGCTTCATCCGCTTGTAGCGGCCGCAGAGGCACTCGTAGTCCTTCACGGGACCGAAGATCTTGGCACAGAACAGGCCGTCGCGCTCGGGCTTGAAGGTCCGGTAGTTGATCGTCTCGGGCTTCTTCACCTCGCCGTGCGACCAGGAGGCGATCTTCTCCGGGGAGGCGATGGACATCTTGATGGCGTTGAATCGGATGGGATCCTTCGGCTTTTCGAAAAAGCTGAAAATATCTTCCACGTGGGTACTCCTTTTATCCGTGGCAAAGGGCTAAAGGCTAAGGGCTAAAGGCAAATCCGGATTTTTCCTTTTTTACCTTGCGCCTCTTGCCTTTCGCAATTCGCCGCACTTATTCTTTTTCTACAAGCTCCACATCCAGGCAGAGGCTCTGGAGCTCCTTGACGAGCACGCTGAAGGACTCGGGAAGCCCCGGCTCGAGCGAGTGTTCGCCCTTCACGATGGTCTCGTAGATCCTCGTGCGGCCCGCCACGTCGTCGGACTTCACCGTGAGGAACTCCTGCAGGGTGTGCGCGGCGCCGTAGGCCTCCATGGCCCAGACTTCCATCTCGCCGAGCCGCTGGCCGCCGAACTGGGCCTTGCCGCCGAGAGGCTGCTGGGTGACAAGCGAATAGGGGCCGATGGAGCGGGCGTGGATCTTGTTGTCCACCAGATGGTGCAGCTTGAGCATGTAGATCATGCCCACCGTCACCTGCTGCTCGAAGGGCTCTCCCGTGCGGCCGTCGAAGAGGATGGCCTGTCCCTTCGTGGGCAGGCTCGCCTTGCCGAGCATGTCGCGGATCTCCTCCTCCGTGGCCCCGTCGAAGACCGGGGTGGCCACCGAGATGCCTTTCTTGAGGCGACGCACGAATCCCCGGATCTCGTCCTCCGAGGCCCCGTCGATAAACCGGCTGAACTCGTCGGATGCGTAGATGCGCTTCATCTCCTTCTTGAGGGCGTCGAGGGCCGCATTCTTCTCGGCGAGGACGTTGATCTTTTCGCCGATCTCCTTGGCGGCCCACCCGAGGTGGGTCTCCAGGATCTGCCCCACGTTCATGCGGGAGGGGACGCCCAGGGGGTTGAGGATGATGTCCACCGGCGTGCCGTCCTCGAAGAAGGGCATGTCCTCGTCGGGCAGGATGCGCGACAGCACGCCCTTGTTGCCGTGGCGGCCCGCCATCTTGTCGCCCACGGAGAGCTTGCGCTTGATGGCAACGTAGACCTTGACGAGCTTGATGACGCCCGGGGGCAGCTCGTCGCCGGCCTTCTGCTTCTCCACCTTCTCCTCGAAGTAGGCTTCGATGAGGTCCACCTTGCGCGCGAGGTTCTCGAGCATGCCGCGGAGGTTCTCCTCGAGGGTCTCGTCCTCGAGCGAAATGCTCTTCCAGAGGCTGAAGGGGATCTTCTCGAGCACCTCGGCGGTGATCTCCTCGCCCTTCTTGAGAACCGTTTTCTTCTTCTTCGGGTCGATAAGCTTGCCCGCCGAGAGCTTCCCGACAAGCAGATCGAAGATCTTGCTCTTCACCGTCTCGGAGATGATCCGGATTTCGTCGTCGCGGTCCTGGTAGATCCGGCGGACCTCGTCCTCCTCGATCTGGACCGACCGGCGGTCCTTCTCGGCGCCCTTGCGGGTGAAGACCTTGGCGTCGATGACGATCCCCTCGACCCCGGGGGGCACCCGCAGCGAGGTGTCGCGCACGTCGCCCGCCTTCTCGCCGAAGATGGCCCGCAGGAGCTTCTCCTCGGGGGAGAGCGTCGTCTCGCCCTTGGGCGTGATCTTGCCCACGAGGATGTCGCCGGGCTTGACGTAGACGCCCATGCGGACGATGCCGCTGTCGTCGAGGTTGCGCAGGGCCTCCTCGCCCACGTTGGGGATGTCGCGGGTGATCTCCTCCTTGCCGAGCTTGGTGTCGCGGGCCATCGTCTCGAACTCCTCGATGTGCACCGAGGTGTAGACGTCCTCCTTCACGATGCGCTCGCTCACCAGGATGGAGTCCTCGTAGTTGTAGCCGCCCCAGGACATGAAGGCGACCATGACGTTGCGCCCCAGGGCGAGCTCGCCGTCCTGGGTCGCCGGGCCGTCGGCGACGATGTCGCCCGCCGCCACCCGATCGCCCGTCACGACGATAGGCCGCTGGTTGAAGCAGGTGTCCTGGTTGGTGCGCTGGTACTTGGTCAGGTTGTAGATGTCCACCCCCGTGTCGAAGCTTCCCCGCTCGGCCTCGTCGCACTTGACGACGATCCGCGCGGCGTCGACACTCTCGACGACCCCGGCGCGCTTGGCCGTCACGACGGCCCCCGAGTCCTTGGCCACCACGGGCTCCATGCCCGTACCGATGAGCGGCACCTCGGGCTGCAGCAGGGGCACGGCCTGGCGCTGCATGTTGGAACCCATCAGCGCCCGGTTGGCGTCGTCGTGCTCCAGGAAGGGGATGAGCGCCGCGGCCACCGAGACGAGCTGGTTCGGGGAGACGTCCATGAGCTCCACTTCCTCGGGGATGACGGTGACGAACTCGCCGCCCTTGCGGGCGTAAATGAGCGGTTCCGTAAATCGGCCCTTGGGATCGAGATCGGCGTCGGCCTGGGCGATGGTGAACTTCTCCTCTTCGATCGCCGTGAGGTACTTGATGTCGTTCAGAACGCGGCCGTTCTCCACGAGGCGGTAGGGGGTCTCGATGAAGCCGAACTCGTTGACCCGGGCGTAGGTCGACAGCGACACGATGAGGCCGATGTTGGGGCCTTCCGGCGTCTCGACGGGACAGATCCGGCCGTAGTGGCTGTTGTGGACGTCGCGGACCTCGAAGCCCGCCCGCTCGCGGGTCAGGCCGCCGGGGCCCAGGGCCGAGAGCCTGCGTTTGTGGGTGATCTCGGACAGGGGGTTGGTCTGGTCCATGAACTGCGAGAGCTGGCTCGAGCCGAAAAACTCGTTGACCACGGCCGAGACGGGCTTGGCGTTCACGAGGTCGTGGGGCATCATGGTCTCCACGTCCTGGAGGCTCATCTTTTCCTTGATGGCGCGCTCCATGCGGATCAGCCCGATGCGGTACTGGTTCTCGATGAGCTCGCCCACGGAGCGGATGCGGCGGTTGCCCAGGTGGTCGATGTCGTCCACGCTGCAGTCGCCCTCGCCGAGCTTGAGGTTGATGAGGTACTTGACGGCCTCGAGGATGTCCTCGTTGCGCAGGGTCGTCACGTCGACGGGGACGTCGAGCCGCAGCTTGTAGTTCATCTTCACGCGGCCCACGTCGGAGATGTCGTAGGTCTCGGGGTCGAAGAAGAGGCTCTTGAAAAACCGCTTGGCCGTCTCCGGGGTCGGCGGGTTCGAGGGTCGCAGCCTGCGGTAGATCTCGATGATGGCCTCCTCGCCCGACTCGATCTTGTCGGTCAGCAGCGTCTCCATGACGGAGGCGTTCGTGCGGTCCTCGTCGAGGTGGATGAAGAAGAGCTCCGGCACCCCCTTGGCTTTCACGGTCTCGAGGCGCTCCTTGGTGAGCTCCTGGTTGCAGCGCACGAGGACCTCGCCCGTGGCGGGGTCGGCGACGTTGCGGGAGAGCACCTTGCCGGTGAGGTAGTCCGCGCTCACGGGGATGCGCATGATCTTCAGTTCGTCGAGGCGCTTGAGGGCGAGCTTCGTGATCTTGCGGCCCTTCTTGACGAGAACCTCGCCCTTGGGCTTGGTCTCGATGTCCTCGGGGGCCTTCTCGTTGGCGAGGAAGGGCCCGATGTCGAGCCACACCCTGTCGCCCTCCAGGGTGATCTTCTCGATCGGGTAGAAGTAGTTGAGGATGTCCTCCGTCGTGTGCCCCATGGCCTTCAACAGGATCGTGACGGGCATCTTGCGCCGGCGGTCGATGCGCACGTAAAGCAGGTCCTTCACGTCGAACTCGAAGTCGAGCCAGGAACCCCGGATGGGGATGATGCGCGCCGAGTAGATGAGCTTGCCGCTGGCGTGGGTCTTCCCCTTGTCGTGATCGAAGAAGATGCCCGGCGAGCGGTGGAGCTGGCTGACGATGACGCGCTCGGTTCCGTTGACGATGAAGGTGCCGTTCTCGGTCATGAGCGGGATCTCGCCGAAGTAGATCTCCTGCTCCTTGATGTCCCGGATGATCTTCTGCTCGCTCGTCCGGTCGGCGTCGAAGACGACGAGCCGCACCACGATCTTCAGGGGCGCCGCGTAGGTGAGGCCCTTCGCGATGCACTCCTTGACGTCGTAGCGGCTCTCGCCGATCTTGTAGCTGACGAATTCGAGGGAGCACTTCCCGCTGAAGTCGCTGATGGGGAAGATGCTCTTGAAGGCCCCCTGGAGCCCGACGCTGCCTCGCTTCTCGGGCTGCGAGTCCTTCTGGAGGAACTTCTCGTAGGACTTCATCTGGATGTCGATCAGGTTCGGGACGTCGATAATTTTCTGGATCCGACCGAAATTCTTCCTGAATTCACGCATCATGTTCTTTGCTTCCTCAAAAAAATGGACCACCCCGTCTGCGTCTCCGGGCTTCCCCCGGCCTGCCGCGCAGGCCGCTCCGGGAACCGGGGGCCTTCCGGTCGTCCCGGAAGGGCCCTCTCTTCCCCAGATTCGTGGAAACCCGTAACGCCGCTACGGGGAGTCATGTTTGGATGCCTTAAGATCAAATTTCCTTACTTGATCTCGACAGTGGCGCCCACGGCCTCCAGTTTCTTCTTGATCTCGTCGGCTTCCGCCTTGGCAATGGCTTCCTTGACGGGCTTGGGCACACCTTCGACGAGGTCCTTGGCTTCCTTGAGCCCGAGGCCCGTGATGGCGCGGATTTCCTTGATGACCTGGATCTTCTCGGCGCCGAAGCTCGTGAGAACGACGTCAAACTCCGTCTTCTCCTCCGCCGCAGCAGCCGCCGCAGGGGCGGCGCCGCCGGCCACGGCCGCCACGGCCACCGGGGCCGCCGCCGACACGCCGAACTTCGCTTCCAGTTCCTTGACGAGCTCCGAGAGTTCGAGCACCGTCATCCCTTCGATATACTTGACAACGTCTTCCTTCGTGATCGCCATGTTTCTCCACTCCTTATTGGTTTTCTTTTTCTTTTTTCTGCCTGATTGCTTCGAGGACCTGCACGAGACCGCGCGGCACGGCGCTCAGCACCGTGACGAACTGCGTCGGCACCGCCATGAGGGTGCCCAGGAGCTTCGCCAGAAGAACTTCCCGGCTCGGCAGCTCGGAGATGAGATCCAGCTGCTGCCGGCTGACCCTCTTGCCGTCCATCCAGGCGAACTTGATGTCCAGCTCGGGGTTTTTCCTGGCGAAGTCGATGAGAACCTTGGTGGGCGCCGCCACGTCGCCGCCCATCATGGACAGCGACAGGGGACCTTTGAGGTTGTCCTTGAGGCCGGCGAAGTCCGTCCCCTGGGCGGCGATGCCCAGCAGGGTGTTCTTCACGACCCGGAACTCGGTGCCCGTCTTGCGCAGTTCATTCCTCAAGGCAGTGATCTTCTCGACGTTCATGCCGCTGTATCCGGCCAGAACGGCGAGTTTTACGCCCTTGAGCCTCTCGTGAAGCTCCGCGACTGCCTGCTCCTTTTCCTTTCTGTCCAACCTAGAACCTCCTTTCCCACGGTCAATTGCCTTTCCCGGTTTCAGGGGCCGGAAGGCCTTCGAAAGTCGGAGCGAGCTACAGGGAGAAACATGACTGCCTGAACGAGGGTCCACCCGGCGGAGAATCCGCCGCTTCCTGTTCCATCCCGCCTTGCCGCCCGGGGGGGCGGCTCGAACCCGGGATGTCGTCTCGGCAGGCCGGCGCGGGGCCGATTAAACTCCCTGTACCTGCTGTCTCCGACTCTTCGTTTGCACGTTATGACATGACGGCCGGTGCTACTTCATCATGTTCCGGATATCCAGAGGATCGACCTTGACCCCCGGACCCATGGTGGTGGATAGGGATATGCTCTTGAGATAGGTGCCTTTGCTCGATGCCGGTTTGAGCTTGATGATCGTTTCGAGCAGTGCCGTCACGTTGTCCAGAAGTTTCTCGGCGCCGAAGGATGCCTTGCCGACGGGGGTGTGGACGATGCCCGCCTTTTCCACGCGGAACTCCACCTTGCCCGCCTTGAGCTCCTTGACCACCTTGCCCACGTCAAAGGTCACCGTCCCGACCTTGGGGTTGGGCATGAGCCCGCGGGGTCCCAGAACCTTGCCGAGCTTGCCGACGGTTCCCATCATGTCCGGTGTCGCCACCACGCGGTCGAAATCGAGCCAGCCGCCCTTGATCTTCTCGACGAGATCGTCGGAACCCGCGAAATCGGCGCCGGCGTCGGTGGCTTCCTTTTCCTTTTCGCCCTTGGCGAAAACGAGGACCCGAATGGTCTTCCCCAGACCGTGGGGCAGCGCCACGCTGCCGCGGACCATCTGGTCGGCGTGCTTGGGATCGACGCCGAGGCGGATCGACGCGTC
Organism: uncultured Syntrophaceae bacterium; assembly: GCA_964478885.1. Classification (GTDB taxonomy): domain Bacteria; phylum Desulfobacterota; class Syntrophia; order Syntrophales; family UBA2192; genus UBA2192. The sequence continues at coordinate 1,811 of CAYZKT010000075.1, read as the reverse complement.
CATCGTCTCGTCAAACTTGGCGGCGGCCGTGCCGACCACGATCTCCACGGCCTCTTTCAGGGGATAGCGCTTCCCCGATTCGACGTTCTTCTTTGCCTCTGTGTATCTCTTGCCTCTGGCCATTGCCAAAACCCCTCGTTATGGAGTGACCTCGATGCCCATCGACCGGGCGGTGCCCGCCACGGTCCGTACGGCCGCATCGATGTCCACGCAGTTGAGATCCTTGAATTTCAGCTCCGCGATGTCCCGGACCTGCTTACCGGACACCTTGCCCACGGTCTCCCGCTTCGGGTCGCTCGCCCCCTTGGCGATCTTTGCGGCCTGCTTCAGGAGCACCGAGACGGGGGGCGTCTTCGTCACGAAGGTGAAGGAGCGGTCGGCGTACACGGTGATCACCACGGGGATGATCATGCCCTCCTGCTTGCCCGTCATGGCGTTGTAGGCCTTGCAGAACTCCATGATGTTCACGCCGTGCTGGCCGAGGGCCGGGCCGATCGGCGGCGAGGGCGTGGCCTTGCCCGCCTGGATCTGCAGCTTGATGTTCGCGATAACCTTCTTTGCCATAATGTCTTTACCCTATGGTGTTATTTTCAGGGTTACGCCGCCACGACCTGGATGAAGTCCAGCTCCACCGGGGTGGAACGGCCGAAGATGCTGACGATGACCCGGAGCTTGCCCTTCTCGGGTTTCACCTCGTCGACGATGCCGTCGAAGTTGGTGAAGGGGCCGTCGATGATCTTGACGTGATCGCCCACGTCGAAGGAGAATTTGGGCTTGGGCTTCAGCGTCCCCTCCTCGATGCGGGTGCGGAGCGCCAGGACGTCCTCGTCGGGGATCGGGGTCGGCTTCTCCTTCGTGCCGATGAAGCCCGTCACCTTCGGGGTGTTCTTCACGATGTGCCAGGTGTCGTCGTTGAGCTCCATCTTCACGAGCACGTAGCCCGGGAAGAACTTCCGCTTCGAGGTCTTCTTCTCGCCGCTCACCAGCTCGACGATGTCTTCCTCGGGCACGAGGATATCGGAGAAGAAGGCCTGCATGCCCGCCGCCTCGATGCGCTCCAGCAGCGAAACCTTGACCTTGTTCTCGAAGCCCGAATAGGTGTGGACGACGTACCAGCGGAATGCCATGTCTTGCCTACCCCAGAACCAGACGAATGATCTTGGCCAACCCGAAATCGATCAGACCCAGCACGATCGACACGATGACCGTGACGACAATCACGACCGAGGTGGAGGTGACCGCCTGCTTGGGGGTGGGCCACGTCACCTTCTTCAGTTCCGCCCGCGATTCCTTCAGGAACTGCTGAACGACTTCCAGGATCTGCTTTACCTTGTCCAAACCCGTATCCTGTGCAAAGGGGTTGAGAGGAAATGGCAGGCCAGGAGGGATTCGAACCCCCAGCATCCGGATTTGGAGTCCGGCGCTCTAGCCGTTAGAGCTACTGGCCTGTGCCCTTTTCCTTCCTGCCGTTACTTGGTTTCTTTGTGCGACGTGTGGGTCTTGCAGAACTTGCAGAACTTCTTCATCTCGAGGCGGTCCTGCATGGTTCGCTTGTTCTTCGTCGTCGTGTAGTTGCGGCGCTTGCATTCCGTGCAGGCCAACGTAATGTTGTTTCGCATTCTGTTCACCCTGGCTGAAATGGAGCCCACGACCAGGATTGAACTGGTGACCTCATCCTTACCAAGGATGTGCTCTACCGACTGAGCTACGTGGGCGTGGCAATTTTAAAAACTTTACAACCGGTATTTATTAAAAAACCTGGAGCGGGAAACGGGATTCGAACCCGCGACCCTCAGCTTGGAAGGCTGACG
>CAYZKT010000074.1:0-12098 GCA_964478885.1 uncultured Syntrophaceae bacterium | reverse complement strand
ACGAGGGGACCCACGAGGACATCCAGCGGCGCAGGGAAGCCGAGGAGGCCCTGCGCCTCAGCGAGGAGCGTTACCGCGCCATCTTCGAGAACTCGCTCGTTGGCATCTTTCAGTCCACGCCGGAGGGGCGCTACATCAGCGTCAACCCCGCGTTTGCCCGGATCTACGGCTACGAGTCGCCCAAGGACGTGATCGATTCCATCACAGACATCGGCAGCCAGATCTTCGTCGACGCGGAAGACCGGAAGCGCTGCCTCTCCACCCTGAACGAAACGGGCATCCTGGAGCGTTTCGAGACCCGGACGCGGCGCAAGGACGGCAGCATCATGTGGACGGCCATCAACTCCCGGATCGTCCGCGATGACGGAGGGCAGTTTCGGTTCATCGAGGGGATTGTCGAGGACATCACGCAGCGAAAGCGAGCCGAAGAGGTCCTGAAGCTCAACGAGCAGCGCCTCGAGGCGCTTCAAACGCTCAACCAGATGAGCCGGGCCACCGTCCAGGAGCTGTGCGACTTCGCCCTGGAGGAGTGCGTTCGGCTCACCGGCAGCCGCATCGGCTACCTTGCCTTCCTCAACCGGGACGAGTCGGTTATGACGATGTTCGCCTGGTCGAGATCGGCCATGGAACAATGCGCTGTGAACAATCTTACGGATCTCTACCCCGTCGAAACGACGGGCCTCTGGGGGGAGGCGGTCCGCCGGCGCCGGCCCGTCATCACCAACGACTACGCAACGGCCGGCGCCCTCAAGAAGGGGCTTCCCCCGGGCCACGTGCACATCCTGAGGCACATGAACGTTCCCGTCCTCGACGGGGAGCGCGTCGTCGCCGTGGTGGGCGTGGGGAACAAGGAAGCCGACTACGACGAGTCCGACGTCCTGCAGCTCACGCTGCTGGCCCAGGGCATGTGGCGCATCATCCAGCGCAGGCGTTCCGAGGAGGACTTGAGGGCAAGCGAAGAGAGATTCTTCATGGTCTTCCAGTCCAACCCGATCCCGATGACCATCGCGACTCTCGACGAGGGCCGCTTCATCGACGTCAACGAGCGTGCCGTCGAGCTGTCCGGATACTCCCGGGGGGAATTGATCGGCCGGACATCCGTGGAACTCGGCCTCTGGGCGTACCCCGAGGAACGGGACAGGCTGATTGCGCAAATCCGAGAACAGGGCTTCCTGCGGGACGGCCTTGCCCACTTCCGGACCAGGGCCGGTCGCGTGGCGCCGGCGCTCTGGTCGGCGGACCGGATCCGGCTGGGGGACAGCGACGTGATCCTCACGACCATCCACGACATCTCGCAGCAGGTCGAGGCCCAGGAAAAGCTCCGTCTCAGCGAGGAGAAGTACCGCCTGCTCGCGGAAAACGTTACGGACGTCATCTGGACGGCGAACCTCGATCTCTCCTTCACGTACGTGAGCCCCTCGTCGGAACGTCTCTTCGGGTGGAGCCCCTCCGAGTGGATTTCGAAGCCGCTTCGGGATTTTCTGGCGCCGTCTTCCCTCGAGACGGCCGAACGGATGGTCCGGGAAGAGGCCGCCAGGCCTGGCGGCGCCCGCAACGGGGACTCCCGCGTGATCACGATGGAAATGGAACTCACCCGCAAGGACGGCTCCACGGGCTGGTACGAGGTCTCGGCCCAGATGATCCGGAACGAGGACGGGACCCCCCGCTCCATCATCGGAGTGACCCGGGACATTGCGGAACGGAAGAGGGCCGAGAGGCAAAATGCCCTGCTGGAGCAGCAGCTGCGGCAGGCCCAGAAGATGGAGGCCGTAGGCACCCTGGCGGGCGGCATCGCCCACGACTTCAACAACATCCTCTTCGCCGTCATCGGCTACGCCGAGCTGTGCCTGCAGGACACGACGGACGACGAGAGCCGGTGGAACCTCTCGCAGATCCTCAGCGCCTGCAGCCGCGCGAAGACCCTCGTGAGCCAGATCCTCGCATTCAGCCGGCAGGTCGAACAGGAGCGCAAGCCCCTCGACGTCGTCCCGCTGGCCAAGGAGGCCGTGAAGTTCCTCCGCTCCTCCCTGCCCGTCACGATCGACCTGCACCTCGATGTCGCGGCAGCGAACAGCGTCGTCCTGGCCGACGCCACGCAGATCCACCAGGTTCTCATGAATCTCTGCACCAACGCCGCCCACTCGATGCGCGCCTCGGGCGGCCGGCTGGCCATCCGCATCGACAATGCGTCCCCCCCGCCGGGACTCGTGCCGGAAGGGCACGGTCCCGGTCCGGCAGGTTTCCTGCGCCTGAGCGTGAGCGACACGGGACACGGGATCGAGCCGGCCCGGATCAACCGCATCTTCGACCCCTTCTTCACCACGAAGGCCCCCGGGGAGGGGACCGGACTGGGCCTCTCGGTCGTCTACGGCATCGTGAAGGCTCTCGGCGGCGCCATCCGCGTCGAGAGCACGCCCGGCCGGGGAAGCGCGTTCGAGATCTACCTGCCTTCCGCCGCCGACCGGGGGCTGGAGCCGGAGAAACCGGCGGAACCGATCCCCCGGGGCTCGGAACGCGTGCTGTTCGTCGACGACGAGGGGCACCTGGTGGAGGTCATGGGACAGGTGCTCTCCGCGCTGGGGTATCGTGTCACCACCGTCCGCGAGAGCCGCAACGCGCTGCGCCTGTTCCGCGAGAACCCCGAGAGCTTCGATCTCGTCATCACGGACATGACCATGCCGGACATGACGGGCGCCGAGCTGGCCCGCGAGATCCTGCGTTTCAGGCCGCAGACGCCTATCATCCTCTGCACGGGGTACAGCGAACTGATCAACGAGGAGGAGGCCCTGAGGATGGGCATCAGCCGCTTCCTGATGAAGCCGCTCTTCATGGGCGACGTGGCCCGGGAAATCCGCGGCGTCCTCGACGGCGCCGGCAGGGGGACCGCGGCATGAAGCGCATCCTGATCATCGACGACGATTTTCTCGTGAGGGACATGCTGGAGCGGCTCATGCGCAAGGCCCGCTACGACGTGGAAACGGCGGAGGACAGCGGCCGGGCGATGCGGCTGCACCGGAGACGCCCGGTCGATCTCGTGATCACGGACATCATCATGCCCGAGAAGGAAGGACTCGAGACCATCGCGGAGTTCCGGAAATCAGCCCCCGCCGTGAAGATCATCGCGATCTCGGGGGGCGGCCGGATCGGGCCGTCGAGTTATTTGAGGATGGCGAAGATGCTTGGGGCCGACCGGACCTTCGCCAAGCCCGTGGACACGGCGCAGCTGCTCGCCACGGTGGAGGAATTGCTTGCCCCGCCGCCTCTCATATCCATTTCCTCTTCCGGAAATACGTCAGCATCGCAAGGGCAATGACGATCATCACCCCCCAGAGCATAAAGTAGCCATACTGCCACTTGAGCTCCGGCATGTGCTCGAAGTTCATGCCGTAGACGCCTGCCAGAAAGGTGAGAGGCATGAAGAGAGTGGCGATGATCGTGAGGACCTTCATGACCTCGTTGAGCCGGTTGCTCACGCTCGAGAGGTAGATGTCGAACATCCCCGAGAGGATGTCCCGATACGTGTCCACGGTGTCCATCACCTGGATCGTGTGCTCGTAGACGTCCCGGAAGTACATCGCCGTCGCCTTGTCGATCAACGGCGACTCGGCCCGCTCGAGCAGGGAGATTACCTCCCGCAGCGGCCACACGGCGCGCCGCACCAGCAGGATCTCGTCCCGGATCTGCTGGACGCTCCGCAGGGTTTCCCGCTTCGGGTTTGCCACGACCTCGTTTTCCAGGCTGTCGATCTTCTCCCCCATTCTTTCCATCACGACGAAGTAGTGATCCACGACGGCGTCCATGAGGGCGTAGGCCAGGTAATCCGTCCCCATTCTCCGGGCCCGCCCGAGGTTGTTGCGGAGCCTCTCGCGAAGGGGCCTGAAGATCCCGCCGTCCGACTCCTGGAAGGACAGGACGACGTCGTCGCTGAACACGAGGCTCAACTGCTCGACCCGCAGATCCGTCGACGCCTCGTCGAATGCGATCCCCTTGAGGATCACGCAGATGTACTTCCCCAGGTCGTCGATCTTCGGCCGCTGGGTCGTGTTCATGATGTCTTCCATCAGCAGCGGGTGGATGCCGAACCGGCCGCCGATCTGCTCGATGACGGGCGGTTCGTGGATCCCGACGACGTCGATCCACGTCACGCTTGGTTTGCCGCCGTAAGGGGCCAGCTCGTCGAGGGACCGGATCTCCCGCTCCTCGAACGTCTCCTGCGCGTAGTCGACCACGGTGACCCGGGTCTTCTCCGTCCGCTCCCTGCCGATGTGGACGAGACTGCCGGGGGGCAGGCCTGTTTTTCTGGAACGATTGATCATGTGTTTCGCCATCGGCTCACCTGTCGAAAAAGGTTATCCCTTCCGGGACCGGTACCCCGGGTCGGCTCGCCCGCCGCGGCTCAGCCAAGGGCAGCGATGAGCCCAGTTAGAACCCGCCCGCGAAAACTGTCAAGTGAATTCGACCGGTTACAGGGGTCACGCGGCCGCGCATCCCCCGGTCATGGTACGGTTATTGCTTTATAAGTCGTGTGGGAATTTGTCGTGAATGACCTGACCATCGGCATGGCGGACCCCGGCACCAGACCTCACGCGGAAAACGGACTTATTCTTCTCGCGCTCTTTCCGGCCTCGACCGACTGCGGAACCGGATCCTCACTTGCGCCCTGCTCACTTCCCGATCGCCGGTGGTCAGGTCATCGTAAAAGCAAGCCCCCGATCGGCGGACGCCGCGGCCGGGGCACACGGTTGGCGGTATGAGCGGCACCATGGAAAGCCTGGTCGCAGAGCTGCAACGGGAGGTCCCGGGACCCGACCTGGCGTTGCTGTCCGACATTCACGATACGGTCATCGAAACCCTCAACCTCGGCTTCGACCCATCCGTCCTCATCGTCCTGGACAACGAGGACGCCCACCAGCACGAGATCGAACAACTCAAATTCAAGATCAAGGAACAGATCGTCTCCCGCATGATGGGCCGGGCCAACTCCGTGGTTCTCTTCGGCAAGGTCAAGCCGGGCGATGCCGGCAGCTTCACGAAGGTCGTCCTGCGGATGGGGATGAAGCCCTCCAAGATCTACATCCTCGCCATGGCCCTTTTCCTGCTCGACCCTGCCCTGGAGCCCCTGGCCGGCCGCAGTTTCTCACGGGCCATTCTCGGACGGATCCTGGCGGAGGAACTGGGGTTCAAGAGCACGGCGGTGGAACGCGTGGAGATGGGGTCGCTGCTTCTCGAAATCGGCCGGATCCCGGCCGTTCTCTACGAGATCCGCTCGAAAACCGCACTGGACGAGGGTTTCGTTTCCACCTGGCACCCGCTGCTGGGCCTCTCCCTTCTCAGGAAGTACGAGCTGCCCGGCTACCTCGAGGAAACTCTCCTGCACAGCCACTTCTCCTTCCTGCACCGGTCGCTGTCGCCCCTGGCGGTGATCGACCTCGCCGACCTCGTGGTCCGTCAGAGCTTCTCGAGGCACGGCAAGCTGGTTGTCGAATCACCCCTGCCCGACGCCACGATCGAATCGACCCCGGGGTCCAGCATCCAGGATCAGTTCAGCGCTATCGGCTACCGAAAGTTCGTCGAAGTCAGGCTGCCGCCGCAAAAAGACGGAAGTTGAGAAGATCGGAAGTTGGGAAGTTCGGACAAGCCGGAAAAAACGAACAATCTTTATCCTACTATCCTAACTTCGCAACTTCCTAACTTCGCTACTTCGCAATCGCTCAGCTCCAACCAGCCGAAATCTTTTCACCGATCACTAACGGCAGATGTCCCTGTAGAAGCCGGGCCGACGGTCCCCGAAGAGATTGTTGTAGGGGTTGAGCTGCTTGTCGAGGGCCTTTTCAGGCTCGATGTCGAAGATGCCCACGCACTCCTCGTCCTCCCCGGCCCGGGAAAGGACGTTTCCGGCCGTGTCGGTGATCTGGCTTTTCCCCGTGTAGTGAAGGCTCTTGTCGCCCCGGTCTTCCGTCCCCGTCCGGTTCGCCGTGACGGCGAATACCCGGTTCTCGAGGCAGCGGGTGACCATGGCCGTCTGGCAGTAGGGAAGCACGAGGTTCGCGGGGTGACAGACCACCTGCGCCCCTTTCAGGGAAAGGGCCCGCATGGACTCGGGGAAGAACCAGTCGAAGCAGACCATGATCCCCACCTTGCAGGGCCCGATGTCGAAGACGGGAAACTCGCCGTCGCCGGGTTCGAACCAGAGTTTTTCCTCGAAGAACAGGTGCACCTTCCGGTAGCAGGCCACGACTCCATTCGGGGAGACGAGGAGGGCGGAGTTGAAGAGTTTCACGCCGCTGCGCTCGGCCATTCCCGCAACGATGTGAACGTTCTTTCTCTTCGCGACGGCGGCAAGCCGCTGCGCCGTCGGGCCTCCGGGCACCTCTTCGGCCAGCGCGGCGATTTCTTCTTTCGACGTGATCAGGTAGCCCGTGTTGAAGAGCTCCGGCAGCACAAGCAGGTCCGCCTGCGCCCCTTCGATGAGCGCCTCGGCCCTGTCGAGATTCCGGTCCACCTCCCCGAAAGCCGGGTTGAACTGCACGTATCCGATCTTCATTCAAACACTCCTTTTTGCAATAAACCGCCACCGCCGGCAGCGAACTGTAACAGACAGATTCAGCAAATCGGAAATGGGTATTGGGTAATTATTGAAATCCGGAATCACTTCCTTCACTTCCCCCACTTCCTTCACTTCTTCACTGTGCCCTGAACCCTGTACCCTGTCTGTACCCTGTCTTCACAGGATCCGCTGCATCCACACGGCATCGAGGTCCCGGCCCTTTTTCCTTGCGACCCGCCGGAACCTCCCGCACTCCTCAAAGCCCTGCCGCTTGTGAAACCGCAGGCTCGCCTGATTGAGCGACGAGACGTTGGCCAGGACCGTGTCGACCCCCTTGCGCATCGCCTCGGCAACGATCCGATCCAGCATCATCGCTCCGATCCCCCTGCCCACGTATTCCGGTTCGATGAAAGTAGTGATCTCCGCAGCGCGCAGAAAGGACTGCATCCTGTTGTAGGGGCGAAGAAACGCGAAGCCGACGAAACGGTCGGCCTTCGCCTCATCCCGCGCCGTGAAGGCCGGATAGCCCTCCGTCAGCATCAGGAACTGATCGAAGAGCCCGTAGGGCACCTTCTCTTCGGGGTAGGCCGCGAAGCTGTTTTCGACGTAGTGGTTGAACAGGTCGATGACGGCCTCGCGGTCGCCCTCGGCCATCCGGTCAAAACGAATCCGCATCTGATTCGTTGATTTCGTTTTGGTGTTTGTTTCGTTCATTTCGTTTTGAATACCGCTTCTTTCACTTCTCCCACTTCCTTCAATTCTTTCACTCAAGAAGTCCGAGCTCCTTGCCCATCGCCCTGAAGTGCGGCGGGAACTCCGGCTGGAAATTCAGGAAGAACGTTACGGGATATCCCGCGCCCACCTTCTTGCCTGCCTCCTGCAGGCCCGTCACGAGCTGAGCGAGCCCCTTCGCGGGCAGCGAGAAGACCATCTCGTCGTCCTGGGTGAGCGAGAACACCCGGTCGCCCATGCCGGGGACGGCCACGCGGGGTCTCTGCTCCCGGAAGGGCGCGATGAGGTACTCGGCGCATTCGATCTTGCCGCCGAAATTTCCGGCAATGCGTTCGCCGTCCTGCCAGCTCCAAGCCTGGACGAGACGCATCACCTGCGCGGGGTTGCCGTAAAGCACAACCAGGTCGGGATCGAACGCCGCCCTCGCCAGGGGGGCGATGAGCAGCGCCGCGTATTCGTCTTTCCCGAGCCGGCAGATGGACATGCCTTCCCGGGTCCCCGTTTCTTCCGTCCTCGCGTAGGCCCCGCCGCAGAACAGCCTGCCGATGGCCGCAGCCGTGTCCTCGGCATTGCTGAACCCAAAGGCGATACCGGCGGGCACGCAGACGAGGTCCTCTTTTGCAAGGCCCACGGTCCACCCGTAAAGCCTGGCCATGCTTACGGCCTGGCAGACGGCCACCCTCTTACCCAGCGCGACCGAAGGCTGCCGCGTCTTGTCCGGAAAGACCTTGTCTTTGAGAAACTTCACGGCCAGGGGAAGGGTTTTGAGTCTCACGTTGTTTCGGATGAATTCCGCCGCTTCCGCGTAATTCTGTGCTCTCATTCTCCTCCTCCTTCGGGATCGGGCTAGGGGCTTAGGTCAAAATGCAAACACATGTTTTCTTCCCCGCCTTTCGCCTTATGCCTTTAGCCTTACGCCTGATTTTTATGTATACCGCCTTTTCCGCCCGGCGGAAAGCAGATTTTAAAAAGAAATCCCCCTCCCTCCCGTTTCCGGGAAAGAGGGGGACGTTTTATCAGGCTCGAGGCACGAGGCGAAAAAGGAAAGATTTATGGATTCTTTCCTGAACCCTGTCCCCTGTACCCTGAACCCTGTCTTCTACAGCATCTCATAGATCCCCGCCGCGCCCATGCCGCCGCCTATGCACATGGAGACCATGCATCGCTTGGCTTTGCGGCGCTTCGCCTCGTGCAGGATCTGCGCCGTGAGCTTTGCGCCCGTGGCTCCCAGGGGATGCCCCAGGGCGATGGCGCCGCCGTTGGGGTTGATCTCGCCCTTCCAGTAGCGCTCCTCGATCCCGAGGAGGCGGCACGAGGCAATGGCCTGGGAGGCGAAGGCCTCGTTGATCTCGAAGAGATCGATGTCTTCCGCCTTCAGACCCGCCAGCTTCAGGACCTTGGGAATGGCCACGGAGGGTCCCATGCCCATCTCCTCGGGCGCACAGCCCGCCACGGCGAAGAACGTCATCCTGGCCAGGGGCTTGAGGCCCAGGGCCTTGGCCTTCTCTTCCGTCATGAGCAGCGCGAAGGCGGCCCCGTCGGTCATCTGCGAGGAGTTGCCCGCCGTGACGGACCCTCCCGCCTTGAACGCGGGCTTGAGCTTACCCAGGTCGGCAGGCGTCGTCGGCCACCGCACGCCGTCATCGGCGGCGAAGACGACCTCTTCGCGGACCCGCTTGCCGCTCGCGTCCTTCTTGTATTTCCAGGCCGTGATGGGAATGGTCTCGTCCTTGAACTTCCCGGCCTTCAGGGCCTCGGCGGCGCGGCGGTTGCTCTCGACGCCCATCTTGTCCTGGTCCTCGCGGGACACGTTGTGCTTGGCGGCGACGTTCTCCGCCGTGATGCCCATGGACACGTAGGTGTTGGGCCGGTTGCCCCAGTCGGGGTCGGGTCGGAACTGGCTTCCGCCCATGGGGATGTGGGTCATGGTCTCGACGCCTCCCGCGATGATCACGTCGGACCAGCCTGCACGGATCTTCGCCGTGGCGTCGGCAATGGCCTGCAGGCCCGATGAGCAGAACCGGTTGATCGTCATCCCCGAGGTTTCGACGGGCAGGCCCGCGCCCAGGGCGAGGACGCGGCCGAGGTTCATTCCCGTCTCGGCTTCCGGGAAGGCGCAGCCGACGATGAGGTCGTCCACGTCCTTGGGGTCGAGCTGCGGAACCTTCGCCAGCAGCCCCTTCACAACCTGCAGGCCGAACTCGTCGGCCCGGGTGGCCGCAAGGCCCCCTCTTCTATATCGCCCGCCCGGGCTCCTGACCGCTGCAACAATAACGGCTTCTCTCATGGTATGGATCCTCCCTTTGTTTAAGAGACGGTTTTATGCTTTCTCTTCTCGGTCTTCCTCTCCCCTCCGCGGGAGAGGATTGAGGTGAGGGGGAATGTTCCCCCTCCTCCTGCCTCCTCCAGCCAGGGGAGGAGGAAAAGGAATTTAATTCCTCAACGGCTTGCCCGTCGACAGCAACGACATAATCCGGTCCTGCGTCTTCTGCTCGCCGCAGAGGCTGAGGAAGGCCTCGCGCTCCAGGTCCAGGAGCTCCTGTTCCGTCACGTACGTCCCCTCCGCGCAGTCGCCGCCGGAGAGGATGTGGCCGAGCTTGCGGGCGATGTGGAAGTCGTAGTCGCTGATGTAGTTGCCGTGCCTCATGTTGTAGAGGACGGCCTCGCAGATGCCGCGGAAGTTCTCGCCCATGACGGGGATGAGCGCCGGCTTGGGCGGCTTGTAGAACTTCGAAAGACCCAGGACGATCTGCTTGGCGTCGTTGAGCTGCTGGTCGCGGTTGATGCTGATCCCGTCGGTCTTGCGGACGTAACCCAGCTCCTTGGCCTCCTCGGCGCTCGTGGCCACCTTGGCCATGCCGATGTTCTCGAAGACCTTCCCGAAGAAGCCCTGCAGGTTGAGGCCCTGCTCCACGACCCCCATGGGGATGCCCTCGGTGACGCGCACCATGAGCTCCTTGGTGCCGCCGCCGGCGGGGATGACGCCCGCGCCCACTTCCACGAGGCCCATGTAGGTCTCGGCCGCGGGCTGGCACTTCGCCCCGTGCATGGCGATCTCGCAGCCGCCGCCCAGGGCCATGCCCGCGGGAGCGGTCACGACGGGCTTCGCGCAGAACTTCATGCGCATGTTGGCCTGCTGGAAGTCGTTGATCAGCTTCTCGAGGATGTCCCAGTCGCCCTTCTGAATCCCCACGAGCACCTTGAAGATGTTGGCGCCCACGGAGAAGTTGGGGGCCTGGTTGCCCACGACGAGACCCGTGAAGTCCTTCTCCACGATGTCGCAGGCCAGGAACAGCATGGCGATGATGTCCTCGTCGATGGCGTTCATCTTGGTGTGGAACTCGAGGCAGGCCACGCCGTCGCCCGTGTCGATGAGGCTCGCGCCGGCGTTCTGGCGAATGATCTTTTTGCGTTCCTTGAGAGCCGGCAGGATGATGATTTTGGGGTTCTCGACGAGCTTCACGTAGTCCTTCTTCGCGAAGTCGTAGTAGTAGGTGCCGTCTTCCTTCTTCGTGTAGAAGGAGGGGAACCCGCCCTTGAGCATCTCCTCGACCTTCTTGGGCACCTTCTTGCCGAGCTGCTTCATGGCCTCCACGGCCTCCTTGACCCCGACGGCGTCCCAGGTTTCGAAGGGCCCCAGCGCGTGGTTGTAGCCCCACTTCATGGCGTTGTCGATCTCCACGACGGTATCCGCGATCTCGGGGATGCGGTTGGCGGCGTAGATGAAGTTGTTGCAGAGGTACTCGCGGGCCAGCTCGGCCGCTGCGTCCTTGCCGTTGAAGACCATCTTCACGGTCTTCTCCACGGGGGCCTCGGACTTCTTCGCCGCGCCGACGGACTCGTACTTGGGCTTGCCGGCGGGCACGTAGTCCAGGGTCTTCACGTCCACGGCCAGCTTGACCTTCTTGCCCTTGGGGTCCTTGGACTTCTTGTAGAAGCCGCCCTTGGTCTTGTTGCCGAGCCACTTCTTCTGAATCATGGCCTTGACGAAGTCGGGCGGGATGAAGAGGTCGCGGCTCTCGTCCTTCGGCAGGGCCTCGTAGAGGTTCGTCATGACGTGGTAGGCCGTGTCGAGGCCCACGAGGTCGATCGTCCCGAAGATGGCCGAGCGGGGCCTGCCCAGGGGGGCGCTGATGATGGCGTCGATGTCCTCGACCTTCATGCTCTTGGCGAGCATGAGGTTCATGGCGTTGGACATGTCGAAGACGCCGATGCGGTTGGCGACGAAGTTGGGGACGTCCTTGCAGATGACGACGCCCTTGCCGAGCACGTCCTCGCAGAATCGGGTCACGTATTCGACGACATCCTTCTTCGTCTCCTCGCCGGGGATGACCTCGACGAGCTTCATGTACCTCGGCGGGTTGAAGAAGTGGATGCCCAGGAACCGTTCCTTCAGGCCCTTGCCCAGGTTCGCCGAGATCTCTCCGATCCGGATGCCCGAGGTGTTGGAGGCAACGATGCAGTGGGGCTTCACGACCTTCTCCACCTTCGCGAAGAGGTCCTGTTTGATTTTCAGGTTCTCGATGACGGCCTCGATGACGAGGTCGACACCGGCGAGCCACCCGAGGTTGTCCTCGAAGTTGCCCGGCTTGATCATCGCCGCGTTGCGCTTCGTGTAGAAGCTGGCGGGCCTGGCCTTGGTCGCTCCCTCGAGGCCCCGGATGGCGAAGCTGTTGCGCCACACCGGGCTCTCCTTCGTCAGTCCCTTTGCCTTGTCCGCCTCGGTGAGCTCCGGGGGCACGATGTCGAGGAGCAGGCACTGGATCCCCGCATTGGCCAACTGGGCCGCGATGTTCGCCCCCATGACCCCCGCGCCTAA
>CAYZKT010000073.1:0-12208 GCA_964478885.1 uncultured Syntrophaceae bacterium | reverse complement strand
GGAACGCCTGCGCCATCTCGGCCGTGAAGGCCAGGCTCAGGGCGTTCATGCTCTCCTCTCTTGCCATGCTCACGACGGCAACGCGGTCTTCGATCGCGATTTCAAGATTCTGATAGGACATGTTTCTCCTCCCCCGAACTCGGTCTATTCGGTCTATCCGGTCTATCCGGTCTGTTCCGTCTTTTTTTTCGACGTCTTTTCTCACCTTCTCAACTTCTTACCTTCTCAACTTCCGTCTCCTCGCAGTGTCTGCCCGAGAGCTGGCCGCAGGCGGCGAGGATGTCCTTGCCGCGGCTCTGGCGGAGGACAGCCGTGAAGCGGTGTTCCACGAGGACCTTCTGGAAGGCCTCGATCGCCCCGGGGTCGGGCGCCCTGAAGGGGCTCCCGGGGAATTCGTTGAAGGCGATGAGGTTGAACTTGCATCGCAAGCCCCCAAATGTCTTCACGAGGAGCCTGGCGTCGGCGGGCGAGTCGTTCACGCCCGCAATGAGGATGTACTCGAAGGTGATGCGCCTTCGTCTCGGCATGGGGTAGCTCTTGCAGGCCTCGATGAGAACCGCCAGGGGGTACTTCCGGTTGATCGGCATCAACTCGTTGCGCCTCCGGTCGTCGGGGGCGTTGAGCGAGACGGCGAGGTTGACGGCCGATTCCCGCCCGAGCCGCTCGATGCCGGGGGCGAGACCGCAGGTCGACAGGGTGATCTTGCGCGGCGAGAGGGAAAGCCCGTGGTTCGAGTTGATGATCGCGATGGCCTTCAGGACGTTGTCGTAGTTGTCCAGCGGCTCGCCCATCCCCATGAAAACCAGGTTGTTGATGCCCGGGCCTTCCTCGGTGCGGAACTTCGCCTGCACGATCTGGTCGACGATCTCGGCGGGCCGCAGGTTTCGGCTGAACCCCGAGCGGGCTGTGAAGCAGAAGGCGCAACCCATCCGGCAGCCCGCCTGGGTGGAGACGCAGAGCGTCCAGTGGTTCGCCCCGGGGATGAGGACGCTCTCGATGAGCAGGCCGTCCTCGAGGCGGAAGAGGATCTTCTTTGTCGTGTCTTCCGAGGTTTCCGTCCGGACGATCTCGAGGTTGCCGATCCGGGCCGACTTCGCCATCTCGGCCCGGAAGTCCTTCGAGAGGTTCGTCATCTCCTCGAACGACGAGGCCCCCTGCTGATAGATCCACTTCATGATCTGCCGGGCGCGGTACTTCTCTTTCCCGATCCCGGCGACAAAGGCCTCGATCTCCTCCAGGGTCATGTTTTTCAGATCGGCTAATGGCATAGGGCGTATGGCAAATGGCTAAAGGCTGAGGGCTAAGGGCGAAGAAGTCGTTCCCGAACTTTCTCACCCTCTACCCTTCTTACCCTCTCAACTTCTCTCCTGCAGTGCGTTTGCGGACGAGGCTGCGATGCAGCCTCTCGGCGATCGCGTCGATGAAGCCCTCCGTCGTCACCTTGCGGTTCTTTGCGCTTTTTTTCGCCACGGTCAGCAGGTCGCCGGTCATCACACCCGCCTCCACCGTGCCAAGGGCGGCCCTCTCGAGGGCGTCGGCGAAACGGACGACTCCGGGCGTTCCGTCGAGCTCCCCGCGCTTGCGCAGGGCGCCCGTCCAGGCGAAGATGAGGGCCATGGAGTTCGTCGAGGTCTCCTCGCCCTTGAGGTGCTTGTAGTAGTGGCGCTGCACGGTGCCGTGCGCAGCCTCGTACTCGAAGCAGCCCTTCGGCGAGACGAGGACGGAGGTCATCATGGCGAGGCTGCCGCTGGCCGCCGCGACGAGGTCCGACATGACGTCGCCGTCGTAGTTCTTGAGGGCCCAGAGGAACCCTCCCTCGGAGCGGATCACCCGCGCCGCCGCGTCGTCGATGAGGGTGAAGAAGTACTCGATGCCGGCCGCCTCGAACTTCGCCTTCCAATTTGCGTCGCACTCCTGCTGGAAGATGTCCCGGAACCGGGCATCGTAGATCTTGGAGACGGTGTCCTTCGTGCTGAACCACAGGTCGATCTTCTCGTCCAGGGCGAAGGCAAAGCAGGCGCGGGCGAAATTCAGGATCGACTCGTCGGTGTTGTGGATCCCCTGCAGGATGCCCGGTCCCTTGAAGTCGGCGATCTTCTGCCAGGCCGCGGCCCCCCCGGGGGCGGGCGTGAACATCAGCACCGCCGAGCCCGCGCAGGGCACGGGCATCTCCGAGTTGTCGTAGACGTCCCCGTAGGCGTGGCGGCCGATCACGATGGGCCGCTTCCAGGTGGACACGAAGGGCCGGATGTTCTTCACGAAGATGGGCTTGCGGAAGACGGTCCCGTCGAGCATGGACCGGATCGTGCCGTTGGGGCTCTTCCACATCTTCTTGAGCTTGTACTCCTCGACGCGGTTCTGGTTGGGGGTGATCGTAGCGCACTTGACGCCCACGCCGTATCGCAGGATGGCCTCCGCCGCCTCGGCGGTGACCCGGTCGTCCGTGTCGTCGCGGTGCTTCACGTGCAGGTCGTAGTATTCCAGCTGCATGTCCAGCCAGGGGGTCAGGAGCTTTTCTTTCACCAGGGCCCACATGATGCGCGTCATTTCGTCGCCGTCCATCTCGACGATGGGCGTCTTTACCTTAATTTTCGTCATTGCCACGTAACTTCCTTTCCGTTGATTCTGCCGATCGCAGACTCTGGAATGATGGAATAATGGAGTATTGGAATATTGGAAGATTGGGAAAATCCCGTTCCGTTCAGGAACCCATCATTCCAGCATTCCATCACTCCATCATTCCGGGCGTTTCCCTTTCACCAGATTCAGCGCCCCGCCGGCCAGCACGATCCTCTTCTGGCGTTCCGAGAGCGTGCAGGTGACGGCGAAGCTGCGGCCCTTGGTGGCGTTACGGACCGTCAGGGGGCCCCCCGACGCGAGGGCGCCGTGAAGATCGGGTATCTCGAGGCTGTCGCCCTGGTCCAGGAGGTTGTACTCGGTTTCGTTCTCGAAGACAAGCGGCAGGATCCCGAAGTTGATGAGATTGGCCGTGTGGATGCGCTCGTAGCTCTTCGCGATGACGGCCTTCACACCCAGGTACATGGGGCACAGCGCCGCGTGCTCCCTCGACGAACCCTGGCCGTAGGACTGGCCGGCCACGACGACGTTGTGTCGCCCGTTGTCGCGGATCTTCGCCGCCCGGGCGGGGAACGTCGCGTCGAGCCCCTCGAAGACGAAATCGGCGTACCGGCGGATGTTGGAGCGGTACTTCATCCGGGCCCCGGCGGGCATGATGTGGTCCGTCGTGATCTTGTCGCCCACCTTGATGGTGACCTCGCCGTCGAGGCGCCCTGGCAGAGGCCCGTTTTCCGGCGGGCTGCCGATGTTGGGCCCGCGGAGGATCTCGATGGAAACCGCCTTTTCGGGGGGGGCGGGCTCGAGGATCATGCAGTCGTCGACGCGGAACCGCTTCGGCATGGCCACGGCGGGGAAATCCATCCCGAGGTCCCTCGGGTCCGTGACAACCCCCGTGGCGACGGCCGCCGCGGCCGTTTCGGGGCTCACCAGGTAGACCTCGGCGTCCTCCGTGCCGGAACGGCCGTGGAAGTTGCGGTTCGAGGTGCGCAGCGACACGCCCCTGGAGCCCGGGCTGTGGCTGCCGCCGATGCAGAAGCCGCAGGTGCTCTCCGTGAGCCTCGCCCCCGCAGCCAGCAGGTCCGCGAGATAGCCGTCGCGGGCCAGGTTCTCGAGCACCTGCCTGGAGCCGGGCGTGACGATGAAGCTCACCCGGGGGTGGGCCACCCGTCCGCGGACGATGCGGGCCACCGTGGCGAGCTCCCGAAACGAGGAGTTCGTGCAGCTGCCGATGCAGATCTGGTCCACGGGGGTGCCCGCAATTTCCCGCACCGTGCCGATGTTGTCCGGGCTGTGGGGCTTTGCGGCCATGGGGACGAGCCCCGCAAGGTCGATCTCCACCACCCTGTCGTAACCGGCATCGGGGTCGGCGGCCAGCTCGACCCAGTCGGCCTCCCGCTGCTCAGCCGCCAGGAAGCGCCGCGTCATCCCGTCGCTGGGGAAGACGGAGGTCGTCAGGCCCAGCTCGGCCCCCATGTTGGCGATGGTGGCCCGCTCGGGCACGGTGAGGCTCTCGAGACCCTCGCCGCCGTACTCGAAGACGTGGCCCACGTTGCCCCGCGTCGTGAAGATCTCCAGGAGATTCAGGATCACGTCCTTGGCCGAGACCCAGGGGGGGAGTTTCCCCGTGAGGTTCACGCGTACCACCCGGGGGCAGGTCAGGAAGAAGGGCTCGCCGGCCATGGCGAGCGCCACGTCGAGCCCGCCCGCCCCGATGGCGAGCATGCCCAGGGCCCCGCAGGTGGAAGTGTGGCTGTCGGAGCCAAGGAGGGTCTTCCCCGGCCTGCCGAACCGTTCCAGGTGCACCTGATGGCAGATGCCGTTTCCCGCCCGCGAGAGGCGGATGCCGTAGCGGCGCGCCACGGAGTGCAGGTAGCGATGGTCGTCGGCGTTTTCGAAGCCGATCTGGATCGTGTTGTGGTCGATGTAGCTCATCGAGAGCTCCGTGCGCACCCGCCCGATCCCCATGGCCTCGAACTGCAGGTACGCCATGGTGCCGGTGGCGTCCTGGGTGAGGGTCTGGTCGATGCGGATGCCGATCTCGCTGCCCGGTTCGATCCGCCCCGCCGCAAGGTGGGCCTCGATGAGCTTGTGTGTAAGGGTTTTTCCCACGGTTGCCTTCCTTTCGTCTTTTCCCGCAAGTCGGGCCATCATACCGCCCAAACTGCATTTGTGCAACGGTGAAAATGTTGTAACCCGTCGCTTTCCCGACCATTTTTCGGGTTTTTTCCCTCTGTCCGGCCGGGAGGTGAAAAAAAAGCCGAAGCGTGCTACAAAACTCGGAAGTTGTGAAGCTGAGAAGTTGAGAAGCTTGGTTTAACCCCCGGCAAATTGGTGATCGCTGTGTTTGCCGAACTTCCTAACTTCCCAGCTTCCTAACTTCGTCGACATCCGGCGAGGCGCGATCCGGATAAGAACGAACTCACCTTGCCCCGAGGCTTATCAAGGAGGAAACAATGGCCGGCATCCTGATCCGATGGCTGATCCTCACCGCGGCGATCCTGGCAGCGGCCTACCTCGTCGACGGGATCGTCGTCACGGGGTTCTGGGCCGCGTTTTTCGCGGCGGCGATCCTGGGGTTTCTCAACGTCTTCTTCAAGCCCCTCCTGATTATCCTGACCCTGCCTGTCAATATTTTGACCTTGGGCCTGTTCACCCTGGTCATCAACGCGGCGCTGCTCAAGATCGCCTCGGCGCTCATCCCCGGCTTCGACGTCCACGGCTTCTGGCCCGCCGTCCTCGGCGCCGTCATCATCAGCGTCGTCAACTGGCTGCTCGGCACCCTGATTGCCGACCGCGGGATCCCCGGGGGGCCCGGGAACACGGCGATGCCCGGGCGGGGCGGCCCCGGCGCGATCGACCTCGAGAAGAAGGGGGACCGCTGGGAATGAATTCCCTGACGCCCGCCATGCGGCAGTACCTGGAGATCAAATCCCAATACCCCGACTGCATCCTCTTTTTCCGCATGGGCGATTTCTACGAGATGTTCTTCGAGGACGCCGTGCTCGCCTCGAAACTGCTCGAGATCACGCTCACCTCCCGCAACAAGGGGAAGGAAGACAGTGTACCGCTCTGCGGTTTCCCCTGGCACGCTGCGTCGTCCTACATCGCGAAGCTCATTGCGAAGGGATACAAGGTGGCCGTCTGCGAGCAGATGGAGGACCCCCGGCTCGCCAAGGGCGTCGTGAAGCGCGAGGTGGTGCGCGTCGTCACCCCCGGGCTCGTACTGGACCCCGACAACCTGGAGGCCAAGCAGAACAACTTCCTCGCCGGGATCGCCCTGCGCGGCGAGGCCTTCGGGCTTGCCTTCCTGGACGTCTCGACGGGCGAGTTCCGGGCCACGGAGATCGTGGACCGGACCTTCTTTCTCGACGAAGTGATCCGCCACGGGTTCCGGGAACTCGTTCTGGAGGAGGGGTTCAGGGACCCCCTGCTGGAGACGGTCCTGGCGCGCGAGCTGGACGGATGCGTGATCAACCGCTTCCCGCGGGACTGGTTCGACCACGAGACCTCGCTCGCGATCCTTGACGAGCACGTCGGTGCAGAGTCGATCGCCCGGCTCGATCCGGATCGCCGTCCCGCCCTGATCGCCGCCGCCGGGGCGGTCCTGCGCTACGTCCGGGAGACCCAGAAGGAGAGCCTGGGGCACATCAACGAGATTGCGGCCTACCGTTCGGAGAGCTTTCTCGTCCTCGACGAGACGGCGAAGCGCAACCTCGAGCTCTTCGCCACGACCCAGGGGGGCACGAAAGAGGGGACCCTCTTCCACGTCCTCGACGAAACGATGACGGCCATGGGGGGCCGGAGACTCCGGTGGTGGCTTGCCTACCCCCTGCTCGACACGGACCGGATCCGGGAACGGCTCGCCGCCGTGGGCGAGATCCGCGAGGCACACCTCGTGCGCCAGGACCTGCGCAAGGCCCTGGCGGGGCTCTACGACATGGAGCGCCTCGGGGCCCGCATCTCCCTCGGGGTGGCCAACGGCAGGGACCTTGCGGCCCTGCGGGCCTCGCTGCGCGCGCTGCCGGGGCTCAAGGGCCTCCTGGGGGCGCTCGAGGCCCCCGCGCTCGCCGCGATCCGCGACGGGATCGACGAGATGCCCGAGACGCTGGAGCTGCTCGAGCGGGCCATCGTCGACGAGCCGCCGCTGGCGCTGCGCGAAGGGGGGATCGTCCGGGAGGGCTTCGACGTCGAGCTCGACCGCATCGTCTCGATTGCGCGCGACGGGAAGTCGTGGATCGCCGCCCTCGAGGAGAAGGAGCGTCAGCGGACCGGCATCTCGAACCTCCGCGTGGGCTTCAACAATGTCTTCGGCTACTACATCGAGGTGACCAAGTCCCAGACGCCGTCCGTCCCCGCCGAATACATCCGCAAGCAGACCCTCGTCAACGCCGAGCGCTACATCAACGAGGAGCTCAAGGAGTACGAGCAGACGGTGCTGCATGCCGAGGAGAAGCGCCGCGAGCGGGAGTACGACCTCTTCACGGGGATCCGCGAACGTGTGGCGACAAGGATCCGGCAGATCCAGAGGAGCGCCGCGGCGCTGGCCGATCTCGACGCTCTCGCCTCGCTGGCCGAGGTAGCCGAGAAATACAACTACATCCGCCCCGCGGTCGACGACGGCGATGTCCTCGAGATCCGCGACGGCCGCCACCCCGTGGTGGAGCGCATGCCGCTGGCCGAGGGCTTCGTCCCCAACGACGTGCTGATGGACCGGGGGGCCAACCGCCTGCTCGTGATTACGGGGCCCAACATGGCGGGCAAGTCGACCTATATCCGCCAGGTCGCCCACATCGTCATCCTGGCCCAGATGGGCAGCTTCGTGCCGGCCGCCTCGGCGCGGATCGGCCTCGTGGACCGGGTCTTCACGCGCGTGGGCGCCGCCGACCTCCTCGCCAAGGGGCAGAGCACCTTCATGGTCGAGATGACGGAGGTGGCCCACATCCTGCGCAACGCCACCCCCCGCAGCCTCATCCTGCTCGACGAGGTGGGGCGGGGGACAAGCACCTTCGACGGCCTCAGCATCGCCTGGGCTGTGGCCGAGCACATCCACGACGCGGCGCAGCTCGGGTCGCGTACCCTCTTCGCCACGCACTACCATCAGCTCACAGACCTGGCGCTCACGCGCGAGGGCGTGGCCAATTACTACATCGCCGTCAAGGAGTGGGGCGAGCGGATCATCTTTCTGCGAAAGATCCTCCCGGGGGCCACGAACCGGAGCTACGGCATCCAGGTGGCGAGGCTGGCCGGCGTGCCCGACGAGGTCATCGCGCGGGCGAAGGAGGTGCTCGAGAACCTCGAGAAGGGCGAGCTCGACGAGGTCGGCATGCCGACGCTGGCGCGCCGCCGCAAGGGGCAGAAGCGCCCGCAGAAGGGCCAGCTCAGCCTCTTTGCCGACGAGGAGAGCCTCGTCCTCGAGGAGATCGCCTCGACGGACGTCAACACGCTCACGCCGATGGAGGCAATGAATCTGATCGCGGAGTGGAAGGAGCGGCTGAAGAAATAGGGTACAGGGTAGGCGGAAAAAGAATAAGGGCAGGAGATGTTTTCTCCCGCCCTTTTTTGTCTTCCCTGTACCCTGTACCCTGAACCCTGTCTTTACTTGATGCACACCCTCCGGACCTGCTCGAAGTCCGTGATGCCCTCGATGACCTTTTTGATGCCGTCCTGCAGCAGCGTCGACATCCCGTCCTGGATGGAGGCATTTCTCAGGTCTTCGACGGATGCCTTCCGCGCAATGAGCCGCTTGACGTTGTCGCTGGCCACGAGGAGCTCGTGGATGCCCACGCGCCCGCGGTACCCTGTCTGGTTGCATTCATTGCATCCCCCGGGCTGGAAGAACTTGAGGTCCTTCGAGTAGGGGATGTTGAGCTTGGCGAACTGCTCCTCGCCGTAGGTGAAGGCGAGGTAGTCGTACTCCTCCTTGTCGGGAGTGTAGGCCTGCTTGCAGTGCCTGCAGAGGGTCCGCGCGAGCCGCTGGGCCAGGATCCCCAGCAGCGAGTCGGCGAAGTTCAGCGGGTCGATGCCCATGTCGAGCAGGCGGATGATCGTTTCGGGGGCGCTGTTGGTGTGCAGCGTCGTGAACACGAGGTGGCCCGTGAGCGAGGCCTCGACGCCGATCTTGGCCGTCTCGAAGTCGCGCATCTCGCCGACCATGATCACGTCGGGGTCGGCGCGCAGGAAGGCCCTCAGCGCGCGGGCGAAGTCCAGGCCGATCTTGGGGTTCACCTGGACCTGCCGGATCCCGTACTGGGTGATTTCGATGGGGTCCTCGATCGTCCAGATCTTGCGCTCCGGCGTGTTGATGCGGTGGATGCCCGCGTGCAGCGTCGTCGTCTTGCCGGAGCCCGTGGGGCCCACGCACAGGATGATCCCATAGGGCTTCTCGAGGAGCTTGACGAGGTTCTGATAGTTCCAGGGCGAAAGCGACATCTCCTCGAGGTGCATCATCTCGCCCTTCTGGAGGATTCGCAGCACCACGTCCTCGAGGTTCCCCGCCGTGGGCAGCGTGGCCACGCGAAGTTCCATCTCCTCGCCGTTGCCGCGGCGGAACTTGATCTTGCCGTCCTGCGGGAGCCTGCGCTCCGTGATGTCGAGGTTGGACATGATCTTGATGCGCGAGACGATGGCGGCCCGGTAGCTGTAGGGGACGGTCTGGTAGAGGGAGCAGCTGCCGTCGACGCGGTAGCGGATCTCGACGTTCTTGCGGCTGAGGTTGGGCTCGATGTGGATGTCCGAGGCCCGCTGGACGATGCCGTCGTTGATGATGCGGTTGACGAGCTGCATGATCACGCTGTCCGACTCGGAGACGCCGTTCTCCTCGTACTCGTCGCGGTCTTCGACCAGCTGTCCCTCGCCGCCGAGGAGCTCGCTGAAGGACTTCTCCCCCTCCGTAGTCTGGTAGAAGTGGTTGATGATCTTGATGATGTCCTCCTTGAGGGAGACGCAGTACTCGACGGACTTCGTCTTCAGGAGGTTCTCGATCATGTCCTTCTTCAGGATGTTGTTGGGGTCGTCGACGATGACACGGATCTTCCCGTCGGCGCCCCTCTCCAGGGGCACCCAGAGCTCGCGCCGGAGGTACTCGCGCTTGAGGTTCTTGAGCAGCTCGTCGGGGATCGGGTGTTTCTGGTTGTAGTGGATATACCGGCAGCGGTAGTAGTCCTCCAAGGAGCGCCCGATGTCCTCGCGCGAGATCCGGAACCGCTTCATGAGGATTTCCTCGATGGGCTCGTTGCTGCGGCGCGACTCGGTGAAGGCGGCCTCGAGGTCGGTGTCCTTCATGAGGTTGTGGTTGGCGAGGTAGTCGAAGCGGGTCTTGCGCCGCGAGGAGACGCGGTGCTGGTTATACAGGGCAATGCCCAGGACCTCGGCGATCTCCTCCAGGAGAGCCTGCTCGTCGTCCGTGAACCGGCCGCCGCCCTTGCGGTTGACGATCTGGATGACCCCCATGAGGGTGTTCTCGTGCATGACGGGCAGGGCGAGCACCTGGGTGGTCCGGTAGCCCGACTGCTTGTCCCAGGCCTCGTCGAAGAAGAGCGTCTTGTCGATCTTCTTGAGCTCCTCCTTGTTGTAGGCATCGGCGATGTTGACGCCCCGGCCCGCGTTGGCCACGAAGCCCGCGATGCTGCGGTTGGTGATGGGCAGGCGGATCTCCTTGAGCTGGGAGCCCGCCAGGTAGAGCGAGTAGAGCTCGTTGCGCGGCTTGTCGGCCACGTAGATCGTGATCAGCAGGGCGTTGAAGAGCGCCAGGATCCCTTCCTTGTGCTCGACGAGGATGTCCTTGATGTTCTGCGCGGCGTGGATCTGGTTGGTGATGTCGAGCAGTTTCTTGCGCTGATTGAGCTTCTCGGAAAGGGCCGTTATGGAGGAGATGTCGAGCCTCTCCATCATCTTTGCCGTGTCCATCGTGGGCGTCCGTTCCTTGTCGGGTTTTCTTTTTTCCATATCGGTATGGCTGTCACGGTCTTTAATACAGGAAATGTGCCAATCGACCGGCGGCCTGCAACGCGCGCGGGACGCAGAAGGACTTTTGACGGGCCGTTTCGTCAAGGCATGGGTTTTGCACCCTATTTTCGCGATGCCTCGACCGTGAGGATGGGAACCGATCCCGTGAAGACGCAACCGGCCGCGAAGAAGATCCTGTTTGTCTGCTCGGGCAATCTGTGCCGGAGCTTCATGGCCGAGCGGGTGTTCCGCAGGCTATCGAGGCAGGCGGGCCGGTCCGGCGTTCAGGCGGCTTCGGCCGGCCTGCTCGATCTCGGGGGCGCGGCTGCCGATCCGCAGGCTGCAGCCATCCTCCGGGAAAAGGGCATGGAGGCCGGCCGGCACCGATCGCGCACCCTGACGGCCGACATGGTCGAGGGATCCGATTGGGTCCTCGTCATGGAGGAGGCCCAGCGGGTCGAGGTGCTTCGGCGGCATCCCGGCGTAGAGGGCAAAGTCCGGCTTTTGAAATCCTTTTCCGCGCAGGACGGTGGGGCCGGGCTCGACATCCGGGACCCCCACGGGATGACGCTTTACCATTACCGGACCTGTTTTGCGGAGATCTATTTTTCCCTGGAAGGATTGCTTCGATGTATCTAGAGTACTGGGGCCTGGACGTCTTCCCCTACGAGATCGTGCCGGATCTGAAGTTCATCTACAACTCGGGGCATTACCGCGAGGCGATGACCCGGCTCACCTACGCCATCCAGCGCCGCAAGGGCGCCGCCCTGCTCACGGGGGACGTGGGTTGCGGCAAGACGACCCTGTCGCGCGCCTTCATCCAGAACCTGGCGCAGAAGGAGTACCACGTGGGGCTCATCACGAACCCCATGCTCGAGCCCGTCGAATTCATCCGGGAGATCCTCTACCAGTTCGGCCTCGACCCGGCGTCGCACTCCAAGCACGAGCTGCTGAACACGCTGGGCGAGATGATGATGAAGGACTTCAGGGACAACCGGACGACGATCCTCGTCATCGACGAGTCGCAGCTTCTGTCGCCCACGAACTTCGAGGAGGTGCGGCTGCTGCTGAACTACCAGTTCAACGACCGGTTCCTGCTCAACCTGCTGCTCATCGGCCAGCCGGAGCTGCGGGGCATCGTGAAGCGTATCGAGCAGCTCGACTCGCGGATCGCCATCCGCTACCACCTGGGCCCGCTCGGCTTCGACGAGATGGCGCAGTACGTCGACTTCCGGCTGGACCGGGCCGGCGCGAAGCGGGAGATCTTCACCCGCGACGCCTTCGAGGAGATCCACCGCCAGACGAAGGGCGTGCCCCGGAGGGTGAACAACCTCTGCGACATGTGCCTGCTGATCGGGTTCGGGATGCATGCCGAGAGGATCGATGCGACGGTCGTCCGGGCCGCCATCGACGACACGGCCATGCCGGACGACGAACCGGGGGAATCGGCCCCCGCCGCATCACGCTGAACCGCAGCGCCTTCGGAGAATCAAAAAAAACCGGCCGCCGGGACCGGTTTTCTTTCTTCACTTCTCAATTTCTTAACTTCCTAACTTCCCAGCTTCTATCCTTTCTGGATGCGCGACAGTTCCTCGTCGGAGACGGCCCCCGTAACCCACAGGATCGGGTTGCCCAGCAGGTTGACGGTCTTCTCTTCCGTGACCCGGTTGCCGTCGGTGTCCTCAAG
>CAYZKT010000072.1:0-12255 GCA_964478885.1 uncultured Syntrophaceae bacterium | reverse complement strand
TCACGGCAACATGTACGGCGCCGTCGACTTCTACCAGCAGGCCTACAAGGCGGGGATCAAGCCCATCATCGGCTGCGAGCTCTACGTGGCCCCGAAGAGCCGTTTCGACAAGTCCTCGGAGGGACCGGGCGAAACGGCCCGCCATCTTATCGTCCTGGTGAAGAACCTCCAGGGCTACCGCAACCTGATGAAGCTGACCTCGACGGGGTTCCTCGAGGGCTTCTATTACCGCCCGCGGATCGACAAGGAACTCCTGGCCGCGCACAGCGAGGGGCTCATCGCCACGAGCGCATGCCTGCACGGCGAGGTCGCCCACTGGATTCTCAAGGGGGACATGGAGAAGGCCAAAGCCTCCGCCCGCGAATATCGGGACATCTTCGGCGAGGGCAACTACTACCTGGAGATGATGGAGAACGGCATTCCCGAGCAGGCGGTCGTAAACGAAAAACTGATGGAACTTTCGCAGGAATTGTCCATCCCGCTCGTTGCCACAAACGACTGCCACTACCTCGAGCGGACCGACCACGAAGCCCACGAGGTGCTGCTGTGCATCCAGACGGGGAAGACGATGGAAGACCCCGGGCGGATGAAATTCGCCACCGATGCCTTCTACTTAAAATCGCCCGACGAGATGAAGCAGCTTTTCTCGTACTGCCCCGAGGCCATCGCGAACACGATGATCATCGCCGAGAAGTGCAACCTCGCCCTCGATTTCAAGCAGGTCTACCTGCCGCATTTCGAGATCGGCCAGGGCAAGTCCCTGGACGAGCACCTCGAGGGGATGGCCAAGGCCGGGCTCGAGCGGCTCATGCCGAAGATCATCAAGGAACAGGACCCCGCCCTGAGGCAGAAATACGAAAAGCGGCTCGTACGGGAACTCGACATCATCAAGTCCATGGGGTTCGCCGGCTACTTCCTCATCGTCTCGGACTTCATCAACTACGCGAAAAGCAGGGACATACCCGTCGGCCCCGGACGCGGCTCCGCGGCTGGAAGCCTCGTGGCTTACGCCATCGGGATCACCGAGATCGACCCCATCCGCTACGGCCTCTTCTTCGAGCGCTTCCTGAATCCGGACCGCAAGAGCATGCCCGACATCGACACCGATTTCTGCATGGAGGGCCGAGACGAGGTCATCCGCTACGTCTCCGAAAAGTACGGCATCGACCGCGTGGCGCAGATCATCACCTTCGGGAAGATGCAGGCCAAGGCCGTGATCCGCGACGTCGGCCGGGCCCTCAACATGCCCTACGGGGAAGTGGACCGCATCGCCAAGCTGGTCCCCAATGTCCTCAACATCAGCCTCGAGGAGGCCATCAAGCAGGAACCCCGCCTCCAGGAAGAGCAGAAGAAGAACGAAAAGGTCCGCCGCCTGCTGGCCCTGTCGCGCTCCCTGGAGGGCCTCAACCGCCACTCCTCGACCCACGCGGCGGGCGTCGTCATCTCCGACAAGCCGCTCGTCGAACGGGTGCCCCTGTGCAAGAGCCCCAACGAAGACATCGTGACCCAGTTCTCCATGAACGACCTCTCGGCGGCGGGGCTCACCAAGTTCGACTTCCTCGGCCTCAAGACACTCACGGTGATCCGCGACGCCCTGAAGTTCATCGAGGAGGGAAGGGGGGTCCAGATCGACATCTCCGACATCCCTCTCGAGGACCGCAAGACCTTCCAGCTTCTCTCGAAGGCGGAGACCGACGGCGTCTTCCAGCTGGAAAGCCGGGGGATGAAGGAGATCCTCGTGGGCCTCAAGCCCGACTGCTTCGAGGACATCATCGCGCTCATCGCCCTGTACCGCCCCGGCCCCCTGAAGAGCGGCATGGTCCAGGAGTTCATCGCGCGCAAGCAGGGAAAGACGAAGAGCACCTACGAGGTCCCCGCTCTCGAGCCCATCCTGAAGGAAACCTACGGGGTCATCCTCTACCAGGAACAGGTCATGCAGATCGCCAGCGCCCTGGCCAGCTACACCATGGGCGAGGCAGACACCTTCCGCAAGGCCATGAGCAAGAAGAACTCCTCGGAGATGGAGAAGGAAAAGCCCAAGTTCATGACGGGGGCACTCAAAAACAGGATCCCCGAGGCCAAGGCCAAGAAGATCTTCGACCAGATGGAGACCTTCGCGGGTTACGGGTTCAACAAGTCCCACAGCGCTGCCTACGCGATGATCTCCTACCAGACGGCCTACCTGAAGGCCCACTACCCGGTGGAGTTCATGGCCGCCCTGCTGACCAGCGAAAAGGGGAACCGCGACAAGGTCATCAAGCACATCAGCGTCTGCAAGGAAATGGGGATCAACGTGCTGCCGCCCGACATCAACCAGTCGGCCCTCGACTTCAGCGTCGACGGGGGAAACATTCGTTTCGGGCTGGCGGCCGTGAAAAACGTCGGCGAAAGCGCAATAGAATCCATTATTGAATCAAGGGATAATGAAGGTCCTTTCAAGTCGTTTCTCGAATTCTGCTCGCGCGTTGATCTCAGGAAAATCAACAAGAGGGTCGTGGAGAGCCTCATCAAATGCGGTGCATTCGATTCGCTGAAATACGGCAGGCGCCAGCTTATGGAGGGATTCGAGCGCGCCATGGATTTCGGCCAGAGGCTTCAGGATCAGAAACTCAGCAACCAGGCAGGGCTATTCGACAGTCCCGACAACCAGGATGCCGGGTCCGCACCGTCGGAGAAGGATATCCTTCCCGCGTTGGAAGAATGGGATCACGGCGACGTCCTGATGCACGAAAAGGAGACCCTGGGGTTTTACATCACGGGGCACCCCTTGCTGCGTTTTGCCGACAAGCTGATGCTGATCACCGATGCCGACTCGGAGCGCATCGCGGAGATGCGGGACAAAGACGCCGTGACCGTGGCGGGCATCGTCAGCCACAAGAGAGAGATCGCCACGAAGAGAAAAGACACGATGGCCTACGTGACCATCGAGGATCTCAAGGGTTCCTACACGGGCATCGTGTTCGCCGACATATATCGTAATTACAGGGATTTATTGGATTCCGACGAGCCGCTTCTCTTCAAGGGGACCCTCGATGTCACCGAGGAGAGCAGCCGCCTCATGGTATCCGAAGTACACCGCCTCACGGAGTACAACGGTGTGAGCTTCAACTCGATCCATGTCACCTTCGACGCCGTCAGGATGGACGACAACCACCTGGAGATTCTGCGCGATATATGCCGACGGCATCCGGGGAAACATGACTGCTACCTTCATATCCTGCTGCCCAATCAGAGCGAAACGGTCGTTTACCTGGGCAGTTCCTCGAAAATCAACATCTCGGAGCCCTTGAAAGAGGATGTAGAACGTCTCCTCGGACCAGGAACAACCCGTTTTCACTGATAAATATTCCACGCTGGACGGGCTCCCTTTTTTCTGGAGATACAGCGTCAGCTGCCTGGTGCGACCTTGCCCCCATACGTTCTCAGGACCTATCGGAATTTTTCATCATCACGTCATCTGTCGCCTTTTTCCGTAAAAGTCAGCGAAACGGACCTCTATATTCTGGCGGACTCCGAACTGAGTGAGTTTACCCTCGAGACAGTTCTTCAATACCGCACCCAGATCGAGGAATACATACGGATCCACCCGGGATTCAAGACATCCCTTGTTCCGATTTCCGATGACCCCATGGCTCCGGAGATCATCAAGGACATGATTGCGGCATCCAGCGTGGCCGGTGTGGGGCCCATGGCATCCGTGGCTGGCGCCATAGCCGAACATGTCGGACGAAAACTGCTTGCAGATAGTCTTAATGTAGTGGTTGAGAACGGTGGGGATATCTACCTTGATGTGAAACACGATATGTCAATCGGCATATTCGCGGGAAAGTCGCCGCTGAGCGGTAGGATCGCCTTGAAGATAACAGCCGGCGAGTCGCCTCTCGGAATCTGCACGTCGTCCGGGACGGTAGGGCACTCGCTGAGTTTCGGCAACGCCGATGCGGTCTGCATCAAATCGAAATCGGCGGCACTGGCAGACGCAGCGGCAACGGCGGCAGGGAATCTGATTCAATCGAAGGCGGATGTAAAAAGAGGACTAGCCAAGGCAATGTCTATCCAAGGTGTTCTGGGTGTTCTGATCGTAACAGGGGATACCCTGGCTGTCCAGGGAGACATGGAGCTTAAAAATCGCTAGAAAGCTTTACGCACATGCGAAGTTTACATAACATATCTTATCAGACATTTATGTTTAGAGCTCTTTCATGCTTCGGCGCTGCACGCGTGAATCTTGCTTGCACTTCTCGATGCCCGTGCTCACGGTCATGACATTTAATTTGAGACCCACAGCTTTCTGTGGTTGATTACTCTACATTATTCTTTTATGATACGTTTTTATTGCGAATACATAGAATCAATATTAACATAAGATAAGTTACTGCATGATGCATTTCTCATAAGTTTCAGTATTTATGAGCGTATCGGATATGCATGCAGAGCGTTTTAGAGGAAAAGCGTGGAGAAGGTCCCTTTAGAGACCCTCTTCGGTGAGCTTCCTGACGAGTTCGGTTTGTCGCGCGTTGAGTTTCTTCGGGACGTCGACGAAGATGCGGACGTACTGGTCACCCCGCCCCTCGCCCTTGAGATGTGGGACCCCGAAGCCCTTCATGCGGATCTTGGTGTTGCTCTGGGTGCCGGGGGGGACCTTCATCCGTTTCGAAGCCCCGCCAAGGGTGGGAACATCGATTGCGGTACCGAGACAGGCCTGCGAGAAGCTGACCGTCCTTTCGATGTATAGATCGTCCCCGTCTCTCGTGAACAGGGGGTGTGGAAGCACGCTGATGTTCAGGTACAAATCTCCCGCCTGACCGCCGAAGGGAACGCGGAGACCCTTGCCGGCAAGCCGAAGTTTCTTGCCCGAGGAAATCCCGGCAGGGATCTTCACGTTGACTTCCTCGGTGAAATCCCCCTTCTTGAGAGACAGCTTCTTCTCGGCGCCTAGGACTGATTCTTCTAATGTAATCGATAGGTTGTACTCTATGTCCTGTTCTTTCGAAGGCGCCGCTTCGCGACGCCCGTAGGCCTGCTCCCCGAAGATGTCCCCGAAAGGGTCCGTGCGACGCTGCGTGTAAACCCGTCGCTTGCCGCCACCGCCTCCGCTGCCTCCGTACCAGGTGTACTCCCCGCCTAGGTTGCCGAACCCGAAGCCCCTGAGGATATCGTTGAGGTCAAAGTTGCGAAAGATGTCTTCCTGGCTGAACCGCTGCCGGAAGGCATCGGTACCGAACTCATCGTATTGTTTGCGCTTTTCCGGGTCGCTGAGGACGGCGTAGGCCTCGCTGATCTCCTTGAACTTCTCTTCCGCCCGCTTTTTGTCGGTCGGATTTCGGTCGGGATGGTACTTCAGGGCAAGTTTACGGTATGCTTTCTTGACATCCTCGACGCTGGCGCCTTTCTCCAGGCCCAGTACCTTGTAATAATCTTCGGCCATGTCTTACGCCACACCTGCGGGATTCGATATGGCTATAAAATAGGGATCGAGTCGCGCCCCGTCAATGATTCCCGGTTGTTTCTCTGCCCGGATCAGGCGGCCCGACCCAGGTCGAAGGCCTTGAGATTCGCCTCAACGATCTTTTCGGGCAGCATCTTCGCCAGGACTCTTTTCCAGTCCTCGACGGTGATCTCGGGGATGAACCGCGAGATGGCCCCCAGCATGACCGTGTTGACGGCCCTCCGGTTGCCGGCCCTGGCGGCCAGTTCCGGCCCCGTCACGATTTTCACGTTCTGCTCGCCGAACTGGGCGCGGAGGCTCTCGTAGATCCCCCCGGGGTAGTCCGCCTCACCCAGGTTCACGGAGGGCGGGTAGATCTCCTCGTCGTTGACGAGCACGAGTCCGCCCGCCTTGAGGTAATCCAGGTAACGCAGGGCTTCGAGCTTCTCGAAGGAGACGATGATGTCCACGTCCCCTCTGCGGGCCAGGGGCGAGTAGACCTTCTTTCCGTAACGGACGTGGCTGGTCACGCACCCACCGCGCTGGGCCATGCCGTGCACTTCGCTCTTCTTGACGTCGTAGCCCTTCTCCATCATGACCTTGCATATGATGTCGCTCGCCAGCAGGATCCCCTGTCCCCCCACACCGGCCAGCAGCAGGCTCTTTACCCTGTTTTCCATGTCCTTATCCGTCCTCCCGCAGTATGGCTTCCTGTCGGCAGAGCTGTGCGCACAGCGTGCAGCCCGTGCAGAGCGTCGCGTCGATCACGGCGATCCCCTTCTGTTTCTTCCGTTCCGGCCGCGGGGGCAATCCCGCCTTCTCGAAGTCCTTCCACGAGATGGCCGGGCAGCCGCAGCTCAGGCAGACCTTGCAGCCGATGCACTTGTCCGGATCGGTGAAGAAGTGCTTCGCCCGGGCGGCCTTCTTGCTCATCAACAGCACGCAGGGAGACCGGGAGATGATCAGCGAAGGCCCGTCCTTCTGGAGTTCGCGCTTCAGGACCTCCGTCGTGTTCTTGAACTGCAGCGGGTCGATGACCTCGACGCTTTCGATTCCCAGGACCTTCCCGAGAGCCTCGAAATCGAGCTCCTTCGCCTTTTCCCCCTGGAGGGTGTACCCCGTCGCCGGGTGTTCCTGCATGCCCGTCATCGCCGTCGTGCGATTGTCGGCGATGATAAAGACGGCGTCGCTGCGGTTGTAGGCCGCATTGAGCAGCGTCGTGATGCCCGAGTGGATGAAGGTCGAATCGCCGATGACGCCGACGACCTTCCCCTTCCCTTTCGGACCCAGCGCCTTGCTCATGCCGTGGGCGATCCCGATGCTGGCGCCCATGCAGATGCAGCTGTCCATGCCGGCAAGCGGCTTCATGTAGGACAGCGTGTAGCACCCGATATCCCCGGACACGAAGGCCTTCGTCTTGTTGAGCGCGTAGAACAGGCCGCGGTGCGGGCACCCGGGGCAGAGGTTCGGGGGCCGGGGCGGAATGGTCTGCAGCGTGACGGCCGGAGCCGACGACGCGCCGGTCAGTCCCTTCTCGATGACGCCGGGGTCGAATTCGTTCGTGTAGGGGAACACGGCCTTTCCCGTCACCTCGATCCCCATGGCCCTCACCTGCTCCTCGATGAAGGGGTCCAGCTCCTCGACGACGTAGAGCTTTTTCACCTTCGAGGCGAAATCCCGAATCAGCTTCTCCGGCAGGGGGTTGACCAGGCCGAGTTTCAGGTAGGAGTACTCCGGGAAAGCGTCCTTCGCGTAGTTGTAGGGCATGCCCGCCGTGATGATGCCCACCTCGGCCGATCCCATCTCCACGCGGTTCCCGGGGAAGGTTTCGGCCCACTCCCGCAGGGCCAGCGTCCGCTTTTCCACCTCGACGCGGCGCGTGCGCGCGTTAATGGGCACCATGACGTATTTCAGGGGCAGGTGCCTGATGTCCGTACGGTCCCCGAGGGCCGCCTGCGGTTCGATCCGCACGACGCTCTTGGAGTGGGACACGCGGGTCGTCGTCCGCAGGAAGACGGGCGTGTCGAATTTCTCGGAAAGCTCGAAGGCGAGCTTGATGAAATCCTTCGCCTCCTGGCTGTCGGCCGGCTCGAGCATGGGAATCTTCGCGAACTTCGCGTAGTTGCGGTTGTCCTGCTCGTTCTGCGAGCTGTGCAGCGAGGGGTCGTCGGCCGTGATGATCACGAGCGCCCCGTTCGTCCCCGTGTAGCTCACGGTGAACAGGGGGTCGGCCGCCACGTTGACTCCCACGTGCTTCATCACCGCCATGGCCCGGGCCCCCGCAAACGCGGCCCCGATGGCCACCTCGAGCCCGACCTTCTCGTTGGGCGACCACTCGGCGTATACGCCCTTGTACTGCGCGAAGGTTTCAAGAATCTCCGTGCTCGGCGTGCCGGGGTAGCCCGCGCCGAAGGTGGCGCCGCACTCCCACGCTCCCCGTGCGATCGCCTCGTTTCCCGACATGAGTTCCTGCATCGTTCTTCTCCGTGTCCGTTCTAGCCCAGTTGCGCGATCTTTCGCTTGAGGAGGATTGTCGCGTTCGGGTCTTTGGTCTTTTCCAGCGCCTTCTTGTAGTACTCCAGGGCCTTCCCGCGGTCGTTGAGCTCCTCGTGGACGCGCGCGATGTTGCGGTAGCTGATCCCTTCGTGAACGGCTCCCGGGTTCATCGAGGCCACCCGGTTGAAGGCCTCGAGGGCCTTGTCGTATTCCTTCTTGGCCTCGTGGGCGTAGCCGATCCCGAACCAGGCGTAGAGGACCCGGATGTCCTTTCCTCCCGCCTTGTCGATGAAGTCCCGGTAGGCCTGGATCGACCGGTCGTAGTCCCCTGCGTTGTAGGCCAGGCTCCCCAGTTCGTATCGCGCGCTCTGGGCCGCGTCGGTCGAGGCGTACTTCTCCACGACGTCCGCGTATGCCTTTGCGGCCTCCGGCCCCGCTGCGCCGGTTCCCATGGGATCGGCCTTCAGCGTCTTGATCCGCGCTTCGAGGTAGAGCCTGGCCGCATCCTTTTCCTGCGATGCCGAGTAGAAGAAATACCCGCCTGCCAGGACGATCGCGAGCACGATTGCACCGGCTCCGGCGTAGAGTTTCTGCCGGTTATCCGCCGCCCAGGCCATAACACTGCCCATGGCCTCCTGGAAAGCATCGGGCTGCTCGAGGTCCTTCTTTTCCGTCTTTGCTGCAACCATGGTCTTCTTCTCCGGTGTCGATCAAAAAATGATCGGGCATCCGCCCGACCTTGTGTTCCCTGAACGCTCTCGAACCGGCCGGCTCAACCGTCGGGCTGACCGGCCTGCATCGCCTTGAAGATCTCCCCCACCCGCTCCGGGGCCCGCACGATCTTTCCCTCCCGGTTCAGGAAGGCATGGAGCGTGGAGCCCTCCACGAGCATCCGCTCCCTCTTCTCGTCCCAGATCTCGTAGGCGAACTTCACGCTCGCGCGCCGGAAGTACTCGATGCGGGTCTCGACGAGGACAATCTCGTCGTAGCGCGCCGGGTAGAGGTAGTGGCAGGCAAGCTCCGTCAGCGGCAGAAAGAAGCCTTCCTTCTCCATCTCGTCGTAGACGACGCCCGCCTCCCGCATCAGCTCCGTTCGTCCGATCTCGAACCAGCGGATGTAGTTCGTGTGGTAGACGATCCCCATCGCGTCCGTGTCGGCGTAGATGACCCGGATCTTAACGACGCCTGTCTGCAATGAACCGTCTCCAGTCGCGGATGAACCCCTCCATCAGGCGGCATCCCGGGGTCACGACGATGCCCCCCCGGCGGGCCTCTTCCTCGCTGTACCCCGCGGCGCCCCTCAGGTTGTCCTCCGGGCGGGAGGACAGGACGGCAAAGGGGCTCGGCTCGGCCGTGTGGGTTTTCTTCGCGATCGGCGTCGGGTGGTCGCTCAGCACGAGGACCCGGTAGTCGCCGTGACGCCCGATCCCCCTGAGCACCGTGCCCACGACCTTTTCGTCGAAGTCCTCGATGGCCTTCACCTTCCCCTCGAGGTTTCCCTCGTGTCCCATCTCGTCGGGGGCTTCCACGTGGACGAAGACAAAGTCCTTCTCCCCGAGCGCCTCCAGAACCTTCTCGGCCTTCCCGACGTAATTCGTGTCGATGTAGCCGGTTGCCCCCGGCACCTTGAGGATCTCGAGGCCCGCGTAGACCCCGAGGCCGTTGAGGAGGTCCACGGCCGAGATCATGCCCCCGCGCAGCCCGTACTTCGCCGACAGGGGCTCCATGGCGGGCTTGCCGCCCTGTCCCCAGAGCCAGGCGGAGGTCGCCTGCTTCTTGCCCGCGCCGGCCCGCTTGCGGTTCACGGGATGGTCCTTCAGGATCTCCCGGGAGCGGAGCATGACGCCGATCACGTCGTCGGCGCCTTTCCCCTTCGGCAGGTAGCCGGCCGTGGCCTGCCCCGTGATATCGTGGGGCGGGGTGGTCTCCACCTCGGGCCCCCCGCCTTTCCAGACGAGCAGGTGACGGTATCCGACGCCCGGGTGGAACTTCAGGGTCCGAGTCCCCATCCGCCGGTCGAGGTCTAGGATGATCTCGCGGGCCTCGTCCGAGGAAATGTGTCCTGCCGTGAAGTCCTCCATGACGGGGTCGGCCCCGTCGCCCAAAGTGACGAGGTTGCAGCGGAAGGCCAGGTCGCCCGGGTCGAGACGGACGCCCATGCTGGCCGCCTCCAGCGGGCCCCGCCCCGTGTAGCACACCGCGGGGTCGTAACCGAGCACGGAGAGGATGGCCACGTCGCTGCCCGGCTTGAGGCCCCCGGGGACCGTGTCGATGAGGCCGAGGGTCCCCTCGCGCGCGATCCGGTCCATGTTTGGGGTCTTCGCGTAGGCCAGCGGGGTTTTCCCGCCCAGGCTCTCGATGTCCCAGTCGGCCATGCCGTCGCCGAGAAGCACCACGTATTTCATTTCAGCCTGTCGTCCTCGATGCGGATTCTCACCGTCTTGCCCTTCAGGACGGCAAGCCGGTCGATCTCCTTCAGGGCCGCCCGCACGTCCTTCTCCCGGGATTCGTGCGTCGTCATGACGACGGGCACGGAACCCGTCCTGTCGGGCGCCCTGCCCTTCTGGATGACGGATGCGATGCTGATGTTGTATTTCCCGAGAATCCCCGAGATCCTCGACAGCACGCCGGGCCGGTCCAGGGCCGAGAACCGGAAATAGTAGTTCGTCACGATCTCGTCCATGGGCATCAGCTCGATCTCCTCGATCCCGCCCTCCGAAAGCGAGCGCGAAGGGACGCGCCGCGAGATCCCCTTCTGGATGTCCCGCGCGATGTCGATCAGGTCGGCCACGACGGCGCTCGCCGTGGGCATCATCCCGGAGCCCTGCCCGTAGAGGAACACGGACCCCGAGGCGTCGCCGCGGATGTGCAGCGCATTGTAGTTGCTGTTCACGCTCGACAGGAGGTGGTCGAAGGGGATCATGGTGGGGTGGATCCTCGCCTCGATGGCATCCCCTCGCTGGATGGCGATGGCCAGCAGCTTGATCTTGTAGCCCAGCTCCTTGGCGAACTCGATGTCCTGCTGGCTCACCCCGGTGATGCCCTCCCGGTAGATGTCTTCCAGGCGGACCCGCTTGCCGTAGGACAGGGAGAGCACGATGCCGAGCTTGTGCGCCGTGTCGATCCCCTCCACGTCGAAGGTGGGGTCGGCCTCGGCGAACCCGAGCGACTGGGCCTCCCGGAGGACCGTCTTGTAGTTCTTGCCCTCGTCGCTCATCTTCGTGAGGATGAAGTTCGTCGTCCCGTTGAGGATGCTGAAAATCGAGCGCACCCGGTTGGCCGCGAGGCTCTCGCGCAGGGTCTTGATGACGGGGATGGTGCCGCCGACGCTGGCCTCGAACCCGATGTCGACCCCGCGGGCCTCGGCTGCCTTGAAGATCTCGTCGCCGTGAGTGGCCAGCAGGGCCTTGTTGGCCGTGACGACGTGCTTGCCCTGCCGGATCGCCTCGAGGATGAAACTCTTCGCCGGTTCGTATCCCCCGACCAGTTCGATGACGATCGAGATCTCCGGGTCGTTCAGGATGGCCTTGGCGTCCCGGGTCAGCATCTTGCGGTCCACCGCCACGGGGCGGGGCGTCTTCAGGTCGAGGTCGGCGATCCGCTTGATGACGATCCTGGCCCCGAGGCGCTTCTCGATCAGGCCGCCGTTTTCCACGAGCAGCTTGACGGTGCCCGACCCGATATTGCCGAACCCGATCAACCCGGCGTAGATGGTTTTCATCGAGCAAGCTCCTGTTTCGCAACCCCGCGGCGCGGGCCGCAGGGCGGGGGTTCATGACGTTCGAAGGTTTCGATTATAGTGAAAATCGTTGTTTTGTCAAAAGAAATCCATGCGCGTCAGCCCGTCCGGGCCAGGTCGAGCCGCCCCTCCCACTTCCACAGCAGGACTTCCCGTAGCACGGCGTGCTCCGGCCTCTCGAGCCGCGGGTCTTTCTGCACCAGCCGGAAGGCCTCCGTGCGCGCGTCCCCCAGCAGCCGCCCGTCGCGCAGGATGTTGGCGACCCGGAAATCGGGGATGCCCGACTGCCGCGTCCCCATCAGCTCCCCCGGCCCGCGGATCTCGAGGTCCGCCTCGGCGATCCGAAACCCGTCGTTGGTCTTCTCCATGATGGCGAGGCGCCTTCGGGCATTCTCGGACCCGCGGGACCCCGTCATCAGGATGCAGTAGGAGGGGATGTCGCTGCGGCCCACCCTGCCCCGCAGCTGGTGGAGCTGCGCGAGGCCGAACCTTTCGGCGTGTTCGATCACCATCAGGGAGGCTTGCGGGATGTCGATGCCCACCTCGATGACGGTCGTGGCCACAAGGATGTCGAGTTCGCGCCCGTTGAAGG
>CAYZKT010000071.1:0-12309 GCA_964478885.1 uncultured Syntrophaceae bacterium | reverse complement strand
CATCTTCTCCCACGACAGCATCGGCGTGGGCGAGGACGGCCCCACGCACCAGCCCGTCGAGCAGCTGATGGCCCTGCGGGCCGTCCCGAACCTGACGGTCCTGCGGCCCGCCGACGCCAACGAAACCCTTGCCGCCTGGAAGGCGGCCCTTCTGCGGCGCAATCCGACAGTCTTCGTCTTTTCCCGGCAGAATCTGCCCGTCCTTGATGCTTCGAAGTACCCCGTCGCAGAGGGGGTGAGCCGCGGCGCCTATGTGCTCGTCGACGGGGGCGGCAACCCGGACATCGTCCTCATCGCCACGGGCTCCGAGGTGTCGCTCGCGTTGAGGGCGGCCGACGAACTCGCCGTGAAGAAAGTCCGTGCCCGAGTTGTCTCCATGCCCTCCTGGGAGCTCTTCCGGGAGCAGGCGCAGGGCTACCGCGACGCCGTGATCCCGCCCGCAGTGAAAAAGCGACTGGCCATCGAGGCCGGGGCCACCCTCGGGTGGTGGAAATGGGTGGGCGACGAGGGCGACGTGATCGGGATCGACCATTTCGGGGCCTCGGCGCCGGGCGACGCGCTCCTGGAGAAGTTCGGCTTCACCGTGGAGAATGTCGTGAACAGGGCCCTGAAGCTGCTGGGAAGGGAATAAAACCGGGGGTTCGGGTTTCGGCACGGACAGACAGAAGCCGGCATTGCCTCCGCAGACGATAGCGAGCTTGTTTAATCCGGGTGGATTGTGTATAGATAAAGCAGCGCTCTCACGCGCTGCTTTTTTCTTGCTCGGTGCTCAGCCCGGCAGCAGGGCGTCCCGATCGCTCCCGTTCCGCAAACAACCTTCCGTTCTTTAATGCCCGTTGCACCCGTCCCGCTCGAGGAGGGCCGCCATGAGCGCAATCAAGGATCTCAACAGGCTGGGTCAGTCCGTATGGCTCGATTTCATCCGCCGCTCGCTGATCGACTCGGGCGAGCTGGAGGCCCTCATCGCCCGCGGCGTCTCCGGCATCACGTCCAACCCCACCATCTTCGAAAAGGCCATCGCGGGAAGCGCCGATTACGACGAGGCCCTGCGGGAGCTCGCGGAGGAGGGAAAGACCAACGAGGAGATATACCTGGCCCTCGCCCTCGACGACATCCGCCGGGCAGCCGACCTCTTGCGGCCCCTGTGGGACCGGTCGGGCGGCGCCGACGGCTACGTGAGCCTCGAGGCGAACCCGAAGCTCGCCTATGACACGGAGGGGACCGTCGCCGAGGCGAGGATGCTCTTCAAGGCCCTCGGGCGGCCGAACGTGATGATCAAGGTCCCCGCAACGCCGGAGGGGATCCCCGCCATTGCGACCCTCACCGGCGAAGGGGTCAATGTCAACGTGACCCTCATCTTCTCTGCCGCGCACTACGAGTCGGTGGCCCGGGCCTACCTCACGGGACTCGAAACGCTGGCGGCCCGGGGCGGCGATCTTGCCCGCGTGGCCTCGGTGGCCTCCTTCTTCGTGAGCCGGATCGACACCGTCGTGGACAGAAAGCTCGAGGCCATGGGAAACAAAGACCTGCAGGGCAAGGCGGCCGTCGCGTGCGCGAAGCTTTCCTACGAGCGTTTCCGGGCGATGTACGCATGGAAGCGCTGGGAGAGGCTCGCCGCGAAAGGCGCCCGGGTGCAGCGGCTGCTCTGGGGGAGCACGGGCACGAAGAACCCGGGCTACCCCGACACGCTCTACGTCGACGAGCTGATCGGTCCCGGCACGGTGAACACCCTGCCCCCGGCCACCCTCCAGGCCTTCCTCGACCATGGGACGGCGGCGCCGACGCTTCGCCGGGGCGTTCGGGAGGCCCGCCGGGTTCTCGACGGGATCGAGGAACTGGGCATCGGCATGAACGAGATCGCCGACGAGCTGCA
The DNA here is from genome assembly GCA_964478885.1 of uncultured Syntrophaceae bacterium. Taxonomy (GTDB): domain Bacteria; phylum Desulfobacterota; class Syntrophia; order Syntrophales; family UBA2192; genus UBA2192. The sequence continues at coordinate 10,436 of CAYZKT010000071.1, read as the reverse complement.
GCGCGAAGGAGTGCTCGCCTTCGAGACCTCCTTCGACGCCCTGATGGGGAGCATCCGTTCGAAACGGGACGAGATCCGGGCCGGATGGAAGCCCGAGTCCACCGAGGCGGGCTCCCTGCGGGACCGGATCGACAAGGGCCTGGCCGCACTGCGGAAGGACCGCGTGATGGACCGCATCTGGGCGAAGGACCACACCGTCTGGAAACCCGGCCCGAGGGAGATTGCCAACCGCCTCGGCTGGCTCTCGAGCCCCGTCGACATGATAGAGCGCGTCGACGAGATCGAGGGCTTCGCAAAGGCCGTCCGCTCCGAGGGGCTCACGCAGGTGCTGCTCCTTGGGATGGGCGGTTCGAGCCTCGCCCCGGAGGTCTTCGCCAAGACCTTCGGCAGCGCTCCCGGCCACCCGGAGCTTGCCGTGCTGGACAGCACGGACCCGGCGGCGGTGGTCCGTCTCGCGGGCCGCATCGACCCGGCGAGGACCCTCTTCCTCGTCTCGTCGAAATCGGGAACGACCGTCGAGATCCACTCGTTTTTCAAATTCTTCCATCAGTGGGCGGTCGAACGGCTGGGCAGGGAAAGGGCCGGCAGGCACTTCGCGGCGATCACCGACGCGGGCTCCGCGCTGGAGACGCTGGCGCGGGAGCACGGGTTTCGCCGGGTCTTCTTCAACGACCCGGACATCGGCGGGCGCTTCTCGGCGCTGTCCTTCTTCGGCTTGGTGCCGGCGGCGCTGATCGGCGTCGACGTGAGGGCGCTCCTCGGAAAGGCGGCGACCATGTCCGCCAATTGCGACGCGAGCAACTGTCCCGTGGCGGGAAACAATCACGGCGCGAGGCTGGGCGCATTCCTGGGAAGACTCGCGCAGATCGGCCGGGACAAGCTGACGCTCGTCACCTCGCCCTCCCTGCAGCACTTCGGCGACTGGGTGGAGCAGCTCATCGCCGAGAGCACCGGCAAGGAGGGCAAGGGGATCCTCCCGGTGCTGCGAGAGGCGCCGGGCCGTCCCGAGGTGTACGGGCAGGATCGCCTTTTCGTCGGGCTCGAGGCCGCAGGGGAGCCGCTCCGCCCGGCATTCATCCGCGCCCTGGAGGAGGCGGGGCACCCCGTGGAGATTTTCCGGGTCCGCGACCCCGTCGACCTGGGCGGGCAGTTTTTCCTCTGGATGATGGCCACCGCGGTGGCGGGCCGCTTCCTCGACATCAACCCCTTCGACCAGCCCGACGTGGAGGCCGCCAAGGCCGGCGCGCGCGAGGCCATGGAGGCCTTCAGGGTCAGCGGGAGGCTGCCGAAAGAGGAACCGGCGCTGAGTTTCGGGGGCGTCGAGGTGTTTGGGCCGGTGAGAGGGCGGGACACCATGACCGCCCTGGAGGGCTTTCTGGAAGCCATCCGGGCCGGGGGATACATCGCGATCACGGCATGGCTGCCGCCCTCGGACGAGACGGACATCCTGCTCCAGATCTTCCGCACGAGGCTGCGCGACCGGTATCGCGTTCCCGTGACCGTGGGGTACGGACCGCGCTACCTGCATTCGACGGGACAGCTCCACAAGGGGGATGCAGGCAGGGGGGTCTTCATCCAGCTGACGGCGGACAGCGAGGAGGACATCCCGATCCCTGACGCCCCGGGATCGACGGCGTCATCCCTGACGTTCGGCATCCTCGAGGCCGCCCAGGCGGCGGGAGACCGGCAGGCCCTTCTCGCAAGGGGGCGCCGCGTCATCCGGCTGCACCTGGGACCGGACGTCATCGGGCGGCTTGCGCTGCTCACGGAAGGGATTCAATAGGGAACGGCCGGCGCGGCCCGGGACGCGCCGGCGACAGACAAGGAGGGAATTATGACGGACGACACGATTCAGCTGAAACGGCAGGCGGCGTCCTACGCGGCCGACCTGGTGCAGTCGGGGATGATCGTCGGGCTCGGCCACGGCAGCACGGCCATCCATGCCGTGGCGATCCTGGCGGACAAACTGAAAGCGGGGCAGCTGAAGGACGTGATCGGCGTGCCCAGCTCCTACCAGGTCGAGGAGGAGGCCATGCGGTGCGGCATGCCGCTGAGGGCCTTCGACGAGATCCCCGTCATCGATCTCACGATCGACGGCGCCGACGAGGTGGACCCGCAACTCAACATGATCAAGGGGGGCGGAGGCGCGCTGCTGAGGGAGAAGATCATCGCCCAGGCGAGCCGGCGCGAGGTGATCGTCGTCGACGAATCCAAGCTCACGCCCGTCCTGGGACGTAAACGTTGCGTCCCCGTGGAGGTGATCCCCTTCGGCTGGCGGTCCCAGGCGATGTTCCTGGAGTCCCTGGGCTCCAAGGTCGGCCTGCGCCGGAACGCCGACCGGAGCCCCTACCACACGGATTGCGGCAACTGGATCCTGGAGTGCAACTTCGGGGCGATCGAGCGGCCCCACGTGCTGGCGGAGAAAATCAAGGGCCGCGCCGGGGTCGTGGAGCACGGGCTCTTCATGGGGCTCGCTTCGGACGTGGTCATCGCGGGCCCCAAGGGGGTTCGCCACGTCAAGCGGGGCGAGGGCGGGGTCTCGCCGAGCGATTTCGGAAAGGAGTTTTAGGGCCGGAACATGCAAATCGGGATTGTCGGACTCGGAAGGATGGGGGCCAACATCGCCCGCAGGCTCGCCCGGGGCGGGCACGACGTGCTCGCCTACGACCGCTCCCCGGGCATCGCGGTGGCGCTCGCCGGGGAGCACCCGCGGATCCGGGCAGCCGGGACAATCGGCGGGATCGTGAAGGGAATGGGAAAGCCCCGCCATCTGTGGGTCATGGTGCCCGCCGGCAGGGCGACGGATTCTGCGGTCCGGGCCCTGGCGAAGTCCCTCTCGCGGGGCGACGTGATCATCGACGGGGGGAACTCCAACTTCCGCGAATCCATGGCACGGGCGAAGTCGCTCGCCAAGCGGGGCATCCGCTTCGTTGACGCGGGCACCAGCGGCGGCATCCGCGGCCTCAAGGAAGGCTACAGCCTGATGGTGGGGGGCGAGAGCGCCGTCGTGGAGCGCCTGCGTCCCGTCTTCGAGACGCTTGCGCCCTCCCCGAAGCGGGGCTGGGGGCACGTGGGACCGGCGGGGGCCGGCCACTTCGTCAAGATGGTTCACAACGGCATCGAGTACGGCCTCATGCAGGCCTATGCCGAGGGGTTCGAAATCCTCCGGGGCCGGAAGGACTTCGACCTCGACCTGCACCGGGTGGCCGAGATCTGGCGCTCCGGGAGCGTGATCCGGTCCCGCCTCCTCGACCTCGCCGCCGAAAGCCTCGCCGAAGACCCCGAACTGGACGGGATCGAGGGGTGGGTTGCCGACTCCGGCGAGGGCCGCTGGACGGTCTTCGAGGCGATCGACGGGGACATCCCCGCCCCGGTCATCACGCTGGCGCTCTTGATGCGCTTCGCGAGCCGCCAGGACGAGAGCTACGCGGCGAAGCTCCTGGCCGCCATGCGGAACAAGTTCGGCGGGCATCCCGTGAAAGAGAAGAAACGGTCTTGAGGACAGCATGAACGAAACGAAAACCCCGGCAGAACCCTGCACGATCGTCATCTTCGGCGCCTCGGGCGACCTGACGGCCCGCAAACTCATGCCGGCCCTGCACAGCCTCTCCTGCGAAGGCCTCCTGCACCCGCAAACCGACATCGTCGGCCTGGCCCTGACGGACCTGAGCGACGGCGTCCTGCACGACCGTCTCTACGACGGGGTCATGGAGTACTCGCGCCTCAAGCCCGGCGGCGAGGAGATCTGTGCCCGCTGGCCGCGCTTCGCAAAACGCGTGACCTACATCCGCGGCCGTTTCGAGGACGGGGGGACCTATGCGGCCCTGGCCCGCGTCCTGGCCGCCCCCGGGAGGGCCTCCCGCACCCGGGGCAATGTCCTCTTCTACCTGGCGACCCCGCCGCCGCTTTTCTCCGTGATCTCCGAACAGCTCGGCGGCGCGGGTCTCAACCGGGGCGACGGGTGGCGGCGCGTCGTCATCGAGAAACCCTTCGGCACGGACCTCGAGAGCGCGCGGCGGCTCAACGACGACCTCTACGCGGTATTCACCGAGGGGCAGATCTTCCGGATCGATCATTACCTCGGCAAGGAAACGGTCCAGAACATTTTGACCCTGCGTTTCGCCAACGCCATCTTCGAACCCCTGTGGAACCGCAACTTCGTCGAACACATGCAGATCATGGTGGCCGAGGACGCCGGCGTGGGGACCCGCGGCGGCTACTACGACCGCGCGGGCGTCGTCCGCGACATGGTGCAGAACCACCTCCTGCAGCTCCTGACGCTCATGGCGATGGAGCCGCCGTCCGCCTACAGCGCCCGCGCGCTGCGGGACGAGAAGGTCAAGGTGCTCCAGGCCGTGCGCTGTCCGAGGGTCGAGGACTGCGTCACGGGACAATACCGCGGCTACCGGAAAGAGGTCGATGTGGCGCGGCGCTCGCGGACCCCCACGTTCGCGGCCCTGAAGCTGACCATCGACAACTGGCGCTGGCAGGGCGTGCCCATCTACCTTCGCACGGGGAAGAAGCTCGCCCGGAGGGCCTCGGAGATCTACCTGCGGTTCAAGGCGGTGCCCCACCTGCTGTTCCCGGAGAACTGCGATCCCTCGCCGAACCACATCTCCATCTGCATCGCGCCCGACGAGGGCGTGCACCTCGGGTTCGAAACCAAGGTGCCGGGGGCGTCCATGCGATCGGCGCCCGCCGACATGGTCTTCCACTACGGCGAGCGCTTCGGGGAGTTCGTCATCCCCGACGCCTACGAAAGGCTCCTCATGGACGCCATCCAGGGCGACGCGTCGCTGTTCGCGAGACGCGACGAGATCGAGTGGGCGTGGATGATCCTCGATCCGCTGATCGCGGCGCTTGAGAGCCCGGCGGCCGGGCCGCCGGCTCCCTACCGTGCCGGAAGCTGGGGGCCCGACGAGGCCTGCTCCCTCCTGGAGCGGGGAGGGTATGCCTGGCAAACCAGCTGCAGCCGGGGGTGACGCGCCATGGCACCCGTCGAGATCCACGCCTCCGCCGGGGATCTGGCCCGGGCGGCGGCCGCGCTGTTCGCCGAAAGGGCCGCCGGGGCGGTCTCGGCGCGGGGCCGGTTCACCGCGGCGCTCAGCGGCGGCAGAACGCCCGAGGCGCTATACACCCTTCTGGCGAAGGCCCCCTTCGCAACGACGATCCCGTGGGATCGGGTGCACCTGTTCTGGGTGGACGAGCGGTGCGTGCCCCCCGACCACAGGGAGAGCAACTACCGCCTCGCCCGCGAGCGGCTTCTCGATCACGTGCCCGTCCCCCCGGCAAACGTCCGCCGGATGCGCGGCGAGATGGACCCCGTCGAGGCGGCGGCCCTGTACGAGGGGCTGCTGCGCGATTTTTTCGGGCTGCGCGGGGAACCCTGCCCCGCCTTTGACGTCGTCTTTCTCGGGCTGGGGGAAGACGGCCACACGGCCTCCCTCTTCCCCGGGAGCCCCGCGATCAGGGAATCGTCGCGCCGGGTGGCGGCCCAGTACGTGGACGCGCAGAAAGGGTGGCGGATCACCCTGACCCCTCCTGCGATCAACGCCGCGCAGGTCGTCGCCTTCCTCGTCTCGGGGAAAGGCAAGGCTGCCGCCGTCCGGGATGTCCTGGAGGGGCCCTTCCGGCCCGGGACACTCCCCGCGCAGGTCGTCCGGCCCTCGCGCGGGGAACTCCGGTGGATGCTGGATCGGGATGCCGCACAGCTTCTGACACAGCAGGACGGGGGGTTGTCGTGACGAAAACCCTCGGGACGTTCATGCTGCTCATGCTCGCGATTGCGCTGGCTCCGGCCCCCGCGGCCGCGCAGGGGGCGGTCTTTCTGCGCGAGGAGTTCAACGATCTCGCAAACTGGCGCCCCGTCACGTTCCCGAAGATCCGGGAACAGACGCGCTACTCGATCGAGACCCTGGAGCGAGAGTCCGTGCTTCAAGCCGAAAGCCAGGCGTCGGCGTCGGCCATCGTCTACCGGACGACCTTTAACGTGTCCGACTATCCCCGGCTGCGGTGGAAGTGGCGCGTCGACAATGTCTACAGAAAAGGCAATGCCAGCTCGAAGGAGGGCGACGATTACCCGCTGAGGATCTACGTCCTGTTCGAATACGACCCGGAAAAGGCGGCGGCCATCGACAGGGCCAAGTACGGCCTGGCCAGGGCGCTCTACGGGGAATACCCGCCTCACAGCGCGCTCAACTACATCTGGGCAAGCCGGGAGGACGAGGAGGGCATTCTCACGAACCCCTACGCGTCGAATGCGAAAATGATCGTCCTGCAGAAGGGGCGGAAAAACCTGAGGCGGTGGATCGTGGAGGAACGCAACATCCTCGACGATTACCGCCGGGCCTTCGGAACCGACCCGCCGGCCAGGGCGACTCTCGGGATCATGAGCGATTCCGACAACACGAAGGAAGCTTCGATTGCCTACGTGGGGTTCATCGAAGTCTACCGGTAGAAAGGGTTCAGGGTCCAGCGTCTGGGAGTCCAAGAGCAGCCTGTTTGATTTCCTGCCACAGCACGCCCGGCTCTCGGCACTTTTCTCAAACAGCAACGGGGTCTTCATGATGAAATATGATTATGACATCGGCATCATCGGCGGCGGTTCGGCGGGGCTCACCATCGCGGCGGGGGCGGCCCAGCTCGGGGCGAAGACCCTCCTGATCGAAAAGGAGAAGGAACTGGGCGGCGACTGCCTCCACTTCGGCTGCGTCCCGAGCAAGACGCTGATCAAGACGGCCATGGTCTACCACCAGATGAAAAATGCGAAGGCCTTCGGGCTCCCGGAGGCGGACGTGCCGCCGGTGGACTTTGTCCGGGTCGCGGACCGGATCCGATCCGTGATCGGCGCGATCCAGCGGCACGACTCGTCGGAACGTTTTTGCGGGCTCGGCGCCCGCGTGGAGTTCGGGAACCCCGTCTTTGTGGACGAGCACGCCGTGAGCCTCGACGGGATCCCCTTCAGTGCGAAAAACTGGGTCATCGCAACGGGCTCCTCGCCGGCGATCCCGCCGATCCCGGGCCTCGACAGGACTCCCTTCCTCACGAACCGGGAGATTTTCACTCTCGACCGGCTCCCCGACTCCATGATCATCATCGGCGGCGGACCCATCGGCGTCGAGATGGGGCAGGCATTCAACCGGCTCGGGACGGCCGTCACGATCGTAGAGATGGGGGCTGCAATCCTGCCGAAGGAAGACCCGGACATGGCCGGGGCCGTCATGGAGACCCTCCGCGCTGAAGGGGTCCGCTTCCTTCTCGGCGCTGCCGTGCTGCGGGCAACCGACCTGGGGACCGAGCGGGAGATCGCGGTGAGAACCGGCGAAACGGTAGAGACCCTTCGCGCCGAAGCGGTCCTCGTGGCGGCGGGGCGAGAGCCGAACCTGAGGGGGATGGGCCTCGAAGGAATCGGGATCGAGTCCGACCGCCGGGGCCTCAGGCTCGACGATCGCCTCAGGACGACGCAGAGGCATATCTGGGGCGCAGGCGACGTGACGGGAACCTACCCCTTCACCCATGCGGCGGGGTACGAGGGAGGAATCGTGGTCGCCAATGCCATATTCCACCTCCCCCGCAAGGTCGACTACGCCTTCCTGCCCTGGTGCACCTACACGGACCCGGAGCTTGCCAGCATCGGAATGAACGAGAGGACGGCAAGAGAGGCGGGCATCCGGTACAGCTTGTGGGTCGAGGATTTCCGGGGAAACGACCGGGGACTTGCCGAAGGGGAGGCGGCGGGGAAGATCAAGATGCTCCTCGACGAGAAGGAAAAACCCGTGGGGGTGCAGATCCTGGGACCGAGGGCGGGGGACCTCCTCGCGGAGTGGGTCGCCGTGTTCAGCGGCAGGACGGGGCTCTCGACGCTCGCGTCGGCCGTGCACCCCTACCCCACGCTGGCCGAGATCAACAAGCGCGTGGCCGGGGCGTTCCTGTCCACGAAGATCTTTTCCGAACCGGTCAAGAAGGGGCTCAAACTCTTCTTCAATCTTCGGGGGCGAGCATGTGAACCTGCGGCCTGAGGGGAGGAAGTTATGAAGTTGAGAACCTCGGAGAATCTGTCAGGTCGTACAACGCCGGAGCCTGGACCAAGCTTCACAACTTCCCAGCTTCTCAACTTCAGCATTCGCCACGCTGCTGCGCGGCGGGCGTGAAATACTCGCAGTCCCTCGTCCAGTCGTTGATTACATGCTCCACGAAACGGGCAAAGCGCCAGCACTTCTCCAGCTCGCTGTCGGTCCGGGGGCTGTGGAATGCGCAGTTCTCACAAACCTTTTCACTGTCGGGTTTCATCTTGACCACCTCCGTGTTTTGGTTTAACGGAAGAAGTCCGTCCCGTCAACGGAAATCCAGCGGGGACCCGGCCATGGAAAACGAACAGGCTCTCGAAGAGGCCCTCCTGGTGGAGGACCTGCACACGGGCGAGCTCGTCGTTGAGCGCGCAAACGGAGAGAAGTGGGTCCTCGACGCCAAGAAGGGCTGGTGCCCCTGGGGCTACGAGTTCGAGGGGAAACGCATCGGGCTCCGGTTCGGCTCGGTGACGTCGGTTCTCGTCAACGACCGCGGCGAACACTTCGAATTCTGGACCGACAAGCAGATCGAGTGAAGGCCGGGGGTTGGTGACACTCGAAACCGCCCCCCATCCGACAGAGCAACGCAAGGCACGGGATTTGCATTACTTTTTTGACTTTACGGCCGTGAGGCCGAACGGAACGCGAACGCACATCGAAGCAACGGGAGGACGAACAGGTAAACCGACATCTCGGAGGACACAGAGATGCAACGGGCCCACATCCTTTCCACCGGCAGTTTCCTTCCAGACCGGATCCTTTCCAACGAGGACCTCTCACAGTTTTCAGCAGAAGCCCGCAAGCTGATCGCAGAGAAGACGGGCGTGCAGACCCGCAGGCACGCCGCCGAGGATCAGTGCACGTCCGACCTGGCCGTTGCCGCCGCGCGAGCATGCCTTCAGAAGATTGATTTCCAGCCGGAAAGCCTGGAGGGAATCGTCCTGTCCACCTCCTCGCCCGATCGCATGCAGCCTGCCACGGCCACGCGGGTCCAGCACGGGCTGGGGGCGGTCAACGCCTTCGCCTTCGACATCAACTCCGTCTGTTCCGGCAGTTCCTTCGGCATCGCCGTCGTCGACTCCCTCATCCGATCGGGGGCATTCCGGACGATCCTGTTCATCGCCTCGGAGATGTACTCCAAGATCCTCAGCCCCAGGGACTTCTCGACGTACCCCTTCTTCGGGGACGGGGCGGGTGCCGCCCTGTTTCAGGCCGGAAACGGTCGCCCGCGTGGGGTCCTGCACTCCTGCCTCGGCACCGACGGGAGCCGCAACGACACGATCTGCGTCCCCGGGGGAGGCACGATGCTCCCCTTCGAGAAAATGCCCGGTCCCCGCTCGGCCTTCTTCCGGATGAAGGGAGAGGAGGTCTTCGCCTTCACCCTTGACAAGGGTCCGAAGATCATCCACCGGCTTCTCGAGGAAGCCGGAGTGGCGCCGGGGGAGGTGAAGCGATTCATCTGCCACCAGGCCAACATCAACATTCTGTACGGCATCGCCGATCAGCTCGGCATCCCGCGGGAGAGGTTTTTCGTCAACCTCGACCGCTACGGAAACACGGCCAGCGCGTCGGTGCTCATCGCGCTGGACGAGGCCGTCTCCCGGGGGGACCTGGTAACGGGAGACCTCGCCGTCATCGCCGCCTTCGGGGGAGGGCTCTCCTGGGGAGCAAACCTGCTCCGCATCTGACCGTTCCGAAGAAAGAAAGGAAAAGACATGAACGAGACGATCCTGACCACCATCAAGAGCGGCATCGTGGACCTGTTCCCCGATGTCGGAAAGATCTCGATCACGGCCCAGATGCGCCTGGGCGACATCCCCGATTACGACTCCATGGCGGCCGTCAATCTGCAGGTGTTCCTCGAGGAGCGGTTCCCCCTGAAAGTGTCTCTGGACATGCTGACCGAGGACATGACCCTGGGGGAGCTGACCGAGTACATCGGGCGATACGTCAAGAACAACTGACCCGTCCCTTGCGGAGGCCGCAGCCATGGATCCCTTTGACATCCTTTCCGCGCTGAAAGACGCGCAGCAGTCCTGGAAAGACCGGCCGCTGGAGCTGGGACGCAGGCAGGCTCAGCTGGTACTGCAGCTCCAGGAGGCCGCCCTGGAGGAATTAAAGGATTTCCTGCGCCTCGGGAAATCTGAAAAGGGGGAAGAAACCGGGAAGCCCGACTTTCTCGACGCGCTGAGGTCTGCGGGCCAGATTGCACGCCGGCAACACGCCGCCTGCCAGAGCTGGGTACGGGACCTGATCGTGCAGTCGCCGGGCCTGGAGGGCAGGCAGCGCGAACGGTTGCTCTTCTGGACCCGGCTGGTCATCAACGGCCTGTCGCCCTCGAATTACTTCTGGACGAACTTCTCCGCCGTC
>CAYZKT010000070.1:0-12319 GCA_964478885.1 uncultured Syntrophaceae bacterium | reverse complement strand
ACGATCTTCCCCGTGCCGGTGACGGCCATGGCGTCCTTGTAGTTCAGCGAGGAATACTCGACCGCCACGAGAACGTCGCCCTCGGGCAGATCGCCGATCTGCAATTCCTCCACGGCGTTTCGGACCCGGTCGCCCTCCTGCCGCAGCACCAGTGCCTTGAATGTGTCGGCCATCTTCGCCCCTCCTGCGTCGTGGCTCATGTCTATTCAGTCTGTCCGGTCTATTCCGTCTACTCAAACGGCGGGTTCAGGGTCCAGGGGCCAGGGTCCAAGAAAAGATGAAGCTGTGAAGTTGGGAAGCTGAGAAGTTCGGTAAAGCCTTCACGTGATGGACTGCTGTGAGACACTCCGCGCTTCCTAACTTCCTATCTTCCTAACTTCCATCTTTTCACGGTACCCTATACCCGATACCCTTCTTCCTTTGCCCGATACCCTGGGATCAGCCCGCTTCGGCGATTCTCGCCGGTCTCTGTTCGAATTCGTCGCTTCGGATGAATTGTACCGCATTTTTGAAAAATGCCAGCCCCATTCCTTCCTCCGGAAGGTCCTCCCGCGTCCAGCGGGGGTGGTTCGTGTAGTGCGTGTAGGCCTCGGGGTGGGGCATCATGCCGTAGAGGCGCCCCGTCTCGTTGCAGATCCCGGCGATGGCGTCAACGGCGCCGTTGGGGTTTGCGGGATAGGCCATGGTGGGCCAGTCGCTGTCCTGCGTGCAGTAGCGGGCGACGACCTGCTGCTGCCGGTGCAGGCGCTTCAGGATCGTGGCGCTCTTGGCCATGAACTTCCCCTCGCCGTGGCGCACGGGGAGGTAGACCCTCTTGAGCCCCCGCGTGAAGACGCAGGGCGATGTTTCGTTGACCGACAGCCACACCCAGCGGTCCTCGAAGCGTCCCGAGTCGTTGAAGGAGAGCGTCACGGTCTGCTTGAAGTACTCGCCGTCGAAGGCCGGCAGGATGCCGAGCTTCACCATGAGCTGGAAGCCGTTGCAGACGCCGAGGACGAGCTTGCCCTCTCCGATGAAGCGCTGGAGCTGCTCTCGCAGGGGCTCGCCGCTTCCCTTCACCTTCGCGTGGATGATCCGGTTGGCGCCCGCCTTGGCCGAGCCCAGATCGTCGCCGTCGAGAAACCCGCCGGGCAGGTTCAGGAAGTGGTAGTCGTCGAGACGCTTCTCGCCGTTGAGAATCTCGTGGATGTAGACGATGTCCACCTCGTCCGATCCCGCCAGCCGGCAGGCGTGGGCCATCTCCCGCTCGCAGTTCGTCCCGTTCCCCGTCAACACAATCGATTTTACAATTCTAGGCATCCCTTACCTCGTTATGTGACTATCCTGTCTTTGCAGCCGCACGGATTCAAATCCCCCCTGCCCCCCTTTACAAAAGGGGGACTGTTTATGGTCCCCCGCTTTTGCAAAGGGGAATCATTGATTCTCCCCCTTTTACAAAGGGGGATGAAAGGGGGATTTTCTTGTCTCCTCTTCACTTGGACATGAAAGCACAGCTTCTCATGGTCACTAAAACCGCAAGGTTTTCTGCCATGCTTCCTTCAGATCCTCGATCCTCTCCTCGAGGATCACGCCGCCCCTCAAGCCCTTGGCGCGGAAGAGGCCTCCGCCGGTCACCGCGCCGATACAGGCCAATGTGCTTCCCGCAAGCGCCGCCTCGAAGGCCGCCTTCTTGTCCGGCCGCACGGTGACGACGAACCGGCTCTGGGTCTCGGAGAAGAGCGCCTCGTCGTCGCGGGCGATCCCGCTTGCGGGCACGGCCGCCAGGTCGACATTCATGCCGAGGCCTCCGGAGAAGGCCGTCTCGGCCAGGGCCACACCGAGACCCCCGTCGGAGCAGTCGTGGCAGGAGGCCACGAGCCCCTCGCGGATGGCCTTCGCCAGGGCGCGGTAGAGCGCCAGGGCCCGCTCGCCGTCCACCCTGGGCACGTCGTTGCCCACGAAGCCATGCAGGGCATACCACTCGGAGCCGCCCAGCTCCCTCTTCGTCTCGCCCAGCACGTAGACGAGATCGCCCGCCCGCTTGGCGTCCATCGTGACGGCCTTGCGCACGTCCTCGATGCGTCCGATGACGGAGAAGAGCAGCGTGGGCGGGATGGAGATCTTCGTGTCGCCGATCTGGTAGTCGTTCTTCATGCTGTCCTTGCCCGAGATGCAGGGCACGCCGTAGAGGAGCGTCAGCTCGTAGAGCGCCAGGTTGGCCCGCACGAGCTGGGCAAGCTTGTAGTGCCCGTCGGGCGTCTTCTCCGACTGGACGGGGTCGCACCAGCAGAAGTTGTCGAGGCCCGCGAGCCGCTCCAGCGAGACGCCCACGGCGACGGCGTTGCGCACGGCCTCGTCGATGGCGCAGGCCGCCATGTGCCAGGCGTCGATGTCGCTGTAGCGCGGGCAGATGCCGTTGGCCACGACGACCCCCTCATAGGACTCGAGCACGGGCCGGATGACGGCGGCGTCGCTGGGGCCGTCGTTGGCGATGCCCACGAGCGGCTTCACCACGCTGCCGCCCTGGACCTCGTGGTCGTACTGGCGCACGACGGACTCCTTGCTGCAGATGTTGAGGCGGGAGAGCATCGCCCGGAGGGCCTTGCCGTAATCGGCCGGCTCGGCGAAGTCCGGCTCGGGGTTGCGCGGGGGAACCCATTTGGCCGCAAGCCTCATCTGGGGCACGCCGTCGTGGAGGAACTGCATGTCGAGGCAGGCCGCCGTCTTGCCGCCGTAGCGGATGTGGAACTTTCCCGAGTCGGTGAAGGTGCCCAGAATGGTGGCCTCCACCTCCATCTTGCGGGCCAGGGCCATGAACTCGTCGATGTCCTCGGGCGGGATGGCCAGGCTCATGCGCTCCTGCGCCTCGGAAAGCAGGATCTCCCAGGGAGCGAGGCCCGCGTACTTCAGGGGGGCGTTCTTCAGGTCCAGCTCCGCGCCGCCCGACATGCCCGCCATCTCGCCCACCGAGGACGACAGGCCCCCCGCGCCGTTGTCCGTGATGGCCCGGTACAGGCCTCGGTCCCGGGCCATGAGAAGAAAGTCGGTCATCTTCTTCTGCGTGATGGGGTCGCCGATCTGGACGGCCGAGACGGGCGAGTCCTCGTGGAGCTCCTCCGAGGAGAACGTGGCCCCGTGGATGCCGTCCTTGCCGATGCGCCCGCCCGTCATGACGACGAGATCGCCCGGCCGGATGGACTTGGTGTGGCTGGGCTCGCCGAGGATCTCGGCGGGCATGAGCCCGGCCGTGCCGCAGTAGACGAGCGGCTTGCCGAGGAAGCGGTCGTCGAAGACGATGCAGCCGTTCACCGTGGGGATGCCGCTCTTGTTGCCGCCGTGCTCGACGCCCTCGCGCACGCCCTCGTAGATGCGCCGCGGGTGCAGGATGCGTTTCGGCAGCGGCCTGTCGTAGAAGGGGTCGGCAAAGCAGAAGACGTCGGTGTTGAAGATGAGCCGCGCGCCCTTGCCCGTCCCGAAGGGATCGCGGTTGACGCCCACGATGCCCGTGAGCGCCCCGCCGTAGGGGTCGAGGGCCGAGGGCGAGTTGTGCGTCTCCACCTTGAAGACGAGGTTCCAGTCGTCGTTGAACTTGATGACCCCGGCGTTGTCCACGAAGACCGAGAGGCACCAGTCCTCGGCGCCGAGGCGCCGGCGGATCTCCTTCGTCGACGCCTTGATGCAGCTCGCGAAGAGCGAGTCGATCTCGCGGCGCGTTCCGTCGGGTTCCTCGTAGGCGATGAAGCTGTTGAAGATCTTGTGCTTGCAGTGCTCCGACCAGGTCTGGGCGAGCACTTCGAGCTCCATGTCGGTGATCTTCGAGCCGAGGCCGACCTTCCTGCGCTCCTCGATCACCGCCGGGTCGTTCAGGTAGGCCTGGATGGCCTTCATCTCCTCGAGCGAGAGGGCGAGCGTCCCGCGGCTGCTGATGGCCATCAGCTCCGCGTCGGGGACGTTGAGGTCGATCTCCTCGATGCGCGCATCGTCCACCCCCGTCACCCTGGGGACGAAGGGCTTCATGCCGGTCTTCGGGTCCCAGCCCTTCCCCTCGACGATCTCGTAGCGCTCGATGAGCTCGTTGGCGAGCACGCCCGAGGCGATCCGTTCCGCATCGTCACGGCCGATCTTCCCGCGGATCACGTACTGCCGGGACGTGTATACCTTGAGGGGCGTGCGCTTGCCGATGAGCAGCTCGATGGCCTCCGTGGCCGTTTTGCCCACGTTGTCCGTCACCCCGGGGCGGAACCCCACCTCGATGAGCCAGTCGAAGGTCTCAGCCAGCCCGCGGTTGATGGCGTGTCGCTGGATCACGGGGTCCGACAGGGGGCCCGCGGCGGCCTGCCTGAGCTCCGTCTTCCGGAGGTCGCCCTCGATGGTGAAGACGTCGATCGTGTCGACCCGCTCCACGTCGAGCCGGAGGTTCTCCACGATGCGCCGCCTGACCTTCTCGCCCAGGGCGTCGCGGATGTTCTTCCTGAAACCGATTTCGATCCGGTTGACCATGTTCACTCTTCCTTCCCCGTACGGCGCCCCGTTCAGCGCAGATTGTATTTCGCCAGTTTCAGATGCAGGCCCCGGCGGCTCAGTCCCAGCTGCCGGGCGGCCTTCGAGATGTTGCCCTCGCACTCCTCGAGGACGCGGACGATCATCTGCTTCTCGATGTCCTCGGTCTTTTCCCGGATGAGGTCCTTGATGGACCGCCTGTCGTCCGCCGCCGCGGCCGGCTCGAGGGCCTCGACGGCCTCGATGAGCTCGGCGGGGACGTCGCCCATGACGATCGTCTCGCCCTTCGCCATGAGGACGAGCCGCTCGGTGAGGTTTTCCAGCTCGC
Organism: uncultured Syntrophaceae bacterium; assembly: GCA_964478885.1. GTDB lineage: Bacteria > Desulfobacterota > Syntrophia > Syntrophales > UBA2192 > UBA2192. The sequence goes on along the minus strand of CAYZKT010000070.1, from coordinate 7,512 downwards.
GGATGTTGCCGGGCCATTCGTGGTCCTGGAGCAGCTCCAGCACCTCGGGGTCCGCCCCCGCGATGCGCCGGTCGAGCTTGCGGTTGAACTTGTCGATGAAGTAGTCGAGCAGGGCCGGGATGTCCTCCTTGCGCTCCCTCAGGGGCGGGACGTGGATCGGCATGACGTTGAGCCGGTAAAAGAGGTCCTCCCGGAAGCGGCCCTCCTTCACGTCCTGCTGGAGGTTGCGGTTTGTGGCGGCCACGAGCCGCACGTCCACCTTGATGGTCTGGATGCCGCCGACGCGCTCGAACTCGTGGTCCTGGATGACCCGCAGGAGCTTCACCTGCATCTCCCGGGGCAGGTCGCCGATCTCGTCGAGGAAGAGCGTGCCCTTGTGGGCCAGCTCGAATCGTCCCGGCTTGCTGGAGACGGCCCCCGTGAAGGCCCCCTTCTCGTAGCCGAACAGCTCGCTCTCGATGAGGTTCTCGGCGATGGCCGAGCAGTTGATCTTGATGAAGGGGTTTTGCTTGCGGGGGCTGCCGGTATGGATGGCGTTGGCCACGAGTTCCTTGCCCGTCCCGGTCTCGCCGGTGATGAGGATCGTCGTCGTCGTGGGGGCCACCTTTTTGATGACTTCGAAGATCTTCGCCATCTGCGGGCCCGAACCCACGATCTCGCTGCGGTCGATCTCGGCCGGGGGCAGCTGGACCTCCTCGTCGCTCAGGACCCGTGTCTTGACGGCTTTGCCGATCACGCGCTTGAGCTCCTCCTGGTCGAAGGGCTTCGTGATGTAGTCGAAGGCCCCCTTCTTGAGGGCGTCCACGGCCGTCGCGACGGTGCCGTGGGCGGTGATGAGGATGACCGGGGTTGCCGGGTATTCCTCGACCATCCGGTTCAGAAGACCCATCCCGTCGAGCTTGGGCATCTTGAGATCGGTGACGCAGGCCGTCACCTCGTGGCGCTTCAGCAGGGCGAGCGCCTCCAGGCCGTCGGCCGCCGTCTCGACGTCGTAGCCCTCCTTGGTCAGCATCGCCTTGAGCACGAGGCGCATGTTGACCTCGTCATCGACGATGAGGATCTTTTTCCGGGGGATTCTCGACACTTGCGTTTCCATGGACGGGTGATTGAAAAACAGACTTTAGTTTACTTTGCCCCGTGCGTCAAGGCTCTTTGAGGCCGTGTGTCCGTGACGATTGTGTTGCTTCTCAGGGCTGTCCGAAAGCTCCCGGCGCAGTGTTCCCCGAACAAAACGAAGATGGGAAGCTAAGAAGTTGCGAAGTTCGGATCATCTGCGGATATGAGATGGTCTCCTGCCCGTCCAAGCTTCTCAACTTCTCAACTTCCCAACTTCTCAACTTCGCATCCTAAAAGGATGCCCCCGGTCACCCGCCTACCTACCCCTGTGGCAGGTTGAGCCGGATATAGAATATCGACCCCTGGCCGGGGATCGACTTGGCCCGGATGGAGCCGTTGTTGTTCTTGACGATCCGCTGGCAGATCGAGAGCCCGAGCCCCACGCCCCGCTCCTTTGTCGTGAAGAAGGGCTTGAAGATGTTCTGGAGATCTTCCTTCGCCATCCCCTTGCCCGTGTCGCGGATGGAGATCCCCACGGCCTCGCCCTCCTCGCTCTCGATGCGGGTCGTGCGGATCGTGAGGGTTCCCCCGTCGGGCATGGCCTCGATTCCGTTGAAGGCGATGTTCAGGATCACCTGCTTCATCTGCTCTCCGTCGACGTAGACCTGCGGCAAACCGGGGTGAAGCTCCGTCTCGACGGCGATCCCTTCGGGCAGGCCGCTGACCCGGATGACCTCGACGGCCTTCTCGATGATGCCGTTGATGTCGTAGAGCTTCGGGCTGACAGCATATGGCTTCGCGTAGTTCATGAACTGCGTCACCACGTTGTTGAGCCGGTCCGTCTCCTCGATGATCACGTCGAGAAGCTTCTGGCTTTCGGGGTTGTCCTCCTCGGAGCGCAGGAACTGGCCTGCGCCCTTGATCGAGCCCAGGGGGTTTCGGATCTCGTGGGCCATCGCCGTGGCCATCTCCTCGAGGAGCTGCGACTTCTCCCTCTCGAGTTCCTGGTCGAACCCGTAGATGGACGAGAAGATGTCCTTCGCCTCGGGGAAGAAGTAATTGAAGACCTTCTTCATGATGACCCGGAAGGGGTCGTAGGAGATGACGATGATGAAGGAGGCCGTGAGCACGTGGGTGAAGTAAACGGGCTCGATGGTGCCGAAGAGCCCCAGGATGAAGAAGAAGGTGCCCGTGGCGAACAGCGTGACGACGGAGAGGACGAGCCCGCGCACCATGATCTCGTAGAGCTCGGGGAGCCTCGGGTGCAGGATGATGACCAGCACGAAGTACAGCAGGCCCGCCAGGGCCAGGTTGGAAACCGGGGGGAACCGGAAGCCCAGGTAGTGGAAAATGTCCAGGAGGCTGACGGCTGCCGTGATGGCGCAGGCCATCGTGACGTAGACCATCCGGGTGCGCTCCACACCGGGCGCGCGCCCGCGGATGAAGAGAAACAGGGCCCCGAGGCAATAGAGGATCGTGATCCAGAGGTACGCCACGAGCGCCGGCTCGAACCCAGCCTCCCGCGCGAGCGGCGTGAACCAGGCCGCGGCCCAGAGCAGGCTGAGGATCGACGCGGCGGCGACCTCCTTGCGCGACAGAAAGCTCTTGCCGCGCAGCATGGCGCGGGAGAACTCGAGCAGGAGCGGGGGCAGGACCAGGAATCCCGCGTTGCTCAGGAATTGCAGGAGAGGCTGCTCGAAGAGTCCGTTGACGAACGCCCCCCCCTTCTGGAGGAACAGGGCGAGGCACACGAGGGCGAAGGAGACCTGGACGGAGTCCTTCTCCTTCTTGAGGATCAGCGAGACGGCGATCGTAAGGCTCACCGCCGCGAGGATGAAGAGTTCCATGGGAGGGTCCCCCGCCGGGTCCAACGAAAAAAGACCATCACCGCCTCGCCCGCACGAAGCCCGGGAAGCGGCATGGCCCCTGGCAACTCCCCGGCACGCGCAGGATCCCGGGGCGCTGTTTTCCGCCATCATACCGGCAACGGAAAGGCAAGTCAATATCGGGGACGTTGTTGACCAAGTTGACTGACTGCAGAAAGTCGACGATTGGAAAGGCGGGCCGATACGGAACGAGTCAGTCAACTTGGTCAACAACGTCCCCGATCTTTCTTCCGGTCTCTATAGAACATCCTTATCTATTTTTCATATAATTCCACTACATTGCTTTTCCGCGCGTGACTGATATGGTTACGATGTGTTCTGTGCCAACCTTTTTCCTCGTTTCGGTTGTGCAGGATGCCTCTCAAAACTTCATCCTGCACAACCGAAACAGGCACGCGGGGGAAATGAGCCGCCGCGATAACATCACCGAAATGTCACCCTCCGGGTGTCAGGTTTTTTTTCGAGGGGTCAATCCAACGGAAAGGAGGTGAGGAAACGACACGTTGAGGCGGGAAAGCCGAAAAAGAGAGAGGCTTTCCGTTGCATGGGGTTGAAGCATCCCCTTTTTACCCTTTTATCGCTTCATATCATTCACAAACAAAAGGAGGACTCGTAATCATGGCACAAGAGCATACCTTTGCATCTCCGGGGCCCGCCGGTCTGGGCGCCCTCGCAGTGGCCTGCTTCGGTTTCGGCGCCGTGTTTCTTGGCTGGGTAAAGGTCGAAGGCCTGCCCATCCTGTTTGCGTGGCTCGTCGGCGGCGGCGTCGTCCAGTACACGGTGGCCGTCATGGAATTGAAGGATCACAATATCACCGGCGGCAACGTCTTTCTGTTCTTCTCGGCCTTCTTCATGTTCGGCGCCTCGCTGAGCGTTCTCGCCAAATTCCTCATGATCAAGTTCGGCATGGCTCCTCACGCCTACGTCGAGGGATGGACCTGGATGGCCGGGGCCGGCTTCCTCACGGCCGTGACCCCCGCGTACCTGAAGTCCACGAAGCTCCTCTTCCTGCTGGTCGTTCTGATCGACATCGTCCTGTGGTGCATCGTGTTCCTCGACCTCGGCAAGATGGATCCCGCAGTCGGCAAACCCATCGTGGGCTGGCTGCTGATCGTGTCCGGCTGGATCGGCGTGTACGTGGCCGGCGCGGTTGTCTGCAACACCGTGTTCGGGCGCAAGATTTACCCGGTCCCCGCCCCGTTTGTGAAATAGGCGGCCGAGTACCCATCTCGCGCCGGCAGCAAAAGGGCAGGCCCGAGGGCCTGCCCTTTTTTTGCCTGCAGTCATGGAGTGCTCTGCTCAGGCCTGGTTCAGGAGATAAGCCTGGAGGCTGACCTTCTGCCCGCGGAGGTTCAGTTTCGTGCGGATCCGGTTCCGGTGGAAGTCGACGGTTCCCGGGGAGAGACGCATGAGGGCCCCGATCTGCTTGGAACTCCTCCCCTTCTTGATGTAATCGGCAATCTGGAGCTCCCTCGCCGTCAGGCGGCCGTCCTCCTTGATCCGGCTCAGGAAGGGGGAGGTGAGCGTCCGCAGGTTTTCCTGGAGATGCTGGACGTGCACCTGCGCCTGCTTCGTGAGCGCCGTGCCCTTGAGCCGCTCGATACACGGCATGATCAGCTCGTCGATGTTGGTCAGGATCCGGCGCTCGATCTCCTTCCGATCGGCCTGCCGCTGTTCCAGGAGCGTGCGCAGGGTGATGTTGAACGCCTCGAGCTTGACGGCGCGCCGTTTCAGTTCCTTTTCGCGGGCCCGCAATTCCTTCTCGACCTTCTTGCGCTGCGCGATATCCGCGGCAAGCTCCTTGTTGAGCTGGGCGATCTTCCGGGTCCGCTCGACGACACGCTGTTCGAGGAGGTCGCGCGACTTCTGGAGCTGCTCCTCCAGCTCCTTGTGCGCCGTCATATCGACGAAGAATCCCTCGTAGTAGGCGGTATTGCCTTGTGCGTTACGCACGGCATGCATGCTCGTGTAGCCCCACCCCTTGGACTTGTCCTTCCGGAGGAACCGAAACTCGAACTTCGTATGTCCCTCGGCCTCGACCCGGCGCAGGATCTTCTCCCGCAGGCTCCGGTCCGCATAAATCTGCCGATATGCCGCCTTGATGTTCCGTTTCATCTCTCCGGGCGACCGGTAGCCGAACAGCCTCGCGAGGGCCGGGTTGACGTTAAGGACCCGACCCGACACGGATGTCTGGAAAATGCCTTCGCCGGCGTTGTCGAAGAGGCTCCCGTAACGCTCCTCGAGGCTGATCGGGGCGGAAGACCCGGAAGGGTTTTTTGCACGCTTGCTCATCGACATCCCCTCTACCCAATCCGCAGCACACCACCACGGTGTTTATCGAGTGGAGCTATCATACACATCGGTAAGCCGATTGGGAAGACTTCTTATTCCTGTTCGTTCGAAACTATCTAGACGAGATAGATATTTATTAGACAGTTTCTGCATATTGTCCAGCCCGCCCTCCCGGCCTATGTTGAGCCTGTGTTCTGTGCCAACCTTTTTTCCGTCCCGGTTGTGCAGGGTGCCTCTCATATATCCGCCCTGCACAGCCAGACAGCAGGGAACCGGCGCCTTCCGATCTCGAGGGAGCAGGGAAACACCGGTCAGGCGCCGTGATTTCATTTTCATCCAGGGTCTTGAATCCAGCCGAAAGGAGGTGAGCGATCGGTTTTTCGGATAAGCCATGAGGTCATGGCTTGCACAATCTTTTTCGTCCACGTGATCCATCATACCATTCATTCATGAAAAGGAGGACTCGTTATGGCTCATGAGCACACCTTTGCATCCCCCGGCCCTGCCGGTCTTGCAGCCCTCGCGGTGGCCTGTTTCGGTTTCGGCGCCGTGTTTCTTGGCTGGGTAAAGCCGGAAGGCCTTCCCATCCTGTTCGCCTGGCTCGTCGGCGGCGGCGTCGTCCAGTACACGGTGGCCGTCATGGAATTGAAGGACCACAACATCACCGGCGGCAACGTCTTCCTGTTCTTCTCGGCCTTCTTCATGTTCGGCGCCTCGCTGAGCACTCTGTCCAAGTTCCTCATGATCAAGTTCGGCATGGCTCCCCACGCCTACGTCGAGGGTTGGACCTGGATGGCCGGGGCCGGCTTCCTCACGGCCGTGACCCCCGCGTACCTGAAGTCCACGAAGATTCTCTTTCTGGCCGTCGTCATGCTCGACATCGTCCTGTGGTGCATCGTCGGCCTCGACCTGGGCAAGATGGATCCTGCCGTGGGCAAGCCCATCGTCGGCTGGCTGCTGATCATCTCCGGATGGATCGGCATCTACCTTGCCGGGGCCATTACCTGCAACACGGCCTTCGGCCGCGTGATCTACCCTGTCCCCTCTCCGTTTGTGAAGTAGGCGGACCCGGGTTACATCCCGCAGTGAAGGGGCAGGCTTTCCGGGCCTGCCCCTTTCCGCTTCCCCGCGGGTATTCATGCCCGGCGGACAGAAACATCCTACAGTCGGCTGAGCAGATGGGACTGAAGGCTGACCTTCTTCCCCCGGAGGCCCAGTTTTTCCCGGATGCTGTTGCGGTGCACATTCACGGTGGCCGTGGAGAGCTTCATCAGGGCCCCGATCTCCTTGGAACTCTTCCCCTTCTTGATGAAGTTCGCTACGTGAAGCTCCGTAAAGGTCAGGGGGGCCTCCGCCCGGATTCGACTCAGGAAGGGAGAGGCCAGGGACTGGAGGTTTTCCTGGAGGCTTTGGATGATCGCGCTTGCCTCCTTCGTGAGCGCCGTGTCCTTGAGCCGCTCGACGCCGGGAAGGATCAGGTCGTCTACGTTGGTCATGATCTGCCGCTCGAGGGCCTTGCGATCAGCCTCCCGCCTGTCCAGGAGCGTACGAAGGGTGATATTGAGCTCCTCGAGCTTGACGGTGCGCTCCTTGAGTTCTTTCTCGACCTTTTTCCGTTTCGCGATGTCCGCGGCGAGGTCCCGGTTGAGCCGGGCGATCTTCCGGGTTCGCTCGACCACGCGCTTCTCAAGGAGATCGTGCGCCTCGCGGAGCTTTTCCTCCATCCGCTTGCGCTCCGTGATGTCCACGAAGAAGCCCTCGTAGTAAGCGGTCTCGCCCTGGGCGTTGCGGACGGCGTGCATGCTCGTAAAACCCCATCCCTGGCTCTTGTCCCGCCGAAGAAATCGGAACTCGTACTGCGCATGCCCCCGGGCTTCGACCTCTCGCAGGACCCGTTCCCTCTGTTTCCGGTCCGCGTAGATCTGCCGGTAGGCATTTTTTATATTCCTCTTCATCTCTTCGGGAGAGCGATACCCGAAGAGTGTTGCGAGGGCCGGGTTGATATTGAGAATCCGGCCGGAAACGGAGGACTGATAAATTCCCTCTCCGGCATGGTCGAACAGGCTGCGGTACTTTTCCTCGGGGCTGATGGGGACGGAACATTCAGCAGCATGCTTGCCACGTTGTTTCATGGATGTCACCTTCCTCCCCATTTACAACGCGCCTCCCCCCAGCACCTTGTAGAGGGCCACCAGGTTGGCGAGCCGGGCCAGGCGGACGGCGATGAGCCCCTGCTGCGCGCTGTAGAGCGAGCGCTGCGCGTCCAGGACGCGCAGGT
>CAYZKT010000069.1:0-12399 GCA_964478885.1 uncultured Syntrophaceae bacterium | reverse complement strand
ACCGATGAGGAGGGTTCGAGGCTAAAGGCCCCCGACCGGACAGACCGAATAGACCGATTTTAGACCGTAGAGGTTCCTCCAAGAAGAACCCCCATTCCGGAAAGGCGACGGAATGGGGGTTTCTTTTCCTGGTGCCGGAGCACGGGATCCCTTCGGCAGGCTCAGGGCAAGCTCACCGGCACGTCCCCGGGGTTAATCCGGTGCATTGCGGGGCAGAGGTTTCCCTTGCTTAACGATATCCACCGCCTGTGCGAACCTTTTGTGATATGTGGTCTCCGTCAGCGTCGTCGCGATGTTGATTGTGACCCTTCGTTTTGTGACGACGGTGACTTTTGTGTTCTTCTTGTCCACAGGCTCAATCCACGCCCCCATGACCGCTCCCCACGAAACCAGGTTCATGCCGCTGCTGGTCAGCATGTACCCTTGATCCCTGTGCTCTTCAATGGCATCCGAACCTTCCCACCGGAACACCGTTTTTGAGATTTCCCATGCCTGGTCCGCCGTGACAGGGTAAACGTTTGTCGTGCCTTCCGACCCGTCCTCCTTGACCCTCACGACATCGTTCATCGTGGCACACCCGGTACACAGCGCAATAAATGAAAAGAGAATGATACATGCCGGAATGAATCCTTTCTTGCTCATAGAGCGACCCCCCAGTGGTGATGTCTTATCCTAATCAGGCGTGAAGAGACTCTCCGCGTCTTTCTTGATGCTCTCGTGATACATCCAGCCCCAGAATGGTTTCGACTGATGACAAATCAGTCGTTTCGAGATGACATCCACCACCACAGGAAATTCGTATGCCATCCAATGCTTGGGCCAATACGAGTCGAGGAATTTCGCGGCATCCGGGGAACAACCGGCTGCCACGAGGACAGGGTATACGACCAGTGGCTGGAATGCGTTCCTGGCAAGGTAGCCCTTGTTTCTCAGAGCGTAGTCAAACACATTCGGGCTGAATGATTGTACATGTGCGGCCGTTGCAGGTTCATTAAGGCACTTGATGCCGCAGAAGGTCGTCACGTGGCCGATCTTCGACAACTCGAGCTTCTGACGTCGGAAGGATCTGTCAAGATTGAGAAGGGGAGGTACGTCGATTTTGTCAAAGCTTGCCGCTTTCATCTTGTCGTCAATCGCACCAAGAAATCGCTGAAAAGGGGGGCCGATTGCTCCTTGCGGCGCTGCCGCTGTTTCCTCACTCGATGGTCCCTGCAGATCCTTTCCACAGCCCGTGCAGAATTTCCCGCCCGGCTCGTTCTCCACTCCACAGGAGGTGCATATTTGTTTGACCGTCATGCCCTGGACGGGAATTGGCGTCCCGCATCCAACGCAGAATTTCGATTCGGGGGGTATCTCGGCGCCGCAACCTGGACATTTGAGCCCGGAAGCGTCTTTGCCGGCCGCAATCGCATTCCCGCAGCCGATACAGAACCGGCTGTCATCAGGGTTTTCAACTCCGCAATTCGGGCACTTTGCCATGAGCATCCTCCCTCCGGATCGAATGGTCTTTAGCGAGCTTAATCCGCTAGATTGCTTGAAGCTGTTTTTCTTTCGTCAGGATCTGGTACCCCCGGAATCCCACAAAGAGAAGCAGCAAACTCATCAGGGCACTGAGTGTCTGCCCTGCGTAAAAATTCAGCAGGGCTCCGACCACTCCGAAACCGATCATGAGCATGTACGAGATGCGGGCGTTGTTTGTCTGGCCCTTTGTCAGTTGGGCTGCGGCAAATAGCGCATACCCGCACAATCCGAGATCCGTCATCACCAGTATCCAGAGAAGCTCTGTATTGGCATACATGCCGAACATGGACTGCAGGGTCGAGATCGTGCCAAAGCCGAGCAATGCGGAAAACGCGTAGACCCCGGCCCCGACCCAGAGCAGCATCTTCAACTGGGAAGTGATTTTGTCGGGAAAAGCCGCCGTGCTTCCGGCTGTCGATCCGGTTTCAGGAGGCGGCGGAGGCGCCGTGGTTTGCAGCGAATTACCGCAGTTCTTGCAGTATTTTCCTCCCTGGGGATTCTGGGCCCCGCATTTTGAACAAGTCGGGGCAGGCTGTTCCTGGGGGATCGGCTTTCCGCATGAAGCGCAGAATTTGCTGCCATCGGGATTCATGGTACCGCATGATGTGCAGTTCGGCATAATCTCCTCCATCGGTAGCAGGGCAAGATCGGGTTCTTCTTTCACCTGTTTGTCATGTGCTGCTTCCCGTGTCCGTTGTTGTTCCCGAGTCATATGTGTCGGCCGTGGTGGAAGCGCCCGCATCGACGCCGGCATCCGGCGAAGTGTCCACCGTAGAAGAGGCATCCGGAGCGTCGTATGGCTCCGCAGTCACCGACCCGCTGTCCACACCGGAGTCAATGTCAGTCGCCGGAGAAGAATCATCCACCTCTGCAGAAACTTCGACCGCCCCGTCATCCTCTCCCGGCTGGTCTGCCAGATGCTCAGAGTCCGGTGATACGACCGCCGTGGCATCTACCTGGTCGGTCGACGAGCCTTTCCCCGTTGTGTCGACCGTATCCATGCGGCCGTCATGGTCCATGTCGGTTGCAATGTCCTCTGAAACCCCGTCCCGGTTGATATCGGCCACGAAGTCATCGCCGACCTTGGTGACGAGGACCTCGTCGTCAGCCAGATTGTCTCCGTCGCGATCCACACGTGCCCATGCGGTGGAAGAATCTGAAGACCCGGTATCTTTTATTTCCGTGACTCTTGCGGCAGTTTCCGTTTTGGACGACTCCTCTGCCTCAGAAGCCTCTGCCTCTGCTTGTTGTTCCTTTCCGGGGGAGTCTTCCTGAACACCGCCATCGGATGATGCGGTTTCTGTAGCAGGCTCGGGGGCATCAACAACCGTTGCCCCTTCGGTTTCCATGGTTGGAGGTGCATCGCTTTCGATAATGTCGCCCGGTTCCACAACAAGCGAATCCATGGTTTCAAAGGGCACTTCCTCGCCGAATGTTCCGTATGTCGTCATGATGTACGGGTCGTCGAAGGATGTGAAAAGCGCCTGCTCCGGCGATTCAAGGTCCAGGAGGCCCAGTGCAGACAATATTTCCTCGATGATGCCCGGCTCCTCGTAGATCGTTTCCATTTCGCCCGTTGCCGGGTTCACGCGACCGATGGATTCAACGGACCCATCCTCGTTATAACTTATGAATGTGTCGTTGACCCCGTCGCCATTGGAATCGACACCCCTCACGACCTTGTCTACGGTCCCGTCGTTGTCGAAATCCAGCAGGAAGAGATCCATCCGTCCGTCACCGTCCGAGTCAAACATCCGCGACCCGAAACCGGGGGCACCCCCCTCCGAGGACTGGGCATTTCCGAACAACGAAAGATTCTGCTGACTCATGCCTCCAAACAGCTGCATACGCCCTCCTTTTCTCCCTCAACGCAGAAGGTTATTCCGGATCGTCTTCCATCGGACTCATTTGCGGGTGTTCCTTGACCTGCGGCTGGATCAGCCTGAATTTCGTTCTGCAACTGTTGCATTGAAGTTCCACGGCGGACTTGCCGGCGAATTTGTCAAGAGGCATGCTGAATGCCGCGCTGCATTTGGGACACGTTCCGCTTATCGTTTTGAATTTCCCGGGCTCGACTCTCTCTTCTCCCTGGCCGGGTAAGGGAGTCGGCGCGTTGGCCGAAATGTCTGCGGTCTCTTTCGGGTCCCTCCTCTCGATATCTTTTGACTTTCCTTCACCGCTTTGGGGAATTGCTGCGACAATCCCGGACACGTCCAACCGGAAAAGATTCCTGCAGGACGGACAGGATATCCTGACCATTTTGTTTTCGGGTATCTTTTTGACCTGCACGGTCAGCTTCGTCCTGCATTTTGGACACGTGCAGGGTACCCCCTTTGCGGTCGGAATTTTGAATGATGCCCCTTCGCTTTTCTTTGCCGCATCCCCGCCGTCCTCTTTTTTCCTGAGAACCCCTTTGTCATCAAAAAGGTCGCTCATCACGATTCCGCAGCCCGACTCGACTTTCTTTCTCAGCACGTCGTACTGAGGGGACTGGTAAAAGGATTGCAGCTCCTTGAGCCTGGATCCGAGGTAGGGGGTTGGGGAGCCGAACTCGCTTATTTTCTGCGCCCCCGCTTCCCTCGACATCTGCTGTGCGACCCACTCGTTCAGGTTGATATCCTGAAGTTCCCGCCTTGATTTGAAATAGAGAAGAAACAGCACGCGCTTCGCGACTTCGAAATCACCGACGACAAGAAGGGCTGCTCGGTCCGCCGTCAGGTCGGCAACCCGCATCCAGCTGGAAATGACAGACTCCACTCCCTGCTCCACAACCTTGAGGGGATTGCTGAAGTAGCTCAGAATACCGTCCGACATGACGGTGCCTCTGTGCTGGCCGACCAGGAACATGCTGACCGTCGTCCAGAGCGCATGATTGCTGATGAGATGCCCCAATTCGTGACCCAGCACGAACAGCAACTCCCGGTCGTTCAGCAGGCGGGGAAGAAACGTCCCGATGTTGACAAAAGAGTCCTCGTCCGAGCCGTAGGTCGCAGTCTGGTAGCCGCGGTCGGCCTCGATGTACACGGAGGGCATTCTCTTCAAGCCGATTCTTCGGGCCGCGATGTAGGACAATTCATAGATTCGGGAATATTGATTCTCGGATGTAAGAACGCTGTTGAACAGCGATTCATACCAGGGCTTCCCCACTTTTTTTGAAATCATCTGGGCGGTGGACGTCAAGCTGCTTGATTGCCGCAGCATCCTGTTCATCTGCTGCATGGAGGGGTGTTCGAATTCATGCGGCGGAATTTGGAATGAAAGGGAAATCCCCCTCAGGGTCTTGCAATCGGGACAGAAATAGCTCCTGTCCATGATCTGTCTGCCGCACTGATGACAATGGATAAAGCCGGCACCGCATCGCTGACAGGTCGATTTGTCCGCCGGAATCAACTCTCCGCATCCCGGGCATTTCCTTCCCGCGGGTTCCGTAGAAACCGGTTTTCCACATTGATTGCAAAAGCGCGCATTCTGGGGCAGGGAGACCCCGCAGTTCACACAAAACATGCTGCCGCCCTCAGTGCCGGAGAATATTGCTCTGTTTCGATGCTGCTGACTTACAGAGTCTTTCGCCTTTTAAGACCTGTTTGCTTGATAGTGTTTTTGTATGAGCTCGCCAATCCGGGCCCGCTGCTCGTCGTTGAATCCGTCAAGCCACAGAACCATTGCATCGCCGGACGCAGGCTTCAAGGTCCAGTGAACGCCTTCCCAGCGGGAAAAATCTATATTCTCGATATCTGCCCAAGATAGTTCTTGTTGCTTTATCCCGTGTTCGGACCGGATTGCCGTCGGCGAAATACAGATTACCTGTTCTCCCAGCCGGCGATAGCGTCGAGCATAAACGACATAGCAAATTGCACCCAGCAACAGGCCACCCGCGACAAGAACAGCCCAATGACGAATCCCATAAAAAAAGTACATGACAGCGGGACATGAGACCGCTACGATCCCTGATACGATAAGATTCTCGGTCCGCGCAACCTTGCTGTTCGATTCGAACCGGACTTCCATATTAGTACACTGAATGGAATAGAATGGGCATCGAACAAAAAACCCCGCACTTTTTCAAGCAACGGGGTGGAATTCGCTTATCCATGGCATGTCTCGCTGCAGCTGAAGGTTGATGTCCGTGTCCCGGTAACGATGCCATATGTCAGATAATAAGGTGAAATATTATTAATTGTTGAATATGGCAAGAGAATTCTGAAAGGGGATCATCGTAAGATCAAGTACCCATAAGCCATTGATATGCCGCCATATTCTCTACGATGGCAGCAAGTTCGTTCGAAGAGATTATTCTGTTCTCTCGCGTTTTCCCTATCATCAATTTGTCCGAAGGGCAGGGGCTTATTGGTTGCCCGGAATGGATAATTTCTACGGTTGGACGGCGATGCTTCCAACCCCTTGAGAACTCTAGGTGCCGGAGGTCGGAATTCCTATCCCAGTGTCTGCGCGCGCCGATCGAGCATCTCCCGATACGTCGTCTTTCGCTTGTCGGACAGGAAACTCCTGCCGAGGAGATCCAGCCAGAGAGGGCAGGCATCCTTGAGTTCCCGGATCGTTCTGCTGACTGCCTTGTCCGTGAGGCCCAGCCTCTCCTTCGCAAAGTACTCCATGAAATCCTCGCGCTTGAGCTTGTTCTTCTTGCCGTTCAGGGGCAGGGCCAGTTCCTCCCCCGAATCGATGACCATCGTCGAATTGAGGAGATCGTAGACCGGTGAGAGCTCCACCTTATCGTCTCTGCGGATGAGGGAGAAGTTCTTCAGGTGGGCGTCCTCGTTCCCCGTGAGAAAGTTGAACAGCACGAGCTTGAAGAGCCTGAGCTTCTCGACGGCAGGAAAGGTGCAGAAACGATCGAGAACCGATGCGACCTGCTCCATGGAAGCCCCGTATTTAGTGTCCCGGTCCCTTCCCAGGAGCTGGGCGAAGTCCTCGAGAGGGACCTTGTCCGTGCGCCCGGTCCGGTCGAAACGCCGGATGACATACGAAAGGGTGCCGTCCTTGGAATGGATCAGCCCGTGGAACGGCGCCTCCAGCCCCGCAGCTGCGGCCATCTTCATGGTGAGGTCTTCATTCTCGGGAACTTCGGGGTACTCGGCCATCTGGGGTTTGATGATGTAGCGTCCCCCGGCCTCTACGATCTCAAAGATGCTCTGCTCGACATTGAGAACGGCGCTGAGCTTCGGCTGAACGCCCTGGATGGACATCTTGCCGGCCCTTCGGATCGCCTCCCGCCGCTGCTGTACGGCGCTGTAGGGGAAGTCTTCGAGACGGGTGAGCCGTCGCGAGAGCAGGCGCAGCCCCCGCACGGAATATCTCTTCTCGCCGCAATCTTCGTAGGTGATGGGGCAGCGGTTCATCCCTGCGCCTCCTTCACGGTGACGGCGCCCACCAGATCCTCGCCCACTGCCAGGATCTGGCCGAAGTAATCGTTGCGGTCGATCTTGCGGCGCTTCAGGAGGGCATCCAGAAGAACACCCTCCGGTAACAGGCCGTCGAAGAAGGACGGGAAGCGGTCGAAGTCGAAGGTTCGCGCCCGGACAGGCAGGGTCAGCGAGACGGGCAGGCCTGCGTAATCATCGAGATAGAAGAAGCGGTAGCGTTTTCCCTGCTCGATCTCTTCCAGGACCCCGGCCCGCTTTCCCTGCATGTAGACATCAGCTCTTCTCATCGGCGTTCTCCTCGAGCGGGCTGACGAAGCGTATCCGGATGTTCAGGGCATCAAGGACCTTTTTCACCGTTGCGAAGCGGACGGTGGCCTTGCCGTGTTCGATGTCGTAAATCACGGTCTTTCCCACGCCGGCGATCTCCGCGAGCCGCTCCCGAGACAGGCCGCTTTTTTTGCGATGCCTCTGTACGATATCCCCCAGAAATTCTTCCATGTGTATGCCCTTTTTTGCCGCCATAACGGCAGTATTGGCTGTCCTATGCTCTTTTAAGGCGTATTTTACATCATGTCAAGATGTATTTGCCGTTATGACGGGAAATTTTAGATGATTTCCGTCTGCGCATTCATCCTGGCGCAATAATTGATCTAATTTACCGTCATGAAGGTAAATTATTGAAGATTTGTTCCCTGCGATATGCCCTGTGAAAGAGTCGTTCGAGGATATTCTCTGCGGTACTATAGCTCTGATGAAAGTATTATTGGGGGTAGCGGTGACCGGACGACAGGTCTTCTGAGACAGGTAATTAAAAAGGGATTGCGCCGCTTCGGTCACAATCCCTTGATTTGCTGGTGCCGGAGGACGGAATCGAACCGTCACGCCCCCAGGGGGCGGGGGATTTTGAGTCCCCTGCGTCTACCAGTTTCACCACTCCGGCGTGTGGGTTTCGATTATAGGTTCGGGGCCTTCAAAGTCAAGAAAATTGTATTTGACAACGCCGAGATGCGTGTGCTAAACGGATACCTCTTTTGAACGGGGCTGTAGCTCAGTTGGGAGAGCGCTTGAATGGCATTCAAGAGGCCAGGGGTTCGACTCCCCTCAGCTCCACCAGGATAACAACCGTATTTCACCGATACGTTGGCCGCCTCGGCGGCCTTTTTTTCATGGGGGCCCGCCCCCGTTGCCCGAGGCCGCGGCGCCGGCGTACCTTTTCTGTACTTCGATGAGGAGGTATCCCATGAACGCGGCCGCGAAGCAGAAGAAACCCTCCCGGGAAACCCCGCCCCTCACCCCCGAACGAATCCAGGCCCTCGACGCCGTCCAGCGGCGCGTCGTGTGGCTCGCCAGCCGCATGATCGACTACGCCAACCACGTGCGGCCCAACCCCGAGGGGACGAAGATCGGGGGGCACCAGGCCTCCTCCACGTCCATCACCTCGATCCTGACGGCGCTGTACTTCCACTGGCTCGAGCCGGGCGACCGGGTCGCCGTCAAGCCCCAGTCCTCGCCCGCCTTCCACGCCGTGCAGTACCTGCTGGGGCGGCTCCCACGCCCGTACATGACGCAGCTGCGTGCCTACGGGGGTCTCCAGCCCTATCCCAGCCGCACGAAGGACCCCGATGCGGTCGACTTCTCGACGGGCTCCGTGGGCCTGGGCGCCGTTGCCCCGGCCTTTGCCGCCGCCGTCTACCGCTACGCCGGGGCGCACTTCGGGCCGCTGCCCGAGCGGCGCTTCGTGGCACTCATGGGCGATGCCGAGCTGGACGAGGGCAGCGTCTGGGAGGCCCTCCTGGACGATTCCCTGCAGGGGCTCGGCAACCTGCTGTGGATCGTGGACCTCAACCGCCAGAGCCTCGACAGGGTCGTGCCCGGCATCCGGGCCGCCCGCCTCAAGCGGCTCTTCGAGGACCTGGGCTGGCAGGTCATCGAGGCGAAATACGGGCGGAAGCTCCAGGCGCTCTTCGGGCAGCCGGGGGGCGAGGCCCTGCGCCGCCGCATCGACCGGATGGCCAACGAGGAGTACCAGGCCCTGATCCGCCAGGACGGGGCGCAGATCCGCCGCAGCCTGCTGGGGGAGAAGGGGCAGGGCCGCGACGAGCTGGAGCGGCTCCTGGCGGGCATCCCCGACGCCGAGATGCCGGCGCTTCTCTCCAACCTGGGCGGGCACGACATGGAGGAGCTGATCGCGAAGCTCGCCGAGGTCGACGACCGGCGGCCCACGATCCTGTTCGCCTACACGATCAAGGGCTGGGGCCTCCCCCTGGCGGGCCATCCCCTCAATCACGCCCAGCTGATGAGCCCGGAGCAGATCGAGGGGCTGCGGGCCGCCTGCGGCATCCCCGCGGGCGACGACTGGCCGCTCTTCGATGCGGGTTCCCCCGAGGGGAAGCTCTGCGCCGAGCGGGCAGGCGCGCTCTACGGCGGGGACGGGAACCCCTCCGTCGCGCTGGCGCCGGAGGACGTCCCGCCGGACATCCGCCTGCCTTCCCCGCCCCTGACGAGCACCCAGGATGCCTTCGGGCGGCTTCTGATCCAGCTGGCCGACGTGCCCGCGGTGGCCCGGCACATGGTGACGACCTCCCCCGACGTCTCCATCTCGACGAACCTGGCGGGCTGGATCAACAAGATGGGCGTCTTCTCCCCCCGCGAGGAGAAGGACTACGAGGACGCCGAGGTCTACCGGCTGCTCCGGTGGCACCGATCGCCCCAGGGGCGGCACATCGAGCTGGGCATCTCGGAGATGAACCTCTTCATGATGCTTTCCATGCTGGGCCTCTCGAAGGAACTGACGGGCGTGCACCTCGTCCCCGTGGGGACCGTCTACGACCCCTTCGTCTGCCGCGGCCTCGACGCCCTGATCTACGGCCTGTACTCGGGTTCGAAGTTCATCTTCGCCGGGACCCCCTCCGGCGTGACCCTGTCGCCCGAGGGCGGGTCGCACCAGTCGACGGTGACGCCGTCCCTGGGGACGGAGCTGCCCAACCTGGACTACTGGGAGCCCTGCTTCGCGACGGAGCTCAAGTGGATCCTCCTGGAGGGAATCCGGCAGTGCTGCGATCCGGCCGCGGGCCGCTCGACCTACCTTCGCCTCTCCACGAGGCCCGTCGACCAGGGGCTGATGAACGGGGCCCTGAAGCGGCTGGGGGAGGATGCGCTGCGGGCCCAGGTGCTGGCCGGGGCCTGCCGCCTGCGCGACTGGCGCGACGGGGGGATGACGGACGCCTCTGCGCCCCTGGTGATCCTGGCCGCGGCGGGCACGCTGGTGCCGGAGGCCATGGCGGCGGCGGAAATGCTGGAGAAGGAAGGGGCGCGCGTCAACGTGCTCGGCATCTCGAGCCCCCGTCGGCTCTACGAGCAGTGGCAGGCGGGACGGGCGGGGCAGGGCCTTTTCGAGGGGCTGATCCCGCCCGAAGAGAGGCGGGCCCCGATCGTGACCGTCCAGGACGGGGCATCGCACTCGCTGGCATGGCTGGGGAGCGTCTTCGGCGTGCGGGCGGTGAGCCTGGGCGTGGACCGCTTCGGTCAGACGGGGAGCCGGGCCGACCTCTACGGGGTTTTCGGGATCGACGCTGCGGGAATCGCCGAGGCGGCCTTCTCGGTGCTGGAGGCCTGAGGACGCAGGGGTGTGCGGAGGACAACAAGAAACCCCCGTGGAGGGAGCCAGCGGGGGTTTCTTGTACTGCTGAGGACTCGTTGCTGAACGGGAGAGAAAATCAAGGCACCTGGTTCTCGAGGATGCCCTCGAGAATGTCCTTCTCGATCTCCTGCATGAGTTTCATGGGATCATTCTTCGCCGCTTTCTTGTCGGTCTTATCCGCTGTTCTGGTCATGGTGTTGCTCCTTTTGCTTCCTCGTGTTTCTCCGGGTGTCCTTCTTTGCGCCTCCACCGATCATCCCGGCGGAGCGCATCCACGTATCGATTCCAGTCTTCGTCGCTGATTTGGGTCTTCCTGGGCTTTTTCGTCGACTGAGCCACCGATACCTCCCCGTTCGAGTGTCGCAGCCTGGGTCAACCTGGGTGCCGCCGTTCCCGCCTTCCTTCTCCACCCATCCGCGGGCGGGGTCGAGCCCCGCCCGCAAACGGATGTCAAGGAGATAGTCAGTGACGTGTTGCAGAGACGACATGACTGACTAGAGGAATCTTCGGCTATCTTCGCGTCAGGGCCGGATCGGGCCGCACATCGGATCGACCCAATACTTGCCGGTCAGCATCTTTTCCTTGCCCTTTTTCGCGTCCTTTTTCGTCTCAGTCCGTTTCATGGTGATGCTTCCTCCTTAGCGGAACAGGGCCAGCCCCTTGTTCGGGTAGTAGGACCGGCTGGCCGGATCCCCGGGGATCCGCGCGCTTCGCTCGCCCGTCAGGGGGACCTGGGGGGTCATGTCCGTCTTTGCTCTCGTGGAAACCCTGCCTGTCATGATTCGCGCCTTTCCTGTCGGGATCCGTTTTCTCGCTTGCTTCGACGTCACCCTAACGGAAATGCACCCCGAAGAAAATCGGAGCGTGTCTGAAAGTGGGATCAGACAAGCATTGAGCGGATGCTCAGACAGGGGCTGAGGGCCGCATCAGAGTCCGTCTGATGGGGCGCGGAACGGCCTCGGGAAGGGCCGGTCAGGCCGGGCGGGGGCCGCCGCCGGCGCGCCGGGGACCTCCCCGGGGCGCAGGCCCCGTCTCGGGAAGCAATTGACAATGCGCGCCAATCGTATTAAACGGTTCGACAACGACGGGGTTACGGGAAGGCGGCCATGGCCCGCGCAAAATCCAGGGAACAACTGATCCTCGAGCTGGCGGACCTGCGCAAGCAGATCGACGAGATGAAGCGCTCCGAGACGGACTGCCTCTTCGAGGAAGGCCTCTACCGGAGCCTGGAGCGGTCGTCACGAGCCGGCATCTACGTCCTGCAGGACGGGAAGTTCCGGTTCGTCAACGAGCACGCCGCCCGCTACTGGGGCTACAACCGCAACGAGCTCATCGGGAAGGAGTCCATGAGCCTCGTGCACCCCGACCACCGCGAGCGCGTCCGCAAGCACGCCATCGCCATGCTCAAGGGCCGGCGCTCCCACCCCTACGAGTTCATGACCATCGGCAAGAACGGGGATTTGCGCTGGATCGCCGAAACGGTCACCCCCATCCACTACCGGCGCAAGCGGGCCGTCCTCGGGAACTCCATGGACGTCACCCGGCAGGTCCAGGCCCGGACCAAGCTGGCCGAGCTGGAGGCCCTGGAAGCCTCCATCCTCGACGCCATCCCGCACGCCGTCATCGGCCTTCGCAACCGCCGGATCATCTTCGCCAACAACGGCGTCGAGAGCGTCTTCGGCCGCAAGGCCTCCGAGCTCATCGGCCGGTCCACGCGCCTGCTCTACCCCACCGAGGAAGGGTTCCGCGAGATCGCCAAGGTCCTCTACTCGAACCTGGAGCGCCAGCGCACCTTCAGCTTCGAGTTCACCTGCCGGCGCCGCGACGGGAGCCCCTTCGAGGCCCTGATCAGCGCCT
>CAYZKT010000068.1:0-12513 GCA_964478885.1 uncultured Syntrophaceae bacterium | reverse complement strand
CGGATCGTGCAGTACAAGATCCGCAAGCTCGGCATCGACCCCGCGAAGTTCAAGACGGGCAAAAAGACGGGCTGAGCCGCTCCCCCTTCCCGGCGCCTCCCGGCGGGGCGAAAGCAAAAGAGCCCGGGCCGTGCGGCCCGGGCTCTTCGCGTGCGGTTCCCCACGGGGGCGGATGCCCCGTGAAGCCTGCTCTTACAGGATGCCGTAGGCCAGCATGGCGTTGGCGACCTTGGTGAAGCCGGCGATGTTGGCCCCCGCCACGTAGTCGCCCTTCCTGCCGTATGCATCGGCAGTCTCGACGCAGGCCTTGTGGATGCTCTTCATGATGAGCAGCAGGCGCGCGTCCACTTCCTCCCGCGTCCACGAGAGCTTCATGCTGTTCTGGCTCATCTCGAGACCGGAGGTCGCGACACCGCCGGCGTTGGCGGCCTTGCCCGGGCCGTAGAGGACCTTGTTGTCCTGGAAGATTTTCACGGCGTCCGGGTTCGAGGGCATGTTCGCGCCCTCGGAGACGCAGATGCAGCCGTTCTTGACCATGGCCTGTGCGCAGGCCCCGTCGATCTCGTTCTGCGTGGCGCAGGGCAGGGCGATGTCGATCTTGATCCCCTGGTCCTTGACGGCTTCCCAGATGTTCTTGCCTTCCACGCACAGCACCTTGTTGTACTTGTCCGCGTACTCCTTGATCCGGCCCCGCTTGACGTTTTTCAGCTCCAGGACGAAATCGAGCTTCCTGGCATCGATGCCCTCCTCGTCGACGATGGTGGACCCGGAGTCGCACAGCGAGATGACCTTGCCGCCCATCTGGTTGACCTTCTCCACGGCGTACTGGGCCACGTTGCCGGAGCCGCTGATCGCCACGACCTTGTTTTTGAAATCCATGCCGCGGGTGGCCAGCATCTCGGCGGCGAAGTAGACGCAGCCGTAGCCGGTCGCCTCGGGGCGTATCAGGCTGCCGCCGAAGGAAAGCCCCTTTCCGGTGAAGACGCCCGTGTGTTCGTTGCGGATCTTCTTATCGTAGCCGAACATGAATCCCACCTCGCGCCCGCCGACGCCGATGTCGCCCGCAGGCACGTCGCACTCGGCGCCGACGTAGCGGAAGAGCTCCCGCATGAAGGACTGGCAGAACCGCATGACCTCGCGGTCCGACTTGCCCTTTGGGTCGAAGTCGGAGCCGCCCTTGGCGCCGCCCATGGGCAGCGTCGTCAGGGAGTTTTTGAAAATCTGCTCGAAGCCCAGGAACTTCAGGATGCTGAGGTTGACGGAGGGGTGGAAGCGCAGCCCGCCCTTGAAGGGGCCGATGGCGTTGTTGAACTGGATGCGGAACCCGCGGTTGACATGGATCTTCCCCTTGTCGTCCTCCCAGGGGACGCGGAAGATGAACGTCCGCTCCGGCTCCACGATGCGCTCGTAGATGTTGGCCTTCACGAATTCCGGATGCCGTTTCGTCGTGGGCTCCAGCGACTCCAGAACCTCTTCCACGGCCTGATGGAACTCTGGCTCGTTGGGATCGACCTGTTTGACTTTAGCGATGACGTCTTTAATGATGGACATGATCTATACCCCCTTCAAGTGTTTGATGTATGAATTTCATGAACCGTCGGTCATGAAACGTTGCCTGTCGGGCCCGCTCGCGCGGGGTGCCGCCCGGGGCTTCCGCGTCAGCCCGCCCGTCCCCTGACGGCGGTCCGGAAGGGCCTCAGCTCGCCGAACTCGATGACGGCGGACATGGCCAGGTTTTCCACGTCGATCCCCGCCTCCTGGGCGCAGCAGACGGGGTTGAGCCCCCCGATGAGGAGCATGCCCACCTTGTTGAGGTCCACGGGGACCTCGCAGACGGGCTCGCTGACCTTGCCGATGGCGAGCACGCCGTTTATCCCCGCGACCCGGATGTCCCCCACGATCCGTCCCGCCAGGTCTCTGCTTAGCGCGGGGATCTCGCGGAAGTTTCCCAGGATCCGGCCACCCCCCGAGTCGATCACGTCCCGCACGGAGGTCATCCGGGCCCGGATGAACGCCTCCGAGGGGTCCAGGGAGGAACCGGAGTAGTGGATGAGCTCGACGAAGCGCAGGGGCTCTCCCCGGGAAATCTGCACGATGCCCCCGAACTTCGAGTCCATGGGGATGCCGCTCTTGAGCAGGACGCCGTTGACGACGATGCTGCACACCGTGGCAAGCCCGACCTTGCCCTCCGGGACGACGGTCTCGCCGAGCCTCTCCCCGGCCTTCGCCACGGCGACGAGCCCGCTGACGCAGAGCCCCGCCTCGAACGCGGGGAGCATGGCATCGACGGCCCGCCGGAACTTCTCGCGGGCGATCAGGGAGATGTTCACGGGCACCAGTCCCCGTTTCCTCTTCGGGTCGAAGGTGGTCCGGAAGGCGAGCGTCTCGATCCGGGAGATGGCCAGACTGAGCTTGTCGCGGACGCGGGCGCTGCCGATTTCCTCGATGCCGCGCTTCGTGATGGCCCTGCCGTCGCGCTGCCCCGCCAGCTCCGTGAGGCCGCGCTCGTCGGTCAGGCCCAGGTGATAGCGGACCATCCGCTCGCTCAGCGGGACCCCGTGTTCGGCCATGCGCCGCGCGATGAGGCGCGCCCCCAGAGGCTGCCCGGAGTCGCGGAGGATCCGGAGGATCAGTAGCAGTTTTTTCTCGATGTCGGGAGTCACGGCGGCCCCAATGAATCGGCAATGGCTTGCCGATGGTGCCTATCATCAAACCCGGGGGTTGTCAATTACAAATTCGTAATCCGCGCCCGTCGCGCCCCGCTGCGCGGCCCTCCTCCCGTTGCGCCCGCCCCGGGGGCCCTCTCCAGAGACTGCGCCTTGACTCTTCCCCGCATTTCCAGTACCGTTTTTTCAGCCGGGGAGGCCGGCGGCGAAGACGAACCGCGATGAGGTGACCATGGACAAGTCGGCAACGTGCCCGGCCCCGAAACTCCGGGAGGGCGAGACCCTGAAAGGCTTTATCGTGCGCAGGGTGGAGGCCGTCGGAGACATCGGCTGCACGGCGTACGAGATGGAGCACCTCGCCACGGGGGCGAAGGTGCTGCACCTTCACGGCAGCGACAGCGAGAACCTCTTCGCCATAGGGTTCCGCACGCCCCCCTGGGACTCGACGGGCGTCGCCCACATCCTGGAGCACTCGGTCCTGGCGGGCTCCGAGACCTATCCCGTGAAGGACGCCTTCAACGAGCTGTCGAGGGCCACGCTGCAGACCTTCATCAACGCCTTCACCTACCCCGACAAGACCGTCTACCCCGTGGCCAGCCAGGTTCCCGTCGATTTCTTCAATCTCGCCCGGGTATACACCGACCTCGTGCTCAGGCCCCGGATCCTCCTGGAGACCTTCCAGCAGGAAGGGCATCACCTGGAGTTCGTCAGGCCCGACGACCCTGCGAGCGACCTGACCGTCTCGGGGATCGTCTACAACGAGATGAAAGGGGCCTACTCGTCGCCCGAGGGGTTGATGGTCAAGGCCCTCCAGCAGAACCTCTTTCCCGACAATCCATACGGGTTCGATTCCGGCGGCGACCCCGAGGCGATCCCGCAGCTCACCTGGGAGCAGCTCCGGGAGTTCCACCGGCTCTACTACTCGCCCTCGAACGCCTACTTCTTCCTCTACGGCAGCATCCCGACCCATGAGCATCTGGCCTTCCTGGAAGGCGTGCTCGCGGGGTTCGGCCGGGTCCGGGTCGAATCGGCCATCGGGCTGCAGCCGCGGTGGGACGGGCCCCGCTCGGCGCGGGACTGCTACCCCATCGCGAAGGGCGACAGCCCGGCGCGCAAAACCGTCGTCAACCTGGCCTGGATGGCCGTCGAGAACACCGAGCCCGAAGAGGTGCTGCTTCTTCGCGTCGTGTCGCACGCGCTCGTCGGCACGGCGGCGGGCCCGCTGCGCAAGGCGCTCGTCGACTCGGGCCTCGGCGAGGACCTCTCGCCTGTCACGGGGCTCGAGTCGGACCTGCGGCAGGTCGTCTTCGGCGTGGGCCTCCGCGGCACCGACCCCGACAGGAAGGAGGCCATCGAGGAGCTGGTGCTCAAGACCCTGGAAGGGATCGCCCGGAAGGGGTTCGACCGGGACCTCATCGAGGCGGCCCTGCACCAGGTGGAATTCCACGGCCGGGAGATCGTGCGGGCCGCCTACCCCTACGGGATCACCCTCATGGGGCGCGTCTTCCACACCTGGCTCTACGACGGGGACCCCCTCGCACCGCTGAAGTTCAACCCCCTCGTCGCGGGCATCCGCCGCAGATGGCAGTGCGAACCGGGGCTGTTCCAGGGCGCCGTCCGGAAGTGGTTCCTGGACAACCCGCACCGCCTGACCTCCGTCATGGAGCCGAGCCACAGCTGCATGGACGAGGTCGAGGCCCGGTTCCGGCAGCGGATGGCCGAACTCCGGGCGACCCTGTCCGAACAGGACCGGGACAGGATCCGCGACGAGGCCGCGCGCCTCAAGGCGCTGCAGTCGCAGCCCGACTCGCCGCAGGCCCTCGCCGCGCTTCCGCGCCTGAGGCGCGCCGACATCCCCCGCGGGGTGGAGCGGATCCCCTCCGAGGCGGGCCGCGCGGACGGGATCGACGTCCTGAAGCATGAGATCTTCGGAAACGGCATCGTCTACCTCGATTGCGCCTTCGACGTCTCCCACGTGCCCGAGGAGCTGCAGCCCTGGCTGCCGCTGCTCGGCAAGTTCGCAAGGGGGATGGGAGCCGCGGGCCGCCGGTACGACGAGATGGCGACCCGGATCTCCATGACCATGGGGGCGCTCGGGGTGCAGCTTGCCTCGGGCTTCGGGCGCGACGGGACGGGGTGCTGGCAGAGAATGGTGTTCCGGATGCGGGTCCTGCACCGCAACATCCCCGAGGCCGTGGGGCTCCTCGGCGACGTCCTCGCCGCGGGCGATCTGACGGACCGCAGGCGGATGGAAGATCTCGTTCTGGAGAAGCGCAACGGCTTGCAGTCGGCCGTCATCCCCTCGGGGCACCTCTTCGCCCAGAGGACGGCGGCCTCGACGCTTACCCTGCCGTCGTTTCGCGACGAGCAGTGGAACGGGCGCATCCAGCTTCGGCTGCTCAACGGCCTGGCGGAGCGCTTCGCGGCCGATTCCCTCGTCGAGACTCTGGAGCGTCTCAAGGCGCTCGTGTTCGGCCGGGGACGGCTCCTGGTCAACGTCACGGGCGATGCCGAGGGGATCTCCCGCGTGCTCGGGGAGATCGCGAGCCTGACCGGGCGCCTCGGCGCCGGGGACCCGGGGGCCGCGGCGGCCGCCCTGCCGCCGGTGCCGGCGCGGCTCGGGGTGTCCATCGCCGCCCAGGTCTGTTACGTGGCGCAGGTGGCGCCCACGCCGGGCTACATCGACCCCGCTTCGGCGGCGCTCGCCGTCGCCTCGAGGGAGCTCTCGAAGGGCTACCTCTACAACCGGATCCGTGTCCAGGGTGGGGCCTACGGGGGGATGTCCTTCTATGACCCCGTGGGGAGGATCTTCTCCTTCCTGTCCTACCGCGACCCCCACCTGGAAGAGACGCTGAAGGTCTACGAGGGGGCCGCCCGGCACCTGCTGGAGGCGGGGATCGACGCCGACGAACTGGAGAAGACCGTCATCGGGACCCTCGGCTCCCTGGACCGTCCTTCGGACCCCGCGGGCAAGGGGTACCTTGCCATGGTCCGCCACTTCTCGGGGATCGCCGATACGGACCGGCAGGCCTTCCGGGACCGGGTCCTCGCCATGACCCCGGGGGAGCTCCTGAAGACGGTCCGGGAGGTCCTCGTCCCGGCGCTCGGCGCGTCCTCCGTGGCCGTCTATGCGGGCCGTGACCGGCTCGCGCGGGCCCGGGAGACGGCGGTGCCGAACCTGGTCATCGAGCCTCTGATGGGGTGATCTCCGGGGCGCGCCGACCCGGAAGAGAGAAGTTGCGAAGCTGGGAAGTTGAGAAGTTCGGAAGGCACTCGGCCTGAGAAACGCCTCCAGATCCGCCAAGCTTCACAACTTCAAAACTTCCCAGCTTCCTGTTTTGCAGAACTGCGGCACAGAAATTGCTCATTTCTGAATCCGGCAGCGAAGGGGGAATGTTGTTCCCCCGGCGGTTTTCACCCCACAGTCGGAGAATCCACCTTGGACAACCGCACCATCCTCGTCGGAATCGGCGCGATCCTCTGCATCGTCGCGGTGCTCAGCGTCGGGGTGTACCTCGAGCGCGGCGGCCTGGAGGACCTGGGCATCGTCCGGAAAGGGTTTGCCCAGCCCGTCGTGGCGAAGCACACGCCCGGTGCGGCCCCTGACATCCAGAACAACCGGATTTACCGCAAAAAGCTGCGGACGCAGAAAATACCGAAAGAGTGGAAGGATTTCGAAGATCTCGAGAAGGACGTGATCCGTTTCTGCCGCAACCTCGACGAGCGGGAGTACATCAAGGCCCACCGGCTTCCCGAGGGGACCTACCGGCAGCACGTCAATAACATGAACGACATGGCCGCCCCTCCGCCCATCGTGACCGGCGAGGCCGCAGACCCCTACAAGCTCAAGCTGAACCAGGAGCACTTCCTGCGGATCATCGGGAAGGAGAACATCGGCCTGCTGCTCGACATCCTTGCCAACGAGACCGAGCTGATGGAGTCGACGGCGGAGATGCTCTTCGACTGGCTCAACAAGGGGATCGAGGCCAGGAACCCCGAGATCCGGATGACGCAGAGGGAACTCTACGAATATGCCGCCTTCTTCCTGACCACCCTGTCGGGGAAGGCCTACCTGTGGCGCCGGGACTCCAAGACGCGGATCCTCGCCACCTATTACTCCGTTCTCGTCGTGGACCGGGCATCCCGCGACCGGACCAACCGACACAACGTGGACATCCGGCCCGCCGCCGCCCAGCTCATGGACGATGTGCTCAACTACAAGAACTTGAGCTACCGGGGCCAGTACATCAAGAAGCTCAAGGCCCTGGAACCCCCCGCCTCGACCGCCCATGCGCCGGAGACCCCGGCCAACGGCAGACCCCAGCCCGCCGCCAAGCAGTAACAGCAAACAGCAGACAGCAGACAGCAGACTCCCCCTCTTTGCTGCCCTGATCCGCGACGCGGGGGGCGGCCCGGTAAGATCACCATCGGACATGGTTGTGCCCTCTGATGCAGAGGGTAAGAGGGTCTGAAGGTGAGAAGGTTGGAGAAGCGGAGAGCATGAAGTTGGCTGCCGGCTGATCCAAC
This sequence comes from uncultured Syntrophaceae bacterium, assembly GCA_964478885.1. Lineage (GTDB taxonomy): Bacteria > Desulfobacterota > Syntrophia > Syntrophales > UBA2192 > UBA2192. The sequence continues at coordinate 5,320 of CAYZKT010000068.1, read as the reverse complement.
GTTCTTACCCTCTCACCTTCTTGCCTTCTCCGGTCGGAAGGATGTGCTCCCTGTCAACCGTCTGTCAGAAGTCGAGCATGGAGGGTAACCCCTTGTTGCGCCTGTACCACCAGTTCGGGAACAGCCGGTAGAGGACGCGGGAGACGGGGCCGATGTATTCCTTGGAGCGCTTGTCGAACTGGATCGACTCGATGAGGCGCTCCTCGATCTGCTTTCGGTCGCCCGATTCGTTGAAGATGTGGTAGGCGCAGGCGAAGATCGGGCTGTACATGTTCTTCTTCGCCAGGTAGCGGTACACGTTGCGGATCGTGTTGGGCCCCTCGGGTGTGCCGTCGATGCGGCCGAGCACCCTGCGGTCCGTCTCGATCGGGTTGCCGTCGAACAGTTCGTAGTAGAGCTTGCCGTAGCGGTAGTTCTTGCTGGCGTCCGAGGACAGCGTGACGTAGAGGTCGCCCACGCCCGCCTGGCTGTAGAAGGCCTGGAAGCTTCCCCCCAGGAGCCTCGCGAGAGAACGGATCTCCACCCCCGAGCGCGCGAAGATGGTCCCGGGGATGGAGTTGCCCAGGCTCATGCTGTCCGTGACCCCCTTGATGTTGGCCACGATGTTCTTGAGGGCCCCGCAGGCCTCGATCCCCACGATGTCGAAGTTGTAGTAGGACGTGATCTCCCGCCGGTCGAACTTCAGGACGTCCCTCCGGACGGTCTGGGCCACGCTGCGCGGGCCGGCGATCGTGAGGGCCACGGGCTTTCCCATGGCGATGTCCACGTCGAAGAAGGGCCCCCCCATCGCCACGACCTTGAACTTGTGCTGGATGTGGACGAGATCGCCGTTGATCATCTGCGAGGGGGTGATCAGCTCCTTGGTCTTCTCGTCGGACACGAGGCCTTTGATGGCCGAAATGATGCAGGTCTTGCCGCGTTTCTTGGCGATCATGGGACGCAGGTAGTCCAGCAGCCGCGAGAGACGGTTCATCGTGATGGCGAGGAAGATGAAGTCGTTCTCGTTGACGACCTGCTCGAGGTCGTGCGTCGCCTTCACCTCCGGGGCGAGCCTCGGGACCTTGTCCTGCCCGCCGTAGAGTCGCGCGAGGTCGCTGGTGAGGTGCTTCGGGTTGAGGTGATGCTCGTTGATCGCGCGGCACACCTCGGCGTCGTGGTAGTAGATCGTCACGGGCCTGCCGTTGCGGCCGTAGATATAGGCCAGCGCCGTGCCGAGTCTGCCGGGCCCGATGATGGCAATTTTGCTCGTGTCCAAGAGCCGCCCCTGTCTGAAGAATGAGCCGAAAGTATAGGCAGTTAGAATCCTTCTGTCAAACGAAAAGGACGCCCGTCATCCCCCTCTTCACTTGATGAGCCTCTTCCTCATCTTCATGATCGCCAGCGGGAAGAACAGGGCGCTGAAGGCCGCCAGGTAGAGCACGTGCCAAAGCAGGGTCCAATCGAGCAGGCCGAAGCCGACGGCGCGGGCGAGTTCCACGAGGTGGGTGAGCGGGAGGCCCCAGGCGACGACCTGCGCCCACGCCGGCAGGGTTTCGAGGGGGAAGAAGGTCCCGCCGAAGAGGAACATGGGCGTCACGAAGAGGAAGATCGGCAGGTTGAACAGGTCGATGTGTTTCACCACCGCCGTGAAGACCATGCCGATCGACGCGAAGGCGAAGCCGGCGATGAAGGAGAGAGGAAGGATCAGCAGCCCCTCGGGGTAACGGATCAGGCCGAAGAGGGTGAGGATGACCTGCATGATCGCCGTGGCGATGACGGCCTTGGTGGCGCCCCATGCGATCTCGCCCGCGATGATGTCCTCGAGAAACAGCGGGGTCGCGAGCATGGCGTCGAAGGTCTTCTGGTAGTACATCCGGACGAAGGACCCGTAGGTCGTCTCGAAGAAGGAATTGTACATCATCGCGATGCACAGCAGCGCCGGGGCGATGAAGGCGACGTAGGGCACCGCTTCCCCCCGCCAGGCCACGTCCCCGACGAGCACGCTGAGGCCGTACCCGAAGGCGAGGATGTACAGCAGGGGCTCCAGCAGCGGGGGAAGGAAGCTCACCCGCCAGGTCTTGCGGTAGACCTGGACGTTGCGGCGCCAGACGCGGAGATAGCGGTGGGAGATGCGGAGGCCGGGCGTGACGTTCATTCCCGCAGATCCCTCCCCGTGAGCTTCAGAAAGACATCCTCCAGGGTGGCCGTCCGCAGGATGCAGCCGTCGCGGCAGTAGTGCTCGCTCACCTCGCGATAGAGCTGGTCCCGCTCGTCGCAGTAGATGAGGATGCGGTGGCCCAGGTCGTCGTGGCGCAGGCCTCGATCCCGCACGAACGAGCGAAGCGCCTCGCCGGGATCCCCGACTTCGATGATGTCTTTGCCCGCGTGATCCCGGATCAGGTCCTGGGGACGTCCCTCCACGAGGATCCTGCCGTGGTCCATGATGATGAGCCGGTCGCAGAGCCGCGCGGCCTCCTCCATGTAGTGCGTCGTCAGCAGGATGGATATGCCCCGCGCCCGCAGTCCCTCGAGGCGCTCCCAGAGCTGGTGGCGCGACTGGGGGTCGAGCCCCGTCGTGGGCTCGTCGAGGATCAGCAGGTCGGGTTCGTTGATCAGGGCCCGGGCGAGCACCAGGCGCCGCATCAGTCCCCCCGAGAGCTCGGGGATGGGCGTGTCCTTTCGGTTTTCCAGGGCGATGAATTGCAGCAACGCCAGGGCACGTTCGGCAGCCTGCGGGGCGGCGATGTCGAAGTAGGACGCGAAGACCTCGAGGTTCTGCAGCACCGACAGCTCGGGGTCGAGGTTGTTGTCCTGCTGGCAGACGCCGATCCGGTATTTGACCTTGCGAAGCGTGCGCCGGCGCGTGACGTCCTCCCCGAGAACGCGCAGGGAGCCGCCCGAGAGGGGGGAGAAGCCATAGATCATCCGGATCGTCGAGGTCTTGCCGGCGCCGTTGGGCCCGAGGATGCCGAAGCACTCACCCCGCCGCGCCCGGAAGGTGATCCCGTCGACGGCCGTGAAGGCGCCGAAGGTTTTTCGCAGGCTTTCAGCCTCGACGACGTATTCCATGGGGTCATTATGTCAGGGTTGGCGGGGAATGGACAACCCTTTTTCCCTCAGGGAGATCCCGGCAGGTCCGCGCAGCGGATCGGGACCGGCTTGCGGCCGGCGGGGCGGAGGTAGGTGACGGCCGGCCTGCCGAGGGCGATTACGGCGTGGACGGCCTCGTCGGCCGGGACGCCCAGGGCGCGCCGGATGGAGGGGTCGCGGCGCATGGCCTCCACGGCAAAGCCGATGAGGCAGGTCCCGACGCCCATGGCGTGGGCGGCCAGCGCGATGTTCTGCGCCGCCAGCAGCGCGTCCTCCCGCGGGCAGGAGGCGCCGGGCCGCGTCGCGATGACGATCGCCGCCGTGGCGCCGTGGAACAGCTTGTCCCTCCCCGACTCGTTGAATTCCCGGAGGGCGTCCCGGACCTGATCGTGGTAGCGCCGGTAGTAGAACCCCAGCCGGTCCTTCAGGAAGAGCTTCGAGAAGAGACGGGCGGCGGGGTTTGCGGCCAGGCGGTTCAGGCGCTCGAAGAAGCGGGCCACGAGGCGGCCGAAGGCGAGCATGGCCCGGCGGTCGGTCACGATCGTGAAGGTCCAGCGCTGGCTGTTGGTTCCCGAGGGGGCCATCGCGCCGATCCGGCAGAGATCCTCGAGGGCGGCCCTTGCGACAGGCTCTTCGGTGAAGCGGCGGCAGGAGCGCCGAGAGGCGAGAAGGCGGACGAGAAGGGCGGCGTCGAACTCCCCGTAGGGGAGCCAACGGCCGCCCGTTTCGACCGTGGCAAGCGCGATGTGGTCCGTGCTGACGGAATCGATCGTGATGGCGCCCGCGGGGCAAACGGCGGCGCAGTGATCGCAGCCGAAGCAGCCGTTACGCCGCAGGGTGATCGTTCCGTCGACCAGGGCGAGGACGTCGGACGGGCAGACATCGAGGCACAGCCCGCAGCCGGTGCACCGGTCCGTATCGAGCATGGGTCTCTTCCAGTCGTCCATACCCGGCTTCCCGTCCCTCCCGGGTTGTTATGGCTCCTTCGGGGGCTCCGGACCGTAGAAGGTCACCTTGGCGTCCTTCATCGACTTCTCGAGGAAGGCGTTGAGGCGTTCCTGCTGGATGGACTGGGTGGCCCGGGCCTTGACCTGCTCCTTTACGGACTCGTAAGGCTGCTGCTCGGCGGCCTTGCGCTCTTCCTGCTTGATGACGTGGTAGCCGAACTCCGTCTCGACGACACCGCTCAGCTCACCCGGCTTGAGTGCGAAGGCGGCCTGCTCGAACTTCCCGACCATGCTGCCCTGCGTGAAGAAGCCCAGGTCGCCGCCTTTGGCCTTGGAGCCCGGGTCATCGGTGTACTCGGAGGCGAGCTTGGCGAAGTCCTCGCCCGCTTTCGCCTTCGCGAGAATCTCCTCGGCCTTCTTCCGGGCCGCTTCCTTCTGCTCCGGCGTGGCGTCGGGCTTGACGGCCACGAGGATGTGGCGCGCCCTCACCATTTCGGGGTTTTCGAAGTCCTTCTTGTGCGCGTCGTAATAGGCCTGGTAGTCCTTCTCGGTGAGATTGATCTTGCCGATGATCTCCTTCTGCACGTAGGTTCTCGCCAGGTACTCGTTGCGCATGATCTCGATCTGCTTCTTGACGGCGGGGCTTTTGTCGATGCCTTTCTTGCGGGCCACGTCGGAGACGACCATGATGCTGGCGAGGTTCCTCACGAGGACCTCCTCCATCCGGGGGTCGGCCTTGATCATGGCCTGCTGGTTTTCCGGGTAGAGGCCCATGTACGCCACGATGTCGCTTCTGGTGATCTCCTTGTTGCCGACTTTCGCAAGCACGTCCTTCTTCGCCTTCTCCGCCGCCAGGACATCGGCGGGGATCAGGACGAACAAGATCATGATGACTGCAAGAGCGCCTGCCAAAACTTTTTTCATCTCAACATCTCCTTTTTTAGGTTGTCTCGGGGCATCAGTCCGCCCGCAGGGGGTTTGCGACCGCCCCACGTTACCACAAGGCATTGAAAACAGGAATGCATTTTTCGTTCGAAACCCCCGGTTTCATGCATGGATCATACCGCGCATGGAGCGCCCGAACACCGCGAGACACAACGGGGTATTATGTGCTATGGAAGAACCGGCCGCGAGCGCAACGGTCAACGGCCGAGGGGGAACCATGAAACGGAAAAATGATACCCGGATGCTCCTGTTTCTCATGACGGGGACGGCCTTTCTCTTCCTGGCGGCTGCCGTGCCCCTTTCGGGGATTGGATTCTTTTTGCTGGCCCAGGCAACCGCCCTGGTCCTCGGGGGGCTCA
>CAYZKT010000067.1:0-12521 GCA_964478885.1 uncultured Syntrophaceae bacterium | reverse complement strand
TGTCCATCGGGCTGCTCATCGACGATGCCATCATCGTCATCGAGAACATCTACCGTAACATCGAGCAGGGGATGCAGCCTCGGGAGGCGGCCTCCTTTGCCACGGCGGAGATCGGGCTTGCCGTCATGGCGACGACGATGGCCATCGTGGCCATCTTCCTGCCCGTGGCCTTTATGAAGGGGATCATCGGGCGCTTCTTCTGGCAGTTCGCCCTCACGGTGGTTTTTGCCGTCCTCGTGTCGCTCCTCATCTCCTTCACCCTGACGCCCATGATGTCCTCCCGGTATCTCAGGCCCCACGGGCAGGTCGCTCCCGGTCTCCGATCGAAGCCTCTGCGACGGGTCTTCCGGTGGACGCAGGGTACGGGGGATTGGCTGGAGAAGCGCTACGACGAGATGGAGGTGATCTATCGACGGTTCCTCGCCTTGTGCCTGGACAGGAGAAAGACCGTGCTCGTTCTTGCCCTGGCCATTTTCATCCTGAGCCTGATGATGACCCGGTTCATCGGCAAGGAATTCGTGCCGCCCGAGGACCAGAGCCAGTTCATCGTCCGCCTCGAGGCGCCCGTCGACTACTCCGTCGATTCTACGGACCAACTTTTTCGGAAAGCCGAGGCCGTCGTCAAGGAGATCCCCGAGATCACGAGACTGTATTATTCCCAGGGAGGCGGCCGGTTCCGGGAGGTCAACAAGGCCGTATTCTTCATCACCCTTTCGCCGAAAAAAGAAAGGAAGAGAAGCCAGCAGGACATCCAGGCCCTGATCCGCAAGGAGCTAGCCCGGATCCCGGGCCTCAAAGCAAGCGCCGAAAACATATCCCTGATCGGAGGCGGGCAGCGAAACGTCCCCATCCAATACTCGATCCGGGGGACGGACCTGGACGCTCTCCAGAACTACGCAAGACAGATCACGAGGGATTTCGCGAAACTGCCCGGCATCGTCGACGTGGACACCTCCCTGGAGACGGGAAAGCCGGAGGTCAAGGTCTATATCGATCGGGACAAGGCGGCGGACCTGGGGGTCAACATCGCGACGATCGCCGAGGCGGTCAACTTCCTGATCGGCGGAGAGGTGGACGTGACCAAGTACAAGGACGAGGCGCGCGGCAGGCGCTACGACGTCCGGGCGCGTCTCGAACCTCAGGACCGGACAAACCCCGCGGACATCGGGCGGATCTACGTGCGCTCCAGGGACGGGCGCCTCGTGGAGCTGTCCAACGTCGTGCAGATCCAGGAGGGAGGCGGGCCCAGCGTGATCAACCGGGTCGACCGGCAGCGTGCGGTGACCGTCTTCGCCAACCTCGAAAAGAAACCGATGGGGCAGGCCATGGCGGAACTCGACGCCATCACGGCCGGCGTGCTGCCCTCCGACTTCACGGCCAGCTACAAGGGCCAGGCCAACGTGATGCAGGAGTCCTTCCAGTACCTGCTGTTCGCGATCCTGCTCGGTGTCGTCATGGCCTACATGGTCCTGGCCGCGCAGTTCGAGAGCTTCATCCACCCCTTCACGGTCTTGCTCTCCCTTCCCCTGTCCTTCATCGGCGCCTTCGGCGCCCTCCTGCTGACGGGGAAGACCCTCAACGTGTTCAGCTACATAGGGCTCATCCTGCTCATGGGCCTCGTGAAGAAGAACGCCATCCTGCTCGTGGACTACACCAATACCCTGCGGGCGCGGGGCGTGGCACGCCGCGAAGCCATCCTGGAAGCGGGGCCCGTCAGGCTGCGGCCCATCCTCATGACGACCGTCGCCATGATCTTCGGCATGCTCCCCGTCGCCTTCGGCGTCGGGGAAGGGGCCGAGACCCGCTCCCCCATGGGTGTGTCCGTCATCGGCGGCCTGCTCACGTCGCTGTTCTTGACCCTTGCCGTCGTCCCGGCGGCCTACGACCTCTTCGACGACGGGCAGGAGTGGCTGAAACGGGGCGAATACCGGAAACTGTCAACGCGGGACTACTGGCGCAGGAGGATGAGCGAGATCCCCGGCGTGCTGGACAAGATCCGTCGGGCCCCGGCGGCGACGGCGTCGCTGCGGAAGAAGGCGAAGCCCGTCCCCGGCTCGGCCCGGTCGCTCGGCGCGTGGATTGCCGCGCGGCTCGCGAGTGGGCGCGACGGGAAACCGCCCGAATCGCCGCAGGGCCCGCACTGAGTTGCAGAGGTGACGGATGGAAAGAGGCCGGACGATCGGCCTGACGTGCGATCAAGCAGGATAGGGAGGGGGCCATGAAGATGTTTCTGATCGTCTACTGCGACGCCGCCGACGAGGACGTCATCGACGCCTTCAAGAAGGGGGGCGTACGGGCCTACACGAAAATGCGGGAGGTTCGAGGGGAGGGGACGGACACGGTGCCGAAGCTGGGCACGCAGTGCTGGCCGGGGAAAAACAACGCCCTGTTCATCGCCGCCAGCGACGACGAGGTGTCCCGCATCAAGGAGGCCATCCTCGAGATCCGGAAGTCACACCCGCGCTCCGGCGTCAAGGGCTTCATCCTGCCCATGGAGGAGAGCGTCTAGGCCGGCTCCTTCTCCACGCAGGCGTAGGCGCTGTGGTTGTGAATGCTCTCGATGTTCTCGGCCTCCACGCTGTACCAGGTGAAGTTCGAGTCGCGGTTGAGCTTCACGGCCACGGAACGGACCACGTCCTCGACGAACATGGGGTTGGCGTGGGCTGCCTCCGTCACGTGCTTCTCGTCGACGCGCTTGAGCAGGGAGTACACCTCGCCGCTTGCCGACCCTTCCACCAGGCTGATCACGTCCTCGATCCAGAAGAACTTCCGGAAGCGGACCCGCACCGTCACGATGCTGCGCTGGTTGTGGGCCCCGAGGCTGCTCATCTCCTTCGAGCAGGGGCACACCGTCGTGACGGGAACCGACACGCCCACGAGAAAATCCGTCTTCTCCCCGTCGTTCTCGCCCGTGAACCAGCACCGGTAGTCCATCAGGCTCTTCGCCCCGGAAACGGGGGCCCGCTTCTCGATGAAGTAGGGGAATTCGATCTCCATGTGCGCCGACTTGGCGTTGAGCTTCTCGCGCATCTTGAGGAGGATCTTCTCGAAGCTGCGAATGTTGATCTGCCCCCGGACCTCGTTGAGGATCTCGATGAACCGGCTCATGTGGGTGCCCTTGAACTGGTGGGGCAGGTTGACGTACATGTTGACGGTGGCGTTGACGTGCTGGATGCCGTTGGCACGGTCCTGCACGATGACGGGGTACTGGATGCCCTTGACGCCGACCTTCTTGATGTCGATCTTCCGGCGGTCCCGGCGGCTCTGGACGTCGATCATCGACCCTCCCCCGTGAAGGTCGCGCGGGCGTTGTCGGACTCCCAGACCGTCACCTCCGCGATGCGCGCGCGGTGCCCCTCCATCCGGGCCGCGATCTGCTCGAAGAGGTAGCGCGCCACGCGCTCCGACGTCGCGCACTCCCTTGCGAAGGGGGGCAGCTCGTTGAGAAACTTGTGGTCCAGTTCGTCGATCACCTCGACGGTCCATCGCTTGAGGTCGCGGAAATCGATCAAAAGCCCCTCGGGGCTCAGCTCCCGGCCTTCCACGGTGACGTCGACCCGGAAGTTGTGGCCGTGCAGGTCCTCGCACTTGCCCCCGATCTTCAGGGCGTGGGCCGCGGAAAAGCTCTTTGTGACGGTCACTCTGAACATGCCGGCTCCCTTCGCCGATTGCATTTTTACCCCGGTCTTATACCATAATTCCCCGGCCCGTTGCGCAAAAGTTGGGCAGAACGGCGCCCCCGCGGCGCAGGAGCGGTCCCGGGGCAACTACGAAAATTTCGGTACGGGCGCTCATGCTTCCTTCTGAGGGGCGGGCCGCGAAAAATCACCTCCCCGTCGTATTGTCATTTCCGCGCCCGGGCGGTAGGATTTCAGCCGAAAGAGCCCGTTGCGGGCGTGCTGCGCAAGGAGGGGTTCGTGAAACCGGTCAAAACCATCGACGACCTGATCCGCGAAAAAGACCTGTCGGCGGAGGAGTTGGAACGGCACCGGGAGCTCATCGAGGAGTGCCGTGCCCGGGAGGCCCAGCTGAAGGAGTACTCACGGGCGACGCGGGAGAGCATGGTGAAGATGACGCAAGAACTCGACAAGCTGAGCCGGACGGCGGAAGAGCTCTGGCAGGAGGCCCAGCGGCTCTCCCGGCGTGTCAACGGGATCTACCTGCACGTCGCGCCGGCCCCCGCAAGGAAGGTCTACCATTGAGCGGCCGGGGGTCGCAGGTTCGCGGATAAAGGATTGAGGATCGAGGCTTTTTCTTTGTACCCCGGTCCTCGTTCCTCGGACCTCGAACCTGTTACAGGTACCCCGTGATCTCGGCGGCCCGCTCCAGGATCAGGTCGGCGCCGGCCTCCTGCAGATCGGAGGCGGCGGAGTAGCCCGTCAGCACCCCGACGGCCAGCGCCCCCACCTCCTTCCCCACCCGGATGTCCATGGGGTGATCCCCCACCATCGCGCAGGCCGACGGCCACTCGTTCAGGATTTTCAGCACGGCCCGGATGTGATCAGGGTGGGGCTTCACGCGCTCCGTGTCGTCCCGCGTCACGACGGCATCGCTGCAGTCGCCGACGTCGGGGAAGATCGCCGTCACCGCTTCGAGGCAGTTTCGGGTGAGGATGCCCGTCTTGATCCCTCGGCGCCTCAGGTCCGCGAGCATCTCCCTGATACCCGGGAACAGCGAGCTGTGCGCCGCACCCGCCAGCTCCCGGTCGGCCACGCGCCTCAGGGCGAGGCCGGAAAAGACGCCTGCCTGTCCGGGATGCTTCCGACCGATTTGCCGGCTTGTCTCCGCGATCAGCTCGAGCACGAAGAGCCTCTCCATGCCGTCTTCCGCGATCCCGTAGGAGGCGGCGAGGTCGAGGACGTCCCTGCGCATCTCCCGGAAGTCGATGTTCAGTTGTGCGAGCGTCCCGTCGAAATCGAAGACGACGGCGTTGAGTTTCAGCGTGCAATCCCTCATGGCGCCTTCCTTGCCTCACGGGGAGGACCTCTTGTGGTTTCCCGTCGCGTAGTCGGGCCGCAGCGACTTGCGGATCACGCGATTGGAGTTGCCCGCGGGCAGAGTGAACCCGAAGACGATGTCCAGGAAGTTCATGACGATGGACATGGTGGCCCCCCAGAGCACCTCCTCGCGGCCCCCGGGCGGCGTGTAGAGGAAGCAGGGGAAGTTCCTCACGGGCTCCACCTCGTGGCGGAAGGGGAGCTTCGATTCGATCTCGACCGTCAGGGTGCCGTAGCGCTCCGGGTCGAACAGGTCCGCGAGCGGAATCTCGATGACCCGCTCCACCTCCCGGTTGGGGCGGAAGGTCCACTCCCTCTTCACGAGTCCCACGACGGGGAAGATGACGCGGGAGAACACGTAGAGCTCCCGGGAGGGCAGGGCGCCGAGAAAGCGGACGTTGAGCGGGCTGATCCGGACCTCCTCCCAGGCCTCCCGCAGCGCGTTGGTCAAAAACAGGGCGATGTGGCCCAGGGTCTTCGCCCCCCGGGCCTTCGCCAGCGCAAGGGCACGGCCCCGCATGATCGGCGTGAGTCCCGACGCAACCAGGGACTTCAGCAGGCGATCCGTCACGGGGTCGAGCATGCCCCCGGGGCAGCTGAGGTCTCCGGGCTGGGGGACGAGGGCGGAGCGCTTGATGAGCTGCAGCATGAACCCGCCGTCGGGACCGGTGCCCCCGTGGTGGTGCAGCAGAAGGACCACGCCGGCGGCGAGCCAGCGGTCCGCGGTCCCGTTCCGGGTTCGGATGAAGTCGACCCGCTCCTCGTAGTCGATGGGGACGCTGCCAAGGCGATCGATGATGCGCTCGATGACCACGCCGGGGTCCGAAAGGTCGATGGACGGCATGAGAGGCTCCACGAACGTGCTTATTATACCCATTTCGGGGCCGACGGCAAGGCTTTCCCGGGGCGGCCGGGGTCATAGCCCCTGCGAACCGTCGCCGATCAACCGTTCCAGGAGTTCTTCGAACCAGACACGGAGGCGGAGGTCCTGCAGAAAGCCGCAGTGGCCCCCGTATCGTTCGATCCGCACCTGGAGCCGTTCGTTGCCCCGGAGGGACCGGAAATCGTCGACGGGGATGACCGGGTCGTCCTCGGCGGCAAGGATGGTCACGGGGACGGACAGGCCGGAGAAATCCGCCCCGGCGAGCCGGTAGGTCCGGAAGTACTCGTGCACGTCCCGGTAGGGCGTGTATCGAGGGATGACGCGCTCGGTGATCGCCATGCAGCTCTTGAGCCCCATCACGTCGCCGAAATCGTACAGCCCGGGGAACGCGCGCTGCTTTGCGGCAAGCGAGCGCTTCCACTTTTTCACGAAGTAGTCCCGGTAGACGAATAGGCCGCCGTCAATGGCATGGGTGGCTGTCAGCGGGTCCAGGACGGGGCTTACGGCGACGATGTTCCGGAGCCCGTCGGCCTGTCCCGGCTGGAGGCGAAGGGCGATCCGGAGACCGAAATTACCGCCCAGCGAGAAGCCGATCAGGTGGCAGGGACGGTCGCCTGCCCCGGCGACGATGTTCTGGACGGCCGTGAAGACCTCCTCGATCCGCGCGCTGTGGAAGACGCCCCGGTTGAGGGGGTGGCTCCCGCCGTGGTCCCGCAGGTTGAGGCGGAACACGTCGCACCCGCCGAGGAAGAGCCGACGGCCCGTCGTCAGAATGTACGTGGACTCCGAGCTGCCTTCCCAGCCATGGAGCAGGATGGCAAGACCCCGGGACGCACCCGGGGGCTGGGCCGTGCGGTACCCGACGAGCCGGATTCCCCGGCCGCCGTCGACGAGGGTCTTCTCGGAACGCGTGCGCAGCGGGTTTTCCCCCCGGGCGCGGATCTTGAGGCTGGCCAGGATCGTCTGCAGGTGGGGGTTACGCAGCGGCAGAGACGGCGTGAAGGGACTCAGCGGGACGGTGCCCGTCGGGATCGGCTGCGTCATGGCTCAGCAAAAGTTCCCCGGCGCGCATACGGCCCTGCGAATCGCCCGCAGGGCGGGAGAAGAAAGATCGTTCTGTTCCATGAAAAAGGGATAGCAAAAAAGAAGGCTCTTTAAAATATCTTTTTGAAGTGTGGTATAATCTGCGCCGACATCAAACCGGACGGGCGGGCCATGGGCGGGAAGAGAAGACCGGCGAGGCAGTACTGGAGGCACGTCGTCGGCTGGCCCCTGCTGCTGCTCGGCATCGCCGGCCTGGCGCTCCCGTTTCTGCAGGGGATCCTGTTCATCCTCGTCGCCCTGATCGTCCTGGCCCCGGAAGTACCCGCGGTGCGGAGGCTTTTGGCGGCCCTGCGGAAACGCTACCCGGCCGTCTTCGAGAAGGCGACGGCGATCAGGGAGGACCTGAAGCGGCGGTTCGGTCATCCGTGACCGGCAGGGCCCGTTGGCACAAAAGGGCCTTGAATCGCGCGAGGTTCGATGCTAAAGAATCATGGCCGGCGAACAGGCCGGCGAGGAGAAACAGGATGAAGAAGACGATCGGGATAGCCCTGGGCATCTTTCTCTGGATGGCGACCGTCTGCACCTCCGTCCCCGAGGCGCAGCAGACGAAGAGGATCGCGATCCTGCCCTTCACCGTGAACAGCAGCGAGAACATCAACTACATCCGAGACGGGATCTGGGACATGCTCATCTCCCGCGTGACCGTCGGCGGAAAGACGAATGTCGTGGGCAAGTCGACCGTGCTCGAGGCGCTGAGCAAACAGGCGGGCAAGGAGATGACCCAGGCCGACGTGTCGGCCCTCGGCAAGCGACTCAACGCGGACTACGTGGTCTGGGGGAGCATCACAAAGATCGGCGACAGCCTGAGCCTGGACGGGAAGATGCTGGACGTTGTCTCCAGCCAGTCCCCGGTGACGCTCTACGAACAGACCCGCGGCATGAACGAGGTGATCCCCAGGATCAGCGACTTCTCCCAGAGGATCCGGTCCCACGTCACGGGCGAGGCACCGCCCGCCGTGTCCGCGGCACCGGCGGCGCCGGCTTCCGCTGCGGCAGCGGGGGCAGCTGCAGGGGCGGGGGCAGCCACTGCGGCGGGCAGAAGCCAGGAGGTGGACATCGTTTCGGGGATGCGATCGGGCAAGACGACCTACACGGGCATCATCAACCCGGAATTCATCACGACGGGCGTCACCCCGGACAGGAGGGGGTTCTGGATGAGCCCGAAGTACGCCGCCGAGTTCCGCAGCATCGACATCGGCGACGTCAACGGCGACGGACTCAACGAAATCGTGGTCGCCGACGCGACAAACATCACCGTTTACCAGAAAAAGAACAATGAATTCAGAGTTCTCAAGAAAATACAGGGAGGGCAGTACGACAGCTACCTCGGGGTGGACATTGCCGACGTCAACGGCAACGGGATTCCCGAGATCTTCGTGACGAGCATCAACCGCCAGACGATCGACTCCTTCGTCCTCGAGTACCGCAACGGCAACTACGAGGTCATCGCCCGGGGCCTGTCGTTCATGATGCGGGCAATCAACACGACGGGCACGCCGAGGCTGCTCGGGCAGTTGTTGTCCACCGGATCGAGCAAGCAGGAGAACCCCTTCATCAACCCCATTCATCTCGTCGTCTGGGATGAGGGGAAATACAGGCTGGGGGAGAAACTGATGATCCCCGCGGGCCTGTCGGTCTACGGGCTGACCTTGGACTCCGTGGACGGCACGGGGGTCGAGCGGGTCATCACCTTCGACGAGAACGACTACCTGCGGATCTACGAGAAGACCGGCAAGCTCCTCATCCACCTGCAGACCTTCAAGACAGCCAACGAACTGCTCTGGCGCAGCGACGAGCAGTATGGCGGGAGCAACAGCTCGTTTTCCCCCGCCTACGCTTCCGGCACGCGCAGCATGGCGGACGCCCCGGACCTGATCTACATGAAACCCCGGATCCAGACCTACGATCTCAACAAGGACGGGAAGAAGGAAGTGATCGTGGTCAAGAACATCTCCGGGCTCGGGAGGGTCATGAAGAACATGCAGCTCTTCACGTCGGCGGAGGTGTACAACCTCGAGTGGGACGGGCTGGGGCTTGCCGAGGTGTGGCGGACGAAGAAGATCAACGGGTACGTGGCCGACTACCAGCTCAAGGACATCGACAACGACGGCCACGACGAGATCGTGCTGGCCCTGGTGCTGTCCGTGGGGCCCACGATCAAGACGAACAGCTGCCTGGTGGCCTACAAACTTGTCCAGCAGCCGCAACCCCCGGCGCAGCCGCAGGTGAGGTAGCGGTAAGGCGGAACGCTTGACAATTGAAGAAAAGTAGGGTAGAAACGACCTTCTTTTTCGAGGCGGCGTAGCTCAGTCGGTTAGAGCATGCGGCTCATATCCGCAGTGTCCGGGGTTCAAGTCCCTGCGCCGCCACCAGTAAACACGAAAAGCCCGGTTCCGAGCCGGGCTTTTTCTTTGCCGCCGGCGGCCGTCGGAAAGGGATGACATGGAACCGGATCGGGATCCCCGCGCAATCGACACCGTGCTTTTCGACTTCGGGGGCGTGCTCGCCGACGAAGGGTTTCGGGACGGCCTGGCCGCCATCGGCAGGCTGAACAGCCTCGATGAGGAAGACGTCGTCCGCAGGGGGCACGAACTGGTCGTGACGACCGGCTACGTCACGGGACGGACGGGCGAGCGACACTGGTGGGAGGCCCTGCGCGCGGATGCGGGGGTCCGCGGCGCAGCGGAGAGGCTGCGCGGCGAGATTCTCGGGCGGTTCATGCTCAGGCCGCGGATGCTCGACGTTGTCGGGAGGCTCAGGGGCCGGGGATTTACCGTGGGCATCCTGAGCGACCAGACGAACTGGCTCGACGAGCTCGACGGGCTGCACGGCCTCTACGGGCTCTTCGACTTCGTCTTCAACAGCTACCACATGGGCAAGAGCAAAAACGACCCGACCCACTTCGACGACGTCTTGAAGCTGCTGAACCGGCAGGGACGGCAGGTGCTGTTCATCGACGACAATGCGGGCCACGTCGACCGAGCCCGGGACCGGGGGTGGGCGGTCCTTCGTTTTCTGGACGAGGGGGATGTGGTCCGGGCGCTGTCGGCTCTGTGCGAAGAGGCATCGCAGCGGGTGTGAGACGGAGAAAAATCTGGATTCCCCCCGGTGCGGCGTGGTAGGATCCCCCACGTCTTCCGACCGAACCCCCATCACCGAGGAACCATGATCCCGAGATACGCACGCAAGGAAATGGAGGCCATCTGGAGCCCCGAGAACCGGTTCCGGAAGTGGCTCGACATCGAACTCCTCGTCTGCGAGGCCCTTGCCGCCAAGGGGGAAATCCCCCGCGGGGCGCTCCGGAACATCCGGGCGAAGGCCGGCTTCGACGTGGAGCGCATCGACGAGATCGAGCGGACCGTCAAACACGACGTGATCGCCTTCCTGACCAGCGTGGCCGAGCACGTGGGGCCCGACTCCCGGTACATCCACATGGGGCTCACGTCGTCGGACATCCTCGACACGTCGCTCGCCGTCCTGCTGAAAGAGGCGACGAGCATCCTCCTGGCGGACATCGACCGCCTGCTGGGGATCCTTCAAAAGAAGGCCCTGCAGCACAAGAAGACGCTCATGATCGGGCGGACCCACGGGATCCACGCGGAACCGGTGACCTTCGGCCTGAAGATGGCCATGTGGCACCAGGAGATGCAGCGCAACCGCGAGCGCCTGGTCCGGGCACGGGATGCCGTGGCCTGCGGGAAGATCTCGGGGGCCGTGGGGACCTTCGCCTTCGTCGACCCCGTCGTCGAGGACCATGTATGCCGGAAACTGGGTCTTGCTCCCGAACCCGTGGCGACCCAGGTCGTCCAGCGCGACCGCCACGCCGAGTTCTTCGCGACGCTCGCCCTGATCGCCTCGTCGCTCGAGAAATTCTCCACCGAGATCCGTCACCTCCAGCGCACGGAGGTGCGCGAGGCGGAGGAGTACTTCTCGCCGGGCCAGAAGGGCTCCTCGGCCATGCCCCACAAGCGAAACCCCGTCCTCTCGGAGAACCTGTCGGGCCTGGCGCGGCTGATGCGGGGGTACGCGATCGCGGCCATGGAGAACATCGCCCTCTGGCACGAGCGCGACATCAGTCACTCTTCCGTGGAGCGGGTGATCGCGCCCGACGCGACGATCCTGCTGGACTTCATGCTGCAGCGATTCTCCGGGCTCGTGGAGAACCTCGTCGTCTACCCCGAACGCATGATGGAGAACATTTGCCTGACACGCGGAGTCATCTTCTCGCAGCAGGTCCTCCTGAAGCTCATCGAGAAGAAGATGACCCGGGAACAGGCCTATGCCGTGGTGCAGGACAATGCCATGCGGGCCTGGCAGGAGGGGCTCGAGTTCCAGGACCTGCTCCTGGCCGACGAACGTGTCCAATCCGTCATGGGGCGCAAGGAAATCGAAGGGGTCTTTCGCCTGGAGAGCTTCCTGGAAAACGTGGACTACATCTTCGACAGGGCGTTCGGGAAGAAGAGGGGAAGAAGCTGAGAAGATGAGAAGTTGGGAACATGAGAGAATGAAATTGCCTTTTCTAAGCTTCCCAGCTTCACATCTTCCAAGCTTCCTCTTCTTCAGCGCCTCACGATCGTGTCGCGCTGCCAGTACCGGTCGTCCCGATCGGGGTAATCCAGGTTGAAGTGCAGACCCCGGCTCTCCTTGCGCATCATGGCGCAGGTCACGATGAGGTTCGCCACGACGGAGAGGTTGCGCAGTTCGAGCAGGTCCCGGGTGATCTTGAAGCTCCAGTAGTAATCGTGGATCTCCTGGGCGATGAGCTCCATCCTCTTCTTGGCCCTCTCGAGCCGCTTGTTGGACCTCACGATCCCCACGTAATTCCACATGCAGCGGCGGATCTCGTCCCAGTTGTGTTCGATCACGATGGACTCGTCGCTCTCGGTGGCGCTTCCGGACTGCCAGTCGGGGATCGGCAGTTCCTCCTCGGCCGCACCGGGCAGGAGTTCACGGATCCGCTCGCACACCCTGTGGGCAAACACGACGCACTCCAGCAGGGAGTTGCTGGCAAGGCGGTTGGCCCCATGGAGCCCCGTGCAGGCCACCTCGCCGGCGGCGAAGAGCCGGTCGATGCTCGTCTCCCCGTGCCCGTTCACCACGACCCCCCCGCAGAGGTAATGGGCGGCGGGGACGACGGGAATCGGGTCTCTCGACATGTCGATCCCGTACTGCAGGCAGCGGTTGAAGATGGTGGGGAAGCGCTCCGTCAGGTAGCCCCGGTCGCGGTGGGTCATGTCGAGCAGCACGCAGTCGTCGCCGGACTTCTTCAGCTCGATGTCGATGGCCCTCGCCACGACGTCACGGGGCGCGAGGCTCTTGAGAGGGTGATACTTCTCCATGAAGGGCGTGCCGTTCTTGAGTTTCAGCACGGCGCCCTCACCCCGCACGGCTTCGCTGATGAGAAAGGATTTCGCCTCGGGATGGTAGAGGCAGGTCGGGTGGAACTGGATGAACTCCATGTTGGCGACAAGCGCACCCGCGCGCCACGCCATGGCGATGCCGTCGCCCGTGGCGATGTCGGGGTTGGTGGTGATGAG
>CAYZKT010000066.1:0-12653 GCA_964478885.1 uncultured Syntrophaceae bacterium | reverse complement strand
TTGGCGGAGGATTGCCTCCGTGAGGCCGTCGATCTTGATGTCCATCTGCAGCGCCGTGATGCCCTTCCTGGTTCCGCAGACCTTGAAATCCATGTCGCCCGCGTGGTCCTCGTCGCCGAGGATGTCGGATAGGACGGCCACGCTGTCGCCTTCCTTCAGGAGGCCCATGGCGATACCCGCCACGACGTCCTTCACGGGCACGCCGGCGTCCATCAGCGAGAGGGCCCCGCCGCAGACGCTGGCCATGGAGGACGAGCCGTTCGAGGAAACGATCTCCGAGACGGTGCGGATCGTATAGGGAAACTCCTCCTGGCTCGGGATGACGGGAAGCAGCGCCCTGCGGGCCAGGGCCCCGTGGCCGACTTCGCGCCGGCCGGGGCTTCCCATGCGCTTGACCTCGCCCACGCAGTAGGGCGGGAAGTTGTAGTGGAGCATGAAGGAGCGCATCTCCTCGCCCGTGATGTAGTCCATGCGCTGCTCGTCCGAGGAGGTCCCCAGGGTGATCGTCACGAGGGCCTGCGTCTCGCCGCGGGTGAAGAGGGCCGAGCCGTGCGTGCGGGGCAGCAGCCCCACCTCGCTGTGGATCTGCCGGATCTCGTCGAAGGCGCGGCCTCCGACACGGCGCTTCTCGGTCATGATCATGTTCCGCAGCACGCTGCGGTCGATCTTCTCCACGACATGCTCGACCAGCGGTTTCAGCGACGGGTCGTCCTTGCAGAGGGTCTCGATGGCCTTCTCGCGCACGTCCCGGATCTTCCCGTAGCGGTCGAGTTTCTCGGGGATCCGGTAGGCTTCCTCGAAGCCGCTCTTCACCAGGTCGGAGATCTTCCGGTACAGGGCCTCGTCGACGACGGGGGGCGTGAAGTCTCGCTTGGCCTTCCCGATGGCCTTCTGCATCTCGTCCTGCAGGTCGATGACGGGCCGCATGCTCTCCAGCGCCAGGTTGATGCCCTGGACGACATCCTCCTCGCCCAGTTCCCGGGCGCCGCCCTCGAGCATGACGAGGTTGACGTCGTAGGGCTTGCCGTCCGTTCCGGGGGTCACCTTGCGCCCCACGATGAACATGTCGAGGTCGCTGCCCTCCATCGAGGTCGGGTTGGCGACGAGCTTGCCGTCGACCCGCCCGATCCGGACGCCGACGATGGGCCCGTTGAAGGGGATGTTGGAGATCTGCAGGGCCGTCGAGGCGCCCAGCAGGGCCGCCACGTCCGAGTCGTGCTCGCCGTCCACGGAAAGCACCGTGGCGATGAGCTGCGTCTCGTAGTTGTAGCCCTTGGGGAACAGGGGGCGGATGGAGCGGTCGATGATCCGGCAGATCAGGATCTCCCGCTCGTTGGGGCGCCCCTCGCGCTTGAAGAACCCGCCGGGGATCTTGCCCGCGGCAAAGGTCATTTCCTGGTAATCCACGGTGAGGGGAAGGAAGTCGAGGCCCTCCCTCTGCGCCCGGGACGAAACGATGGTGACCAGCACGACCGTCTCTCCGTACGTCACGAGGACGGCGCCGTCAGCCTGGCCGGCGATGTAGTGTGCCTTGATGCTGATTTCGCTGCCCGCGAACTGCGTCTTGAATACCTGACTCATACTTCTTCTTTCTCCTTAGCTGATGACAATGAGGTTCTGAACGTGCCCCCGGCACCGGCCGGAAGACAAAGGGCTCCCCTGTCCTGAACGAACGGGTTTCGATGTTGCGGATGGATTGACCATTCCAGGAGCCTTAACCCGGTCTGCGACCGGATCGAACGCTGGGATCGTTGCCCTCGCCTCTACTTCCGCAGACCGAGCCGCTCGATGATCTTGCGGTATCGGTTCACGTCCTTGTTCTTGAGATACTCCAGCAGCCGCCGGCGCTGGCCGACGAGCTTCAGGAGACCGCGGCGGGAGTTATGATCCTTCTTGTGCGTCTTGAAATGCTCCGTCAGGTACTGGATCCTGGCGCTCAGCAGGGCAATCTGCACTTCGGGAGAGCCCGTGTCGCCCTCGTGGGTTTTGAAGCCGGCAATGATCTCTTTCCTCTTTTCTGCGTCAAGCACGTCCGTAAATCCTCCCTTTACATCGAATGATTGATTGGATGTTTCTTCCGTTACGGGACAAAAACCCTCAGGATGCGGGCGACCCGGTCGCGGGCCCCCAGCATCGGGATATCCTCGGTTGCAACGACCATCCGGGCCAGCGCCACGAGGCGCCCCGACCCGCTTGTGAACTTTACCACATCTCCCTCGGCAAGAGAAGGGATTTGCAGGCCCGACAGGGCCTCCGCATCGGGCTGATGGCCCTTCATGAGCCCCTCCTCGAGCCGGGGGTGCACCTGGATTTCGCCCACCCCCGCGAGGGCCCTTGCCGGGGGGATGAGCGCCCGTTCGAGCCTCTCCCGGATCGCCGCGTCGTTGTCCCCCTCGATGGAGACGGCGTCCTCCTGCCGGAAGCGGCCGCTTGCCGTCCTGCGAAGGCTCTCGAGGGCCGCGCCGCATCCGAGCCTCTCGCCCGCGTCGGCGCAGAGCGTCCGAACGTAGGTGCCCTTGGAGCAGGTCACGTCGAAACGCACCCGGGGCATCTCGACGCCCAGCATGCGGATGGCGCGGATCTCAACCTGCCGCGCGGGGGCCTCCATGTCAACTCCCTGGCGGGCCCACTTGTAGAGCGCCCTGCCCCGGACCTTGACAGCCGAGTACCGCGGCGGCACCTGGGTGATCGTCCCGACGAAGGCATCGAGCGCCGCCCTCACGTCCGCCTCGGTGACCCGGGGCTCCTGCTCGGCCAGCACCCGGCCGGTCATGTCCTGGGTGTCCGTCCGGACGCCCAGGCGCATCGTGACCTCGTAGACCTTGTCGTCCCCCGCGAGGAAGGAGGCCAGTTTCGTCGCCTCGCCGAGGCACACGGGCAGCACGCCCGTTGCCAGGGGGTCGAGGGTCCCGGTGTGGCCCGCCTTTTTCTCGCCGAGGAGTTTCCTCACCCGGGCCACGGCATCGTGGGACGTGATCCCCGCGGGCTTGTCGACGATGACGACGCCGTTCATCGGCCCACGTTCTTGATCGCGTCGAAGAGCCTTTTCTTCACCTCGTCCGCGTCGCCCTGGACCCGGCAGGCCGCGGCGTTGACGTGGCCGCCCCCCCCGAATGTCCGGGCCACTGCCTCGACGTTGAAACGCCCCTTGGATCGCAGGCTCACCTTGAAGAGCCCGTCGCCGATCTCGCTGAAAAAAACGGCCACCTGGACCCCCTCGATGGAGCGGGGGTACTCGACGAACCCTTCCGTATGCTCCCACTGGGCGCCCGCCTCGTCGAGCATCTTCTTCGTGACCGTGAGGGACGCAATCCGGCCCTGCCAGTCGAACTCCATTGTGGCGAGGGCGCGCCCGAGCAGCCGGAACTTCACGGCCGGGTGCGTCTCGTAGACCATCTGGGCGATCCAGGCGGGGTCGGCCCCCTTCTCCAGGAGCCGGCCGGCGACGGCGAAGGTCCCCGGCCCCGTGTTCGAGTACCGGAAGGCCCCCGTGTCGGTCAGGATCGCCGTGTAGAGGTTGACCGCCATGTCCTTCGTGATGGCGAGGCCCATCCCGTCGAGCAGCCGGAACACCATCTCGCCCGTGGAACTTGCCGCGGGATCGGTCAACGTGAGATGGCCGTACTGATCGTTCGAGATGTGGTGGTCGATGTTGACGATCCGGCGGACCCCGGCGATTCGTTGCGCCTCGTCGCCCACGCGCTCGATCTCGCTGCAGTCGAGCACGAAGACGGCGTCATAGCCGTCCAGGGGGCCCAGGCGGTTCACGATCGCCCCCGCGTCGGGCAGGAACGCGTACACCTGGGGCGTTCGGTCCTGGTTGTACACGACCGCCTCCTTGCCCATGCCCCGGAGCGCCTCGTAGAGGGCAAGCTCCGAGCCCACGGCATCCCCGTCGAGCCTCACGTGGGAGGTCACGAGGAAGATGCGGCCCTTGCGTATGATGTCAGCGATCTTCTCGATCATCCGGTTCGTCTTTCCTGATCTCCTTGAGCAGCCTCTCGATCTTCGAGCCGTACTCGAAGGACGGGTCGTAGAAGAAGCTCAGCTCCGGGACGTATCGGAGCTGCAGGCGCTTGCCCAGCTCGCGCTTGAGAAACCCCTTGGCCTTTGCCAGGCCCTGGCCCACCTCGTCGCTCATGCGGTCCTTGCCGAGCTCGACGACGTAGATGCGGGCCGAGCGAAGGTCGTCGGTGAGCTTGACCTCCGTCACGGTGATGTTGGCAATCCGCGGATCGTGGGCCTCGCGCCGGAGGATCTCGGCGATTTCCTGCTTGATGAGGTCCGCGACCCGGTCAGCTCTCTTGAAATCCATCGGGCAGTGCCCCCCCGTCGTATCGCCCCGTCATGTCGGAGTAGTTCGTGATCTCCCGCCGGACGTTGACGACTTCGGCCAGGTGGAGGTTCTCGACGAAATTCAGGATCATCCCCATCTTCGAGTCCACGAAGCCCCGGTCGTTGCCCACGACGGCAAAGCCGATGATCCCCTGTTTCCAGTTGTCGTGCCCGTCGACCTCGGCGATCGAGATGTTGAACTCGTTCTGCGTGCGCCGGATCAGGCTCTTCATCACGCCCCTCTTCTCCTTCAGGGAGCGGCTCTCGTGAATGTGCACCTCGATGATCCCGACACCGACAACCATGGCCGTTCATTCCGTTCGTTTCGTTGGTTCGTTGATTTCGTCGAAAGAACGAAAAAAAACGAAACAAACGTCTTTATAATTTTCGTTCGATCTGCTCCGTGACATACGCCTCGATCACGTCCCCCACGCGGATGTCGTTGTACCCCTCGATGCCGAGGCCGCACTCCTGACCGGCGGAGACTTCCTTCGCGTCGTCCTTGAATCGCTTGAGCGAGGCGATCTTGCCGTCGTAGAGGACCACCCCGTCGCGCACGAGCTTCACGCTGGCGCTGCGCGGGATCTTGCCGTCCGTCACGTAGCAGCCCGCCACGGTGCCCACCTTGATGATGCGGAAGGTCTCCCGCACCTCGGCGCGGCCCTGGACGATCTCCTTGAACTCGGGCTCCAGCAGGCCCTCCATGGCGGCCCGTACGTCGTTGATGGCGTTGTAGATGACGTCGTAGAGCTTGATCTCGACGCCCTCCTTCTCGGCGATCTCGACGACACGGGCGTCGGGCCTCACCTTGAAGCCCAGGATGATCGCGTCGGAGGCCGAGGCCAGCATGACGTCCGTCTCCGTGACGGCGCCCGTGGAGCTGTGAATGAGCTTCAGCTTGATCTCGTCGGTGGAGAGCTTGTTCAGGGCCTCGGTCAGGGCCTCGAGGGATCCCTGGACATCGGCCTTGAGGATCACGTTGAGCTCCTTGGCGCCTTCCTTGATCCGCTGGTAGAGCTGCTCCAGGGTGATCTTGGAGGAGGCGGCCAGCTCCTTCTCGCGCTCCTTGCGGACCCAGTACTCGCTGATGTTCTTGGCCTTCTTCTCGTCCTCGACGCCGATGAATTCGGAGCCGGCCTGCGGGACGCTGGAGAAGCCGATGACCTCCACGGGCATGGAGGGGCCCGCCTCCTTGACGCGCTGTCCCTGGTCGTTGATCATGGCGCGCACGCGCCCGTACTCCGTTTTGGCGGAGAAGGCGTCGCCCTCGCGCAGCGTCCCTTCCTGGATGAGCACCGTCGCCACGGGGCCCCGGCCCTTGTCGAGCTTGGCCTCGATGATGATGCCGCGGGCCGGCCGGTCCGGGTCGGCCTTCAGTTCCAGGACGTCGGCCTGCAGGAGGATGAGCTCCAGCAGGTTCTCGATGCCGACCTTCTTCTTCGCCGAGATGTCGGCGAAGAGCGAGTCGCCGCCCCAGTCCTCCGGGGTGAGGTTGTGCTGGGCCAGCTCCTGCTTGATCCGGTCGGGGGTGGCGTTGGGCTTGTCGATCTTGTTGACGGCCACGATGATCGGCACGCCCGCCGATCGCGAGTGGTTGATGGCTTCCACGGTCTGCTCCATGACGCCGTCGTCGGCGGCCACGACGAGGACGACGATGTCCGTCACCTTGGCGCCGCGGGCCCGCATGGCCGTGAAGGCTTCGTGGCCCGGCGTGTCGAGGAACACGATGTCGCGGTCCTTGACGTGGACGTGGTAGGCGCCGATGGCCTGCGTGATGCCGCCGGCCTCGCCCTCGATGACGTTGGTCTGCCGGATGGCGTCCAGCAGCGACGTCTTGCCGTGGTCGACGTGGCCCATGACGGTGACGACGGGCGCCCGGGGTTTGAGGTTCCGGGGCTCGGCCTCGGTGCGCTGCAGCAGCTCGTCGTACTCGGCCGTCACGGCCTCGACCTGGTAGCCGAACTCGGCGGCGATCAGGGTGGCCGCATCGACGTCGATG
Source organism: uncultured Syntrophaceae bacterium (assembly GCA_964478885.1). GTDB lineage: Bacteria > Desulfobacterota > Syntrophia > Syntrophales > UBA2192 > UBA2192. The sequence goes on along the minus strand of CAYZKT010000066.1, from coordinate 6,319 downwards.
GACTGGTTGATGGTGACCATCATGCCCAGGCCGAGGAGCTTGTTGATGACATCGCTGGCCCGCACGCCCATCTGCTTGGCAAGCTCGCCCACGCGGATGGCCTCGGAGATCCGGATCCGCCGCTTGATCGCCTTGGGGGTCGTGATCTCCGTTTTCTTCATCCGGACGACGGCGGCCTTCTTGTCTCCCCTCCAGCGTGCGGCCTCCTCTTCCTCGATCTCCCGGAGCCTCACTCTCTTGTCCTTCTTGTCGATACCCTGCTTGATCAGGGTCCTCTTCTTGGCGGCCACCCCGTCCATGACCACCTCGACGGCGCGCTTGCCTTTCCGGTCGGCCGCAGGTGCGGCTCCCCTCGCATTGGCGCCGGCACCGGCAGGCGGGGCCGCCTGGCCGCGGGGCTGCACCGGTGCGGGCCCTGCGGGCTTGCGGATCTGGGTCTGCGGGGCCATCGTGGCAGGGGGCCGCGGCGTCTCCCTCCGCTCGGAGGGATCGGGCCGGCGGATGATCTGCGCCTGGCGGGAAAGATCGGGCTTCGGGGTCGGCTCCGGTTTCGCGGGGGGCTTCTCGGCCGCGGGGGGCGCGGCGGCGGCCGTCGGTTCCTCCGCCCGGGGTTCGGTCGGTTTCTCCGGGGTGACGTCCTTCTCGGGCTTCTCGACTTTTTCTTCCCTCTCCGGCTCTGCGAGTGTCTCTTCCTTCTCGACCTTCTCTTCCCTCTCGGACGGTTCGGCCGGTCCCTCGGGGGCGGGGGCGGCGGCTTCCTCGATCTCTGCGGCCTCGTCGGCGGGCAGGCGGACGGCCCGGCGGCGGATGACGGTCGACTTGACGCGCTTCTCGACGACTTCCTTCTCGCCCTTGGCGGCAAACTCGCGACGGACCCGCTCGACCTCGTTGTCCTCGAGCGTGCTGGAGTGGGACTTGACGGCGATCCCAAGGGTCTTCAGCTTCGCGATGAACTCCTTGTTCTCGATCCCGAACTCCTTGGCCAGTTCGTATACTCTCACTTTGGACATTCTCGAAACCCCCGAAATGTGTGGTTCAACCCGGGCCTGCGCCCCTTCTCAAGGTTCAGGCGTTGTCGCCCGCTTCCTTGTTTGCCACCTGCGCGGCCCTCTCGATGATCCCCTGCACCTTCTCGGCATCCATCCCCGGGATGGCCTTCAGGGCCTCGGGGTCGGCCGACGACAGGGCGGCAACACTCTTGTATCCTTCCTTGAAGAGAAGCTCCGCCGTTTCCTCATCGAGGTCGGGGACCTTCAGGAGGCTCTTGGGCCCCTCCTCGGCCTGCTTCTGGAGCATGGTCTCGTTCTTCACGTCGATCTTCCAGCCCGTGAGCCGCACGGCGAGCCGCACGTTCTGGCCGCTCTTGCCGATGGCGAGCGAGAGTTGGTCGTCGGGCACGATGACCTCCATGGACCGTTCGTCCTCGTACATGAAGACCTTGCTCACCTTGGCCGGCGACAGGGCCGAGCAGATGTACTTGACGGAGTCTTCCGAGTAGGGGACGATGTCGATTTTCTCGCCCTTGAGTTCCTGGACGACGCTCTGCACGCGGGAGCCCCGCATGCCCACGCAGGCCCCGACGGGGTCGATGTCCTTGTCGAGGGTCCGCACCGAGATCTTGGAGCGGTTGCCGGGCTCGCGGGCCACGTTGACGATCTCGATAAAGCCCTCGGAGATCTCCGGCACCTCCAGCTCGAAGAGGGCGCGCAGGAACCCGGGGTGGGTGCGCGACAGCACGATCTGGGGGCCCTTGGAGATTTTTTTGACGTCCACGATGAAGGCCCGGATCCGGTCGCCGCGCTTGTAGGTCTCGCGGTGGATCTGCTCGGAGGGGGGGATGACCGCCTCGGCGCGGCCGAGGTTCACGATGATGCTGCCCCCCTCGAAGCGCTGGACGAACCCGCTCACGATCTGGCTCTTCTTGTCCTTGTACTCGTCGTAGATCTTGTCGCGCTCGGCGTCCTTGACCTTCTGGATGATGATCTGCTTGGCTGTCTGAACGGCGATCCGGCCGAAGCTCGCCGCGTCGATCTTCATGCCCAGGCTGTCGCCCGGCTCGGCTTCCTCGTCGAGGTCCCGTTTCGCCTCCTCGATGGCGATCTGCGTCTCGGGGTCAAGCACCTTCTCCACGACCGTCTTGAACTGGAAGACTTCCAGTTCGCCCGCCTCTTCGTTGTACCTGGACTCGAGCTCCACCTTCGGCCCCAGCTTCTTTCTCGCCGCGGTGAGGATGGCCGACTCAAGGGCCTCGATGATGACTTCCTTCTCGATTCCCTTGTCCTTGCCCATCTGTTCGATGAGACGTTTCAACTCCGGAAACATGCTTGACCTCCTGATCAAATCGGATTCAGGCGCTCGGCGTCGCTGCCGGTTCAGGGCTTCTTCCCTTTTTCCGACGCCTTTTTCCCCGTTCCTGCCGCCGGTCTTTCGTACTCCAGATTCGCTTTCTGGATGTTCTCCCGGTCGATGGGGACAAGCCGGCCGTCCACGTCGACGGTAACGATCCTGCGGCCGCCCTCCGTCGAGTAATCGACGTAGGCGCCCAGGAAATTCCGAGATCCCTCGATGGGCTCCCGGGTCCGAATGCGGACCTTCGCGCCGAGGTACTTCTCGAAGTCCTTGTCGCGCGTCAGCGGCCGGTCGAGCCCCGGCGTCGACACCTCCAGCGTGTAGGGCCCCGGCGGCAGATCGTGCACGTTGAGCAGATCGCCCACCTGGTGGCTCACCGCCGTGCAGTCGTCCAGCGTCGCCCCGCCCTCGCGGTCGATGAAGATCCGCACAAGCCATCGGGTCTTCATCCGCAGGCACTCGAGCTCCACGAGCTCCAACCCCTCGGACTCGACGGCGGGCTCGATCAGCTCGATGATTCGTTCGCGGTACGTTTCCGGCATATGCAAACGGCAAAAGGCTAATGGCAAAAAGCTAAGAGCACGGGGATTCAGCCCTGAGCCCCACGCGTGTGTCTATATTGAATTCCTCCAGGCCTTAAGCCCTTTGCCCTTCGCCTTACGCCTGTCTTTAAAATAAAAAAGTGGGCAAAAGGGCCCACTCGAATAGGAACCATTCGAATTTCAGGCGCTTTTCTATCACAGAAAAACCGCTCTTGCAAGCAAAAAATGCGGCGGGCTGCGGGTTGCAGGGGTTTTGGCGACCGCCGGGCCGTCTCAGCCGGTCCCCGGAGAGCGACACCCTGAAAATTCGCAACAACCTGAAAATATTACGGTTTGCCTGAAAAGCGGGGCAGCGCGCGATGCGCGGGACGCAGAACCGTCACGACAGGGGATCGGTGGTGCAATTATGCATTTCGAATGCACGATTGCAGGCATTGCTTTAGGCCGCGATTTGTACATTCAGGACAATCAACTTCTTTTCCAATCCGGCGGCTGGCAATGTCATGACGACCATGCTGCGGCAACAAAACAGGGACCCTGCAAGCTGCGGGGTCCCTGTGTCAGAGCCGGACAAAAATGGAGCGGGCGATGGGAATCGAAAACAACCCCATGCACGGCTGATGAGGGTTTCAGGGCTCTTGCCGGATTATTGCCGGATTTCCGAATTTTACTATGCCGTGGCATTAAACGATGTATAGCAGATTTTTAGTGCCGGGTCTTACATATTCTCGCACTGTTCTAATGTTTTCCACCTGCCCAGATTTTTTATCTGCGTCGGTTTGCTGCATTTGGATTCCTTGAAATAGTTGATGAAGGTGTCCTGATGGGCAGCATAGCAGGAAGGAAGTTTAAAAAAGTGGCCAGTCATCAAAAATAACTACTTAAACTACAACATATATAAACTTTATCTTGATTGTAGTTTAAATATGTGGTTAAAAGAGAAGTATGGCTACTGATAACAGAACAAAAATAAACAAATTGATAAGCCAGTGGCCTCGCGGCACAGTGGCCTCAGCGACCTACCTGAAAGAACTAGGGATATCTCAGGAACTCCTGGCCTGGTACAAACGGAGCGGATGGCTGGAATCCTACGGCCGCGGTGCTTATATCCTTGCTGGGGACAAGGTCGAGTGGACCGGCGCCCTGTATGCCCTTCAAAAACATTTGAAGATGTCTGTCCATGGAGGCGGCAGGACCGCCTTGGAACTAAAGGGTTACGGTCATTTTGTTCCGATGCGGCAAAAGGTTTTTCTCTATGGCAAAAGGGGCCTGACGCTGCCGGCCTGGTTTAAGAAGTCCATGCAAGACAGGGATTTCGCATACGTGAAGACAAACCTGTTTCCCCCGGGGTACGAAGACGGTTTGACCGAGTTCAAATCTGGCGAGTTTTCCGTTATCATTTCGGCGCCGGAAAGAGCCGCCATGGAAATGCTTCATCTGGTCCCGAACGTCGTTGGGTTCGAGGAATCGTCGTTGATCATGGAAAATCTGGCGGGCTTGCGCCCCGAACTGGTGCAGAAGCTTCTGGAGGCTTGCCGGTTCATCAAAGTAAAGCGGCTCTTTCTCTACCTCGCAGAGAAGTGTTCTCATCCATGGTTTTCCCGACTGGACTTGTCGAAACTAGACTTGGGAAAGGGAAAGAGGCTGATCGTGCCGCATGGAATGCTGGATAAAAAATATCAGATCACTATCCCCAGGCAGGAAAGAGAATCGACGGAATGAAGGACACCCCCTTCGATAGACAGGCTGAATTTGTTCTGAGAATCCTTCCCGACGTTCTCGTCGAGGAGATCTTCGCCCTGAAAGGCGGGACGGCGATCAATTTCTTTTTCAGGGACCTGCCTCGCCTTTCCGTGGACATTGACCTCACGTATCTGCCGCTGACGGATCGCGGCAAAGCCCTGCAGGATATCCATGATGCCCTTCAGCGGATCGCCGAACGGCTCAAGAGAAAACAGCCGGGCGCGAAAATCATACCGAGGGTCTCAAGGGAAACATCCCTGTTGATCGGACTCATCGTGACGCGTGACGATGCCACCATCAAGATCGAACCCAACACGATCATGCGGGGGACGGTATACCCGGTACAGATCCGGCCACTCGCCCGGCGGGCGCAGGAGCTTTTTGAATTTCACATCGAGGCCAGATCCCTGTCCCTTGCGGACCTTTATGGCGGGAAAATCTGTGCAGCCCTCGACCGGCAGCACCCGCGCGACCTCTATGACATTCATCTCTTGTTTCGCGCCGAAGGGATAACGGACGAAATCAGGAAAGCCTTCATCGTGTATCTCATCTGCCAGCCGAGACCAATCCTGGAAATTCTCAATCCGTCGATGATCGACATCCGTGGACCCTTCGAGAAGGAATTCCGGGGCATGGTCCTCGAGCCGGTGACATGCGAGCTTCTCGAAGAAACACGGAGACGATTGTTCAAAGAGATCAAAGCGGGATTGACCGCAGAAGAGCGAGCCTTCATCACGTCCGTGAAGGAAGGAACCCCCGCGGGGAATTGATCGGCTTGCCCGATATCGAGCGACTGCCGGCCATCCGCTGGAAGCTGATGAACATTGAGAAGATGACGCCGCAGAAACACAATCAGTCACTTCAACGGCTCAAAGAGTTCTTGGGTCTGTAAAGCAGAGCAGCTGAGCAGACATGTCGCATCACAGACAGTAGAAACTTCTCACATTTAGCGTCTCTTAGCGAACGTCGGCACGCCAAGAAACAGAATGAACGAAATCGAAAGAATAGATAATCTCATTCGCCAGACAGAGAAGCGGCTGCTCGATCTCGAATCGGAAAAGCTGCAGCTGTACGGCGAGATCGAACATCTCAAAAAGCAAAAGGAAGTCCTTGCCCGATCGCAATCCCCTCCGGCGCCCTCATCGGGAGAAAAGACAATTACGAATCGATCCCCCAGGGAGGAGAAAATCGCGTTATTCCGGCGACTCTTCAGGGGCAGGGAGGATGTCTACGCCAGGCGATGGGAAAGTAAGAAGACGGGGAAGTCCGGTTATCAACCGGCGTGCGAGCATGAATGGGTGGCCGGTATCTGCGGAAAACCATCCATAAAATGTGCCGATTGCCCGAACCGGTCCTTCCTCCCTCTGACAGATGCAACTATCCGAAAGCATTTAGAGGGTGAGTTATCTCCCGGAGGGAATCCCCGTGAGCACACGATCGGCATTTATCCCCTCCTTTCCGATGAAACCTGTTGCTTTCTGGCGGTCGATTTCGACAAGAAGACCTGGATGAAGGATGCCGCAGTTTTTCTGGAAACGTGCAGGACATTGAAAATACCAGCGGCGCTTGAACGATCGCGCTCGGGAGACGGCGGGCATGTCTGGATATTCTTCTCTGAACCCATCCCTGCCGTATCGGCCAGACGGTTGGGATCCTTTCTGATCACAGAGACAATGGAGAAACGG
>CAYZKT010000065.1:0-12666 GCA_964478885.1 uncultured Syntrophaceae bacterium | reverse complement strand
AACAACTACTACGACCTCGTCATCCTCGACATCCGCCTGCCCGACATCGACGGCTTCACCGTCCTCGAGGAGCTGCGGGAGGACGAGGAGGACGTGAAGGTCATCATGATCACGGCCTTCCACGACATGGACACCACGATCCGGGCCATGAAGGCCGGCGCGTTCGACTACATCCACAAGCCGATCAACATCGACGAACTCGAGGTGTCGCTGCAAAAGGCCTTGAGGACCCTGGAGACGGAGAAGAAGATCGGCGGCCTGCTCACGGAGTCCTCGCGCGACTACAAGGTGGGGGACATCATCGGCTCCACCCGGGCCATGCGGGACATCTTCAAGACGATCGGCGTCGTCTCCCAGAGCCGCGCCACGGTCCTGATCCAGGGCGAGAGCGGGACGGGGAAGGAACTCATCGCCAAGGTCATTCACAACAACACGGCCAAGAACGAGCCCTACATCGCCGTCAACTGCTCGGCCATCGTGGAGACGCTCCTCGAATCGGAACTGTTCGGCCACGAAAAGGGCTCCTTCACGGGCGCCATCGGCCGCAAGCTCGGCAAGTTCGAGCTGGCCGGCACGGGGACGGTCTTTCTCGACGAGATCAGCGAGATGTCCGTAAACCTCCAGGCGAAGCTCCTGCGGGTCCTGCAGGAGATGGAGTTCGAGCGCGTCGGGGGCAAGGATCGCGTCAAGGTCCGCGCGCGGATCATCGCCGCCACGAACCGGGACCTCAAGGCCCTGGTCAAGGAGGGGAAGTTCCGCGACGACCTCTACTACCGTCTCAACATTGTGACCATCACCCTGCCGCCGCTGCGGGAGAGGCGCGAAGACGTTCCGGTCCTGGTCGACTTCCTCGTCAAGAAGATCAACAAGGACCTGCACAAGAACATTGCCGGGGTCTCGCAGGAGATGATGGACGTGTTCATGCAGTACCGGTGGCCCGGGAATGTCCGGGAACTGGAAAACCTGCTGGTGCGCGCAGCCGTCATCGCCCACGGCCAGATCCTGGGGAAGGTGGACTTCCCCGATCTGCTCGGAGGGAGCCAGGGCGAGGCCGCCGGAGAGGAAGGGGCCGCCGCGAAACCCGGCATGGACGCCTCGGGGCGGCTTCTCACGCTCGACGAGGTGGAGGAACGCCATATCCGCCTCGTCATCTCGAAGATCGGCCGCAACAAGGGCGAGATCTGCGAGGCACTGGGCATCTCCCGGCCCACGCTGGAGCGCAAGCTGGAGAAGTACCATATCACCTTCGAATGAATGGCGAATGGCTAAAGGCAAATGGCTAAAGGTCTAAAAGGAATAAGATCTTTTGCCTTTCGCCCTTAGCCATACGCCCTAAGCCTATTTACACACATGAAAATCACCTCCGCCGAATTCATCAAGAGCGCCGTCAAGCCCGACCAGTACCCGAAGACGGGCCTGCCTGAGGTCGCCTTCGCCGGCCGCTCCAACGTGGGGAAGTCGTCCCTGATCAACACGCTCCTGGGCCGCAGGAAACTCGCGCAGACGAGCGCGACCCCGGGCAAGACGCGGCTCGTCAATTTCTTCTCCGTGAACGGCAGATTCTGTTTCGTCGATCTCCCCGGGTATGGGTTCGCCCGGGTATCCCGCGCCGAGAAGGAAAGCTGGGGACCCATGGTCGAGACCTATCTCCGCGAGAGCGCCCGGCTGCGCCTGGTGGTCTCCATCCTGGACGTCCGCCACGACCCGACGGATCAGGATCGCGATCTGATCGAGTGGCTCAGCCACTACGGGCGCAGGCACCTCATTGTCCTGACGAAGTCGGACAAGCTCTCCCGCGGCGAAGCCCTGAAACGCCGGCGCCGGATCGCCTCGCAGCTGGAACTCGGCGAGGACGAGGCCCCCATCCTGTTTTCGGCACAGACGGGGGAGGGGAAGGCCGAGGTCTGGAGGCAGATCGGCCGGGCCCTCTGATCGCCGGGGGAAACCCGATCCGGGGCGCTCGTGCAGACATTCCTCTCGGCGGATTTACCGTTGCAATTTTGTCCCACCTATTTGATAGTCACTATGAAAGAGTAGCGAGGGAACATACTGGTGGACGATGCTCTTCCCCGTGGCGGGTTCGTCTGAAAAGCCTTCGCTCCGGAACCGGTCGATGATTTGTAATTTCAATACATGTCAAGTACTTGAAAGCAATTTCTCGAAGGGCGAAAGGGATCGTCAATCGTGCAAGTGCCTGGACTGGCGATTTTATTTTCTACGCTTCAGAGGGTGTTGACTTTGCCGAATGCAAGCAATACTATATAGTTAACTATGAGGCGGTTCTTTGAAGACGATAGACATCGATCCGGAAGTCTACGAGAAACTGAAGGAAATGGCGGACCCCTTCGTCGATAGGAGCCCGAACGACGTGCTGCGCCGCATCCTGGGACTCTCCGCAGCAGGGAGCGCCGCGGAAGATGCGTCGGCGGGTCTACCCGGGACGGGCGCGTTCCTGGCGCCGGCGTGGAGCGACCTGAGGCAGGCCTCAGGCCACGTTCACCCGGGTTTCCTGACGTTTCTCGTCGACAAGCACAAGGCCTCCGGCGGCGGGTTCAGCACGGCGGACATCATCCCCTTCATGGACCGTTTCAAGCTCGTGACGCCGTCGGGATTCTATCGCAACCCCTGGATGGAAAGGCCCTACGGGGGGCGGAAACGGGGAAAGATGAGCTGCGAGGGTTCCGTCGAGCAGTACCGACAGTGCCGCCTCTACGGGTGCTGGGGAGGGCGGGACAGCAAGGAGGGATGCGACGATCTGGGCTGCCGCTACCACCCCCGGAACCCCTGTCCCGAGAGTTCCGTGGGACGCAACAAGTGCGACCTGCGCAAAGGGGTCATCTGGAAGCGGCAATCACCCCTGGCCCCCTACACCTTCGGGAGGGAGTACGTCGAGATCGTCCGGTCCGAGTTCCTGAAGGGGCGGACCCTTCCCCTGGGGCTCCTGGCCCGGGCGCTTTACCCCGGGGAGGAGGAGAATGAGCGAGCGCTCAATCAATTTAGGGAGGAATTCCACATAGATGACCGGGAGAGGGTTTTCTTTCACCCCTCGCAGGCGGTTGGAAAGCGCGCGGGGTCGAGGTTACAGGCGACAAAATAGTTTGGGCGACTCTGTCGAATTCACCTTGACAGGGTGGTGGTTTTTTGTTACGGAGCTTGCGGTTTGACCTGCGTCGCTCTGTGAAATAAACCGTTTCAATTTTGACTCAAAGACCGAGGTGGTAACGTGTCGGAACATAAGAAGAATGGAAAAGTCGGTGCCGTCATGGTGGTGGGCTCCGGGATCGCCGGGATCCAGGCCGCCCTGGACCTTGCCAATTCCGGGATGAAGGTCTACATGGTCGAAAACGGGATCAGCATCGGCGGGGTCATGGCCCAGCTCGACAAGACGTTCCCCACCAACGACTGCTCTGCCTGCATCCTCTCGCCGAAGCTCGTCGAGGTCGGCAGGCACCCCAACGTGGAGATCCTGACCCGCCGGACGGTGGAGTCCGTCGAGGGAGAGGCCGGCCGCTTCACCGTCAAGCTCACGAAGGCGCCCCGGTACGTCGATCTCTCCAAGTGCACGGGCTGCGGCGACTGCGCAACGGTCTGCCCCATCACGGTCAAATCCGACTTCAACGAGAACCTCAACGACCGCAAGGCCACCTACCGTCATTTCCCCCAGGCCATTCCCAGCGGATTCGCCATCGACAAGCTCGGCACGTCGCCCTGCAAGGCGGCCTGCCCGACCCACATCAGCGTCCAGGGCTACGTGGCCCTGATCGCCGCCGGCAAGTACAAGGAAGCCCTCAAGCTCATCAAGCAGGAAAACCCCTTCCCGAGCGTGTGCGGACGCGTCTGCAATCACCCCTGCGAAGAGGCCTGCATGCGCGGCAAGGTCGAGCAGCCCATCGACATCATGCACCTGAAGCGTTTCGTGGCCGACCTCGATCTCAACGACGCCACCAAGTACGTCCCCGAGATCAAGGAGAAGAAAGGCAAGAAGGTCGCCGTCGTCGGCGCCGGCCCCGCGGGCCTTTCCTGCGCCTACTACCTGGCCATCGAGGGCTACGACGTCACCGTCTACGAGAAAGCGCCCATTCCCGGCGGCTGGATGACCCTCGGCATCCCCGAGTACCGGCTGCCCCGCAACGTCCTCAACGCCGAGATCAAGACCATGACCGACATGGGCGTGAAGATCCTCTGCAACCAGGAAGTGGGAAAGACGATCACCCTGGAGCAGCTCCGCAAGGACTACGATGCCCTGTTCCTCGGCGTGGGCGCACAGCTCTCGAGCAAGCTCGACATCCCCGGCGAGGACATGCAGGGCGTGATCCACGGCGTCGACTACCTGAAACGCGTCAACCTGGGCGAGAAGGTCTACCTGGGCGAGAAGGTCGCCGTCATCGGCGGCGGCAACGTGGCCATGGACGCAGTCCGCACGGCCACCCGCACGGGCTCCAAGGACGTCTTCATCCTCTACCGCCGGTCCCGGGCCGAGATGCCCGCCTCCCCCGAGGAGATCGAGGAGGCCGAGGAGGAAGGGATCCGCTTCGAATTCCTCGTGGCCCCCACCCGCGTCGTCGGCAAGGACGGCAAGGTGACGGGCATCGAGTGCCTCCGCATGGAACTGGGCGAGCCCGACGCCAGCGGCCGCAGGCGTCCCGTGCCCATCAAGGGCTCCGAATTCATCGTCGAATGCAACGCCATTGTCCCGGCCATCGGGCAGGCCTGCGACCTCGGCTTCGTGTCGAAGGAGAGCGGCATCTCCATCAACAAGTGGGTAAACTTCGATGTCGACGAGGTGACCTTCCAGACCTCCGCACCCGGCGTGTTCGCGGGCGGTGACGCCGTGACGGGCCCCGCCACGGTCATCAAGGCCGTCAACGCCGGCAAGGAGGCCGCCAAGTCCATCGACCGCTACCTCAAGGGCGAGGACGTGAAGGCCGGCCGGGCGAAGGACTGGAAGAAGGGACTGGCCGACAAGGCGGACCTGAAGGACGTCAAGAAGGCAGCCCGCGTGAAGTACCCCCACGCCGACCCGGCCGTGCGCCGCGCCAACTGGATGGAAGTGGGTCTCGGGTTCAGCGAGGCCCAGGCCGTCGCTGAAGCGTCCCGTTGCCTGGCCTGCGGTATCTGCTCGGAATGCTACCAGTGTGTCGAGGCGTGCATCGCCAAGGCCATCATTCATGACGACACCTACGAGGAGGAGACAATCGAGGTCGGCGCCGTCATCGCGGCTCCCGGCTTCGAGATCTTCGACCCTAAACTGCGCGGCGAGTACGGCTTCGGCGTGTACGAGAACGTCGTGACGAGCATCCAGTTCGAGCGTATCCTGTCGGCCTCGGGGCCGTACTTCGGGCACGTCCAGAGGCTCTCGGACCACAAGGAGCCCCGCAAGCTCGCCTTCATCCAGTGCATCGGTTCCCGCGACACCTCCTGCGGAAACTCCTGGTGCTCCTCGGTGTGCTGCATGTATGCCACGAAGGAGGCCATCATCGGCAAGGAGCACCTCAAGACGCTCGAGCCGACCATCTTCTTCATGGACATCCGGGCCCACGGCAAGGACTTCGACCGCTTCGTGAACCGGGCCAAGTCCGAGTACGGGATCCGCTACATCCGCTCCATGCCCTCGACGATCAAGGAGCTGCAGGGCTCGAAGAACCTCCTCATGACCTATGTCACCGAGGACGGCAGGCTCGTCGAGGAGGAGTTCGACATGGTCGTCCTTTCCGTGGGGCTCACGCCCCCGAAGGAGGCCGGAAAACTGGCCAAGGCGCTAGGCATCGAGCTCGAGGAGCACGGCTTCGCGAAGACCCGGCTGGAGAACCCCGTCGAGACGAGCCGCGGCGGTGTTTTCGTCTGCGGTGCCTTCGCCGGCCCCAAGGACATCCCCGAGACGGTCATGGAGGCCAGCGGCGCGGCCGCCTGCGCCGGGGGAATCCTCGCCCCGGCGCGCGACACCCTCGTGACGGAGAGCACGCTGCCCGCAGAGGCGGACCTGCGGGGCACGGGACCGCGGATCGGCGTCTTCGTGTGCCACTGCGGCATCAACATCGGAGGCGTCGTGAACGTCCCCGAGGTCGTCGAGTACGTCAAGACGCTCCCCAACGTCGTCTACGCGGCGGACAACCTCTTCACCTGCTCCCAGGACACGGCCGTCAAGATGGGTGAGGTGATCAAGGAGCACAACCTCACGCGCGTCGTCGTGGGATCCTGCTCGCCGCGGACCCACGAGGGTCTCTTCCAGGAGAACTGCGAGAAGGCGGGCCTCAACCGATATCTCTTCGAGATGGCCAACATCCGCGACCAGAACTCCTGGGTCCACATGAACGAGCCCGCCGAGGCCACCGAGAAGGCCAAGGATCTCATGCGCATGGCCATCGCCAAGGCGCAGTTCCTCAAGCCCCTCAAGCCCGGCCAGCTGGGCGTGAACCACAACGCGCTGGTCATCGGCGGGGGCCTGGCCGGTATCACGGCGGCCCTGTCGCTGGCAGACCAGGGCTTCGAGTCCTACATCGTGGAGAAGGAAAACGAGCTCGGCGGCAACTACCGCAAACTCTACTACACCCTCGAAGGGCTCGACACCCAGAAGCACCTCGCGGGCCTGCTCGACAAGGTGAAGGCCAACCCGAAAATCCACGTGATCGCCGGTGCCGAGATCAAGAAGATTGACGGATTTATCGGCAACTACAAGACGACCGTCGTCTCCGGCGGACAGGAGCAGCAGTTTTCGCACGGCGTCGTTCTCGTCGCCACGGGCGCTTACGAGCTCGAGACGAAGGAGTACGGCTACGGGACGAGCGAGGCCATCGTGGCCCAGCGCGACCTCGAGAAGATGATCCACGACAAGGATTACAAGGTGGGCGCCGCGCGCAACGTCGTCATGATCCAGTGCGTGGGCTCGCGCAACTTCGAGAGGCCCTACTGCAGCCGCTACTGCTGCAGCGAGGCGATCAAGAACGCCCTGAAGCTCAAGGAGCTCGACCCCGAGAAGGATGTCACGATCCTCTACCGCGACATCCGGACCTACGGCCTCAAGGAAGACTTCTACAAGAAGGCCCGCGAGCTCAACGTGAAGTTTGTGCGCTTCGACGAGGAGCGCAAGCCCGAGGTGAAGGTGGACGGCGGCAAGGTGACCGTGAGCGTCTTCGACCCCGTGATGAACGAACCCGTGGACCTGCGGGCCGACATCCTGGCGCTTTCCGTGGGCACCGTCCCCAACCCGGACAATGTTGCGACGGGCATGATGCTCAAGGTTCCCACGAACCAGGACGGCTTCTTCCTCGAGGCCCACGTGAAGCTGCGGCCCGTTGATTTCGCCACCGACGGCGTCTTCATGTGCGGCATGTCCCACGCCCCCAAAATGAGCGAGGAGACCATCGCCCAGGCCAATGCCGCCGTTTCGAGGGCCTGCACGATCCTCACGAAGGACTACATCGAATCCGAGGGCAAGACGGCCTACGTGAACAAGGAGCGCTGCATGGCCTGCGGCCTCTGCGAATCCAACTGCCCTTACGGGGCCGTCGCGGTGGATCTTGCCGAGGGTGCCGCCGTCGTCAACACCGTGCTCTGCAAGGGCTGCGGCGTCTGCACGGCCTCGTGCCGCATGAACGCCATCGACCTCAACGGGTTCAACAACGAGGAAGTGCTGGCGCAGATTTCCTCGGCCATATGAAAAAGACAGAAGTTGAGAAGTTAAGAAGATGAGAAGTTCGGAGAGGCCGACGATGAGCGCCTCCAAACTTCATAACTTCCCAACTTCCTAACTGCAGAAACGGATGCGGACGGCTTTGCTCGAAGTGACAAGGCCGTCTTAGAGAAAGAGAGAAGTTGAGAAGTTGAGAACCTGAGAAGTTCGGAAACGTCGGTGACGATAAGCACCTCCGAACTTCCTAACTTCATAACTTCCTAACTTCGGGATGTCGCACGGATGGCTTTGCAGGAGCCGACAAGGCCCTCATAGAAACGTAACAAGACACTCTGGAGAAGACATGTCACATCACGACAAGCCGGCAGGCAAGAAATCCGAAGGGTGGGAACCGAAAATCGTCGCCATCGTCTGCAACTGGTGCACCTACGCAGGGGCCGACCTGGCGGGGATCAGCCGCATCCAGTATCCCCCGAACGTGAGAATCATCCGTGTGCCCTGCACGGGCCGGATCAACCCCTTCTACGTCGTGAAGGCGCTGCAAGCCGGCGCCGACGGCGTGCTCGTTTCGGGCTGCCACCCCGGCGAGTGCCACTATATCAGCGGCAACCTGTCGGCGCGAAGGAAGTTCGCCACCCTGAAGAGCTTCCTGAACTACATCGGGCTCGAAGACGGCCGGACGACCTTCACCTGGGTTTCGGCCTCCGAGGGCGAGCGGTTCGCCCAGGTCATCAAGGGCGTGACGGAGAGGGTAAGGGCCCTGGGCCCCGCCACGAAGCTGATCAAGAAACTGCGCGACGCCGACGTCGCCGTTGCGAAATAACCGGAACAGAAGGATCGGGAACGTGGAAAAAGTAGAGAAGAAGCTGCGGGAAGAGGCGAAGAAGCTCCTGGCCGACAAGAAGGTGGACGTGATCGTGGGGTACGAGGCGGGGACCCTGCCGCTCACGGCGACCCCGGTGTTCATCACGACCCCCGAGGAAGCGGACAAGCTTGTCTGGAACGCATTCTGCCAGCACAACCTCGCCAAGTACGTGCACGACCTGATCAGCGCCCACAAGGATTCCCAGAAGCGCCTGAAGCCCGATGACCGCAAACGGAAGGTCGTGGGCGTGGTGACCAAGGGCTGCACCTCGCGCTCGCTGGTCATCCACCTGCAGGAGCGGCAGTACGAGCGCCTGGACCTCTCGATCCTCGGCGTGCCCTGCACGGGCTACGTGGACCGCAAGGCGCTTGCCGCGAAGCTTGGCGGCGAGGACATCCTGGAGGGGACCCTCGACGGCGCCAATCTGAAAATCAAGACCGCAAGCGGTGACAAGACGATTCCCCTGAAGGACGTCCTGGCCGAGAACTGCGTCACCTGCCGGTTCAACAACCCCGTCATCTCGGACATGATGCTCGGCGAGCCCGCCCCGGCCATGAACCCGGCCGCGGAGTACGCGGAAATCGACGAGTTCGAGAAACTCTCCCCCGAGGAGCGCTGGGCCTACTTCCAGAAGGAGATGGCCAAGTGCATCCGCTGTGCGGCCTGCCGGCAGGCCTGCCCGTCGTGCTACTGCCGGACCTGCTTCGCCGAGCAGAGCATGCCCCAGTGGGTGGGCATCAGCGAGGACCCCTCGGACACGCAGGTTTTCCAGTTCATGCGGATGTACCACATGGTGGGCCGGTGCGTCGACTGCGGCTCCTGCATCAGCGTCTGCCCCATGGGCGTCGACCTGAGGAAGTTTCTCAAGAAGCTCGACAAGGACTGCTTCGTCCTGTTCAACCAGCGGGCCGGCGAGAAGATCGACTTCCCGGCGCCCCTGCAGGACCAGAGAATGGACGACAAGGAGGAGTTCATATACAGCCCAGGCGGCGGGGGGCACTGAAAAGAAGGAAGTTAAGAAGTTGGGAAGTCAGGAAGCTAGGAAGGGAAAAACCAAGAAGATTAAGAAGTCAAGAGGTTGAGATAACCGGATCGAGATACGGAGAGGACATGAAAACGTTTCTGGACGAAGTCAACGAGAGGATCGACGGGGTTCCCATCCAGCGATGCTACCACTGCCGGAAGTGCACGGCGGGCTGCCCCATGGCGTTCGTGATGGAGTACAACCCAAACAAGATCATCAAGATGATCCAGATGGGCATGAAGGACCAGGTCCTCGGCAGCTCGACCATCTGGCTCTGCGCCTCCTGCGAGACGTGCATCACGCGCTGCCCCAACGAGGTGGACATCGCGCGGATGATGGACGTGCTCAGGCAGATGGCCCTCGAGGGCGGCAAGGGGTCGAAGGAAAAGAGCGTGCTTGCCTTCCACGAGGCCTTCCTGTCGAGCATTCGCTCGGGCGGGCGGCTCAACGAGCCCATGATGATGGTGAACTACAAGCTCAAGTCCGGGGATCTCTTCTCCGACATGGCCCTGGGCCTGGACATGTTCACAAAGGGGAAGCTTTCGGTCTTCGCCCCCAAGACGAAGGACGTGGCTTCCGTCCGAAAAATATTTGAAAGAACAAAGACGGCGTAAAACGGGCATGAGGCTTAAGGCATAAGGCGCAAGGAAAAGGAACAAGAGTTTTATCCAGACCCTGAGCCATAAGCCCTAAGCACTCAGCCATGAGCACAGGAGGCATTCCGTGAAGGTTTCTTTATATCCCGGTTGTTCCGCGCACGGAACGGCAAAAGAGTACAGCCAGTCCATCGAGGCCGTGAGCCATGCCCTGGGCATCGAGACCCACGAGATCGACGACTGGTCCTGCTGCGGGGCGACGTCGGCGCACAGCACGAACTACAAGCTCTCCGTGGCGCTGCCGGCCAGGAACCTGATGATCGCGCAGAAGAAGGGGCTCGACGTCATGATCCCCTGCGCGGCGTGCTTCAACCGCTTCAAGATGGCCCAGCACCACATCGAGAAGGACAAGGCCCTCAAGGCGGAGGTCGAGTCGATCATCGGGGGCACCTACACCGACGGGATCTCCATCCGGAACCCCATCGACATCATCGCCAACGACATCGGCCTCGACGCCCTGGAGAAGAAGGTCGTCAGGAAGCTCGAGGGGCTCAAGCCCGTTTCCTACTACGGCTGCCTGCTGCTTCGGCCGCCCGAGGTCTGCCGGTTCGACGATTACGAGAACCCCGTGCTCCTGGACAAGATCCTGGCGGCCTGCGGGGCCGACGTGAAGAAGTGGTCCTTCAAGACGGACTGCTGCGGCGGGAGCCTCTCCATCAGCCGCACGGACATCGTGGGCAAGATGGTCAACAAGCTCGCCTCGATGGCGAAGGAGGCCGGCGCCAACTGCATCGTGACGGCCTGCCCCCTGTGCATGGCGAACCTCGACATGCGGGCCGACGCGGGGCTGAAGATGCCCGTGTTCTACTTCACGGAGCTCCTCGCGCTTGCCATGGGCCTGCCCGGGCCGGACAAGTGGTTCAAGCTCCACATCACCGACCCCATGCCGCTCGTGCAGTCGCTGAAACTGATGTAAGGACGGAAACCCGCCCCCGGACGCGGGGGAATGCAGAATTTCTCAGACAAGGAACGCCATGGAAAAGAAACTGCTCAAGAAGGACAAACTGTCCGGCATCGTGAAGAAGATGGCCGCCGACAAACCCGTCTACGCGCCGGTGAAGGACGAGGAAAACGTCCTGTTCAAGATCCTCGAGCCGGGGATGGAGCCGCTTACCTCCTTCGCCAACACGAAGAACGCGCCGAAGAAGGTCTTCTTCCCACACTCGGAGCTCCTCATGAAGTACACGCGGAGCCCCAAGGGGATGGTCTTTGCCGCCATGCCCGCCGACGCCAGGGAGTTCGTGCTCTTCGGGGTGCGCCCCTGCGATGCCCGCAGCTTTGCCCTTCTGGACATGCTCTTCGACCAGGAGAAGTGGAAGGACCCCTACTACATCGAGAAGCGCAAAAAGGGGACGGTTATCTCGCTGGCCTGCGTGCATCCCCCTTACGCGGCGTGCTTCTGCACCTCCGTGGACGGGAGCCCCACCTCGACGCAGGGCTCGGACATCCAGCTGACGGACCTGGGCGAGAACTGGCTCGTCGAGTTCCTGACGCCCAAGGGCGAGGTCCTGGCATCGTACTTCGGCGAGGCGACGGCCGCCGACGCCGCGGCCGAGGCAAAGAAACAGGCCATCGCCGAGCAGTCCGCTTCTGAAATCAAGAAAAAGATTCCCGGAAGGGCCATCAAGCCCATCCTCGACGTGAATTTCGAGCACCCCTTCTGGGACACGATCTACGGCAAGTGCCTGGCCTGCGGGACCTGCACCTACATGTGCCCCACCTGCCACTGCTTCGACATCAGCGACGAGATGAAGGGCGACGACGGCGTGCGGATTCGAAACTGGGACTCCTGCATGTTCCCGCTCTTCACGAAGGAGACCTCGGGGCACAACCCGCGCACGAGCCAGAAGCAGCGATGGCGCCAGCGCCTGATGCACAAATTCAAATACTACGTGGACAACTTCGACGCCATCGCCTGCGTGGGATGCGGGCGCTGCGTGATGTCCTGTCCCGTCAACATCGACATCCGGAAGATCGTCGAGGACATTTCGAAACTCTAGGATCAGAGGAGACCCACCGATGCAGAAGCCGTTACAGCAGATCGTCGCCGAGAACCCCTACGTGCCCATGCCCGTGGAGGTCGTCAAGATCATCACGGAGGTGGACTCGAAGGACATCAAGACCTTCCGCCTGGCCTTCCTGAACAAGGAGGACGAGGAGCGCTTCCGGTACATCCCCGGCCAGTTCGCCGAGCTGTCCGTCTACGGCAAGGGCGAGTCGCCCATCGGCATCGCCTCGTCGCCCACCCAGAAGGGCTACATCGAGTTCACCGTCCAGAAGGCGGGCGTCGTCACGACAGCCCTCCACGAGATGGAGGAGGGGACGCTCATGGGCGTGAGGGGACCCCTCGGCAACTCCTGGCCCCTGGAGTACCTGGAAGGCAAGAACATCGTCGTCGTGGGCGGCGGCTTCGCCTTCACGACCCTGCGTTCGCTCATCAACTACATGATCTTCGAGGAGAACCGCAAGCGCTTCGGGAAGATCACCGTCG
>CAYZKT010000064.1:0-12862 GCA_964478885.1 uncultured Syntrophaceae bacterium | reverse complement strand
TCACCGGATCACTCGGGACGCTCCGGGGTCGAAAGCAGAAAGTAGTCGTAGACGAGGCGCGCGATGTCGGCAATCGCCGTCTCCCGCGCGCCGGGAGGCGCCTCGGAGCCTTTCACGAAGACCGCAAGGGCGACGCAGCCCTTTCCGCCGGGCAGGGTGATGTATCCCACATCGTTGGCCGTGCCGGCCAGCGTCCCCGTCTTGTCGCCGACGATCGTCCCCGGGGGCAGCCTGCCCCGGATCCGCTTCGGCCCGGTCATCGTCCTCTCCATCATGGGAACCAGCGCGGAGCGGACCGCCTCGCTCACGCCGTCGGCCAGCCGGATCCTGACCAGGAGCGCTCGTATCCCGTTCGGGGTCGCCTGGTCCCGGGGGTCTGCGTCGTACTCGGGGTTTGCCCGGGATGCCCTCGCACGGCGTTCCGCCGCCCGTTTGGGCGGCATCTTCCTGAACTGGTCCGCCAGGGACACCGTCGGCGAGGCCGGTTCGGGGATCGACAGGACATCCCGCAGCAGTTCCCGGATGTACCGGGCAGGGCGGATGTCCTTCAGGCCGATCCCCTTGAGCCAGGCGTCTACGGCCGAAGGCCCGCCGGCCACGCGGAAGAGGACGTCGGTGGCGGTGTTGTCGCTCCGGGTGATCATCGCTTCGAGAAGCTCTTCGATGGACCAGGACAGCCCGGGGCGCCACCGGATCGCCGCGAGGGGACCTTCCGGGTTCATCTCCATCTGCCGCACCGGGATTTCCGTTGCGAGGTCGACCTGGCCCCTGTCCGCCATGTCGAGGATCCTGGCCGCAAGGGGCACCTTGACGGTGCTGGCCATGGGGAAGAACTCGTCTGCGCGGTATTCGACCCTCCGGCCGCTCTCCAGGTGCACGGCAGCGAGGCCCAACGCTCCGCGGGCGGCCTTCTCGATACGCCCGATCTCGGCCGCAACGGCGCCGGGCGCAATGCCTGCCGTCTCCTTTGCCCACGCGGGCCATGCCGCGAAAACGGCCCAGATCGTCAGCGCGAGGATCAGAATGCGTTTGTGTCTCATCGGTGGCTCCCCCTGTGACGATGCGTACCATACCATCATGGAAGGGTCATGCCAACCCGCCTGTTTGCCGCTTCCGGCAGAGGAAAGGCACCGCCGGGTGAGAGGCGAAGCCCTCGAGGAAGCCGGGCAGGCGCTCCTTCCGCCCGATGACGAGAACCCCGCCCGGCGCAAGACTGTCCACAATCGCCGGCAGGGCCTCGCCGACGACTTCCTGCCGGTAGTAGGTGAGCAGGTTGTTGCGAAGGAAGAGGAGGTGAACGTCGCGCGCGGGCGGTGGCTGGGTTGCGAGATCGTGGAGCTGCCACCGGATGCCCTGCCGCAGTTCGTCGGCAACCCGGAAGCCCCCCTTCCCTGCAGGCCGGAAGAAACGGGCCCTTGCCTCCCCGGGGACCCGCGCGACGGCCCTTGCAGGGTAGACCCCTTCGATCGCCCGCGCCAGGTAAGCCGGGTTGACGTCGGTGGCAAGGAGATCGAGGGGCGGCGTGGCGGGCTTGCCGTCCGAGAGGCGGGCCCAGAGCATTTTGATGCCGTATGCCTCCTGCCCCAGGGCGCAGCCTGCAGACCAGATGCGAAGCCCGGCGGGGTAAGCCGCAGCAAGCGAGGGGAGGGTCTCCCTCTCCAGCGCCTGCCACAAATCCCCGTCGCGGAAGAAGCGGCTGATGGAAACATCCAGGAGGCGCCGGGCATCCTCCCGCGCACCCCCGTCGGACTCGAGCCTCGCAAGGTAGTCCCTCACCGAGGGGCAGCCCAGTTGATGCATGTGCCTGACGATGCGCTTCTGCACGCCCCTGCGCACCTTCCGGTACCCCTCGACGCAGAGGTCGAAGCAATCGAGCAACCGGGAGAATTCCCTGGGGTCCATGGCATGCCCCGTCAACGCAGCCGATCCGTCAGCGCGCGTCGGATCTCATCGACGAGCCGATCGCGGTTCTTCACGGTCACCTCGTAGAGGGCCACGTCGGCGCGGGCCTTCACCTCGGCGATGAAGCCGCCGCCCCTGAGGGCGACCGTCCCCAGGACCGGGGCCTCCGAATCGAGCAGTCCCTTCACGCTCCCGCAGAAGGCCTGCGAGAAGCACTCCATCTTCCCGACCTCATCGATCACGTACAGCCCCGCCCTGCCCGGTTCGAGAAGCGGGAGTACGAGTCCCTCGAACCCCGCCACATCGACGCCGTAGCGCCCGACGCGGGCCCTTCCCCCGGTCCGAACGTGGGCCAGCAGCCGGCTCCGGCCGTCGAGGGTGCTGACGGCAAAGCCCACCCGCTCGCCCGACTCCCGGATCTCGGCGGTAAAGAAGCCGGACACGGACCCCCCCGGCGGGAGCGTGTCCAGGATCTTCCGGATCAGCGTCGTCTTCCCCGTCCCGGGCAGCCCGGTGACAAGCAGGTTCTTTTTCATGGGCGCCGGCCCCCTTCCCCCCGGGCGCGCAAAAGAGGGTTTCCATTTTCCCGAAAGGGACTATATTATACCCGTAACACGCTGCAAAGAGGAGGGGAACGCGATGGAGATCAAAAGCAGCGCATTCGGCAGCGGAGAGTTGATCCCGGCGAAGTACACCTGCGACGGGGCAGACTTCTCGCCTCCCCTGGAGTGGACGGCGGGGCCCGCGGGCACGAAGAGCTTCGCCCTGATCTGCGACGACCCCGACGCCCCCATGGGGACCTGGGTGCACTGGGTGATCTGCGACATCCCGGCAGCGGCGACGATGCTCGCCGAGGGGATCACCCGGGAGAAAGAGCTTCCCGGCGGGGGCACGCAGGGGGTGAACGACTTCCGCCGGATCGGCTACGGCGGGCCCTGCCCCCCCGGCGGGACGCACCGGTACTTCTTCAAGCTCTACGCCCTGGATGCCGTGCTGGGGCTCAAGCCGGGGATCACGAAAGACCAGCTCTTGAAAGCCATGAAGGGCCGAATCCTGGCCGAGGCGCAGCTGATGGGGATATACAAAAGATAGGTCCGAGGAACGAGGAGCGAGGCACAAATAAAGATCCTCGATCCTCGTGCCTGCGAACGATGAGTGAGCCCTCTTACGTGAAATTGCATCGCGACGGGGTGCTGCGGGAGCGCGCGCGGGAGGCCGTGGAGCGCATGCGTCAGTGCCGGCTCTGCCCCCGGGAGTGCGCGGTGAACCGCCTCGAGGACGAGCAGGGCTTCTGCCAGACGGGGCGCAGGGCCGTGGTCTCGAGCGCCGGCCCCCACTTCGGCGAGGAGTCGCCGCTTGTGGGCTCGCACGGCTCGGGCACGATCTTCTTCAGCTCCTGCAATCTCCTTTGCTCTTTCTGCCAGAACTATGATATCAGCCACCTGCGGGAGGGCGCCGAGGTCGATGCGGACCGCCTCGCCGGCGCCATGCTCCAGCTGGCCCGGGGCGGGTGCCACAATATCAACCTCGTCACCCCGAGCCACGTGGTCCCGCAGGTCCTCGAGGCGCTGGTTGCGGCCGCCGAGGGCGGGCTGAGCGTGCCGCTGGTCTACAACACCGGCGGCTACGATTCCGTCGAGACGCTGAGGCTGCTCGACGGGGTCGTCGACATCTACATGCCCGATTTCAAGTTCTGGGACAACGCGTGGGCCGAGCGATTCTGCTATGCCGGCGACTACCGCGAGCGGGCCATGGAGGCCCTGCGGGAGATGCACCGGCAGGTGGGGGACCTCGAGATCGACGAGGCCGGCGTGGCCGTGCGGGGGCTTCTCGTGAGGCACCTCGTGATGCCCGGTGGCGTGGCGGGAACGGAAGGGGTCATGCGGTTCCTCGCCGGGGAAATCTCCAGGGGCACCTACGTCAACGTCATGGACCAGTACAGGCCCTGCTGGGAGGCGCACAAGACCCCGGCGATCAACCGGCGGATCACCGGCGAGGAGTACGAACAGGCGCTCGAGATGGCCAGGCAGGCGGGTCTGTACAGGCTGGACAACAGAGTACGCTCACGATGAGCACGTTTTTAGACAACTGCCGACACGAGAGGGTGTCCCTCTCTATATACACAAAGTTGGGAAGCTTGGATGAGCCGAGTTCCATGACATGCCTCCGGTTTCTCCGAACTTCCTAACTTCATAGCTTCCTAACTTCGCATTCAATGAGCAGGGCCATGCATCAGGACCATGCGCAGGGCCGAACACGAAACAAGGATGGTGAGACCCCATGCCGATTTTCGAGTATCGATGCGAGAAGTGCAGGAAAACCTTCGAGACCCTCGTCTTCGGGAACCAGGAAGTGTCCTGCCCGAAGTGCAAGGGCAAGAGCGTGAAGAAGCTCATGTCGGCCTTCAGCCACTCGAGCGACGGAAAGTTCACGAGTTCCGCGGGCCCGGGCTGCGGGTCCTGCAGCGCCACCAGCTGCGGCCCCTCCTGAGGGGGCTGATGAAGCGGCCGAAGGTTTCGGCCGAAGACGACAAGGAACGGGTGCTGCGCCCGGACGACCCGCGTCGCGAGCGCCGTTGCGGCGGGGGGTCGCGCCGGCGGGGACCGATCGTCAGGCGACAGGGGGAATGGGATGGAAGAGAAGAACTTTCTGCACACCTTCAAGCGTTCCCGGGCGGACCGCTGGCTGGGAGGGATATGCGGGGCGCTGGGCGCGCGGACGCCCGTCCCGTCGTGGGCGTGGCGGCTTCTGTTCGTGCTGCTCTTTCTGCTCTACGGGACGGGGTTCCTTCTCTACGTCCTGCTGTGGATCTTCGTGCCGCAGGAACCGGAGACTCCGGCTTGACGGTGATGTCCGGCGTAGAGATGCCGGCGGCAGGCGCCCGGCTGTCGCAGAAGTTGAGAGGGTGAGAAGCTGAGAGGTTGAGAAAAGAAGGGGCAACTTCTCCCGCTTCTTGCGTCTTACCTTCTCACCCTCTTACCCTCTTACCTTCTTCTTTCAATCTCCAAGAGGGATCTCGTCCCTCTCCCCGTCGAGAACCTCGCGGACCTTCTTGAGCATGTCCTCGAGCCGGTACGGTTTCGCCATGAAGCCCGTGGCGCCCGCCTCGAGGATTCCCTGCACGGTCTGCGTGGCGGCGTACCCGCTGGCGATGAGGACCTTCACCGACGGGTTCATCTTCAGGAGTTCCTGCAGGCACCGCTCTCCGCCCATCCCGGGCATCCCCAGGTCGAGGATCACCAGATCGATTTCCCGTCCCCGCTTCGAGTAGGCCTCGACGGCCTCCTCGCCGCTGCGGGCCATGAGCACCGTGTAGCCGAACTGCTCGAGGGTGTTCTGGCCGATGTCGAGGATGTCGGGCTCGTCGTCGACGATCATGATCGTTTCCGCCCCGCGGTAGTCGGCCTTCTTCCGGACCTCCTTCTCCGGGGCCGCCCCGGCCCGCTCCTGCACCGGCAGGTAGATCCGGAAGGTCGTCCCCGCGGCCGGGCTGCTCTCGCAGAGGATGATCCCGCGATGGCTCTGCACGATGCCGTAGACGATGGCCAGCCCCAGCCCGATCCCCGACCCGACCCCCTTGGTCGTGTAGAAGGGCTCGAAGATCCGCTCCAGCGTATCCCGTTCCATGCCGTGACCCGTGTCCGTGAAGGAGAGCTCCACGTAATCCCCCGGCGTCACACCCACGTGGCTTCGGCAGAAGGCCTCGTCGAGCCGGACGTTGCAGGTCCCGATGACGATCTTGCCCCCATTGGGCATGGCGTCCTTCGCGTTGATCCCCAGGTTGAACAGCACGTGCTCGAGCTGCACGGCGTCTCCGTCGACGGGGCGCAGGTCAGCGGCAAGGCGGAGCTCCGCGGCGATCGACTCGGGGATGGTCCGGGCCAGCGTCTTCTGGGCCTGGCGCACCACCTCGTTGAGATCGAGGGGCTCGAGGCGGCTTTCCTCCCGGCGGCTGAAGATCAGCAGCTGCTTGGTGAGCGCCGCCGCCCGCTGGACGGAGCGCTCGATCTGCAGCAGCCAGCCCTGTTCCGTGCGGTCCCGGTCGCCGCGCATCATGAGCAGCTGGATGTAGCCCGAGATGCCCTGCAGGTGGTTGTTGAAGTCGTGGGCGATCCCGCCGGCAAGCGTCCCGACGGCCTCCATCTTCTTGGCGTACTGCAGCTGGGATTCGAGCTGCACCTGCCGCGTTACGTCCCGCAGGAGGCAGAGCACCGCGGGGCGTTCCTCCCAGGCAATGGGGACGGCGCGCACCTCTGCCTGGAACCCGTCCCCCCCCTTGCGCAGCGCCCCGAAGGCCAGTGTCCCCCGGAGGTTCTCGCCGGCCAGGATCCTGCGGTATCGGGCGAGCACCCGTTCGCGGTCCTCGGGCCGGATGAGCTCCGCAATGGGCACGGCGCCCAGTTCCCTGGCCGCGTAGCCCAGGAGGTCCGTCATCGAGGGGTTGGGGAACTTTACCATATCGTCCTGGGCGATAAAGATCCCGTCGAGGATCTTCTCCACGAGCAGCCGGTAGCGCTCCTCCGAATCCTTCAGCGCCCGGGCGAGGGCGGCGAACTCCTTCTCCATCTCCTCGAGGTATCGGACGCGCTCGCGAAGCGCCGCGATCTCCTTGATGTACTGCTCCTTCTCGGGACCTGTCACCGGATCACTCCTCCCGTCCTTGCTTGCTGTCCCGGGCTGCCTGATCCCGGATTTTCCGCCACTTCGTCAGGCGCTCGCGGACGACCTTCTCGTACCCGCGGTCCGTGGGCGTGTAGTAGACCTGTCCCTGGAGTCTCTCCGGGAGGTGGTCCTGGGGCGCGAAGGCCTCCTCGTAATCGTGGGCGTACTTGTAGCCCTTCGCGTAGCCGAGATCGCGCATGAGCCGCGTGGGCGCATTGCGGATGTGCAGCGGCACGGGCAGGGTCCCCGTCTCGCCGATGACGGACTTGACCCTCCCGTAGGCGCGGTAGATCGCGTTGCTCTTCGGGGCCGTGGCGAGGTAGACCGCCGCATGCGCGAGCGACAGCTCGCCCTCGGGCAGCCCGATGAAGTGGAAAGCCTGCATGGCGGCCATGGCCACCGTGAGGGCCATGGGGTCGGCGTTGCCGATGTCCTCGGAGGCGAACCGGATCATGCGCCTCGCGATGTACAGGGGGTCCTCGCCAGCCTCGAGCATGCGCGCGAGCCAGTACAGGGCCGCGTCGGGATCGCTGCCCCGAAGGCTCTTGTGGAGGGCCGAGATCAGGTTGTAGTGCTCTTCGCCCGACTTGTCGTACTGCAGGGCCTTGCGCTGGAGGGCCGCCTCGGCCATGGCCAGGGTGATCGTCCGCTCCCCGGCGCCCTTTCCGGCCACGAGCGACGCCGCCGCCTCGAGGTTGTTCAGCGCCGACCGCGCGTCGCCGTCGGCGGCGCGGACCATGTGCCCGAGCGCCTCGGGCTCGACGTCGATGGAGAGCCCCCCCAGGCCCCGCACGGGGTCCGCGAGCGCCCGCCGCAGGATCTCGGCCAGCTCCTCCTCGGTGAAGGGCCTCAGGACCATGACGCGGGTGCGGGACAGAAGCGGGGAGATGACCTCGAAGGAGGGGTTTTCGGTGGTGGCGCCGATCAGCGTGATGAGCCCGCTTTCCACGTGGGGCAGGAAGGCGTCCTGCTGGGCCTTGTTGAACCGGTGGATCTCGTCGACGAAAAGGATCGTCCTGCGGCCCGTCGTCTCGAGCTCCGCCCGGGCCTCGTCGATGACGGCCCGGATCTCCTTGACGCCGGAGAGGACCGCCGAGAAGGTGGCGAAGTGGGATTTCGTCTCGCCGGCGATGAGGCGGGCCAGGGTCGTCTTCCCGGATCCGGGCGGTCCCCAGAAGATCATGGAGAAGAGGCGGTCCTCCTCGATGGCCTTGCGCAGCAGCCCCCCCCTGTCCAGGATATGGGACTGGCCCACGTACTCCTCCAGGTTCTCCGGCCGCATACGGTCCGCCAGGGGGCGGGCGCTTCTCATGCGCTCGTCGGTGACGCCCGCTCCGTCGGCGGAAGCCTTCTGTCCGCTCTTCTTCACGATCGGTTGTCCGCTCTCCGCAGGATCATGCCGTGCAGACGCTCATCGGCGCACATGCGCGGTGAACGGCCGCCACAAACCCGCGTGGAACGGCCCCGCGGGCGGCGAAACAATAGCACGGTTTGCAACGAAACACAATCTCACCGGGCCCGAGCGGGCGATGCGGCAGAAAGAAAATCCCCCTCCTTCCCCCTTTTGCAAAGGGAGATGAAAGGGGGATTTGTCTATACAGGTTTTGTCTTCCCCTGGCCCCTGAACCCTATCTTTCAATGCACTTCGGGTGCGCCTCGATCGCCTTGAGGGCACGCTGGATCTCCTCGTCGGGCAGTTCGTAGGCCGACAGCTTCCCGGAGAAGTAGGCTTCGTAGGAAGCCAGGTCGACGAGGCCGTGGCCGCTGTAATTGAAGAGGATGATCTTCTCCTTGCCCTCTTCCTTGGCCCGCTTGGCCTCGTCCACGACGGCGGCGATGGCGTGCGTCGTTTCCGGCGCGGGGATGAACCCCTCGGTGCGGGCCCAGAGGACGCCCGCGTCGAACGTGTCGAGCTGGTGGTAGGCGCGCGCCTCGATGATCTTCTCTTTCAGAAGGTGGCTTACGATGGGGGCCATCCCGTGGTAGCGGAGCCCTCCCGCATGGATGGGCGCCGGGATGAAGTCGTGTCCAAGGGTATACATGGCCAGAAGAGGGGTCATCTTGGCCACGTCGCCGAAGTCGTAGGCGAAGGGTCCCTTCGTGAGGGTGGGGCAGGACGTAGGCTCGGCGGCGATGATGTTCACCTTCTTGCCGTGAATCTTGTCCCGCACGAAGGGCAGGCTCACGCCCCCGAAGTTGCTCCCGCCGCCCGCGCAACCGATGACCACGTCGGGGTACTTGCCGATCTTCTCGAACTGCTTTTTTGCCTCGAGTCCGATGATGGTCTGGTGCATCAGCGTATGGTTGAGCACGCTCCCGAGGGAATAGCGGCAGTCCTTGGTGGACACGGCGTACTCGACGGCCTCGCTGATGGCCACGCCGAGGCTGCCGGGACAGTCGGGATCCCGGGCAAGGATGTTGCGCCCCGCCTGGGTCCTCTCACTGGGGCTGGGGGTGCAGTTGGCGCCCCAGGCCTGCATCATCATGCGCCGGTATGGCTTCTGGTTGTAGCTCACGCGGACCATGAAGACTTCACACTCCAGGCCGAACATCTGGCAGGCCATGGCCAGCGCGCTGCCCCACTGGCCGGCGCCGGTCTCCGTGGAGAGCTTCTTGATCCCGAACACCTTGTTGTAATAGGCTTGTGGGATCGCCGTGTTGGGCTTGTGAGAGCCGGGGGGGCTGACGCTCTCGTCCTTGTAGTAGATCTTGACGGGGGCATTCAGGGCCTTTTCGAAATTGAGGGCGCGCCTCAACGGCGTGGGACGGTACAGGAGGTACTTGTCGAGGACCCCGTCGGGTATCGTGATCAAGCGCTCTGTGCTCACTTCCTGTTCGATGATGTTCATGGGAAAGATGGGGGCCAGGTCCTGCGGGCCCACGGGCTTCCCGGTGCCGGGGTGCAGGGGAGGATTCATCGGGCTCGGCATGTCGGGCAGGACGTTGTACCATTGCCTCGGGATCTCCGCATCGTTCAGCATGATCTTCCGCTCTTCCATTTCCGTTACCTCCTTCAGTTTCGCTTATTTCGTTCGATCGTTCATTTCGTTTATTTTCCTGTGGAGCCCCCTTCCAGTCAGAGGGTAAGAAGGTGAGAAGGTCGGAGCAGCAGTGAGCCGGAATATGGCTTTCGACTCATCCAACATTCTTACCCTCTCACTTTCTCACCTTCTGTCGTCGGGGGGATGCGCCCCCGATAAAAGCCGGCTACAAAACAAAAAAGCCATGGGGCGTTTCCCATGGCATGCTCATCATCCAGTCGGCCATGGGTGATTCTCCTCACCCACGGCCCCTTATGTCAATAAGAGGGCCCCGCGGGCAGGGTCCTGTCGCCCCGCCACCACCAGCCGAAGGTGTTGATTGCAAATAACGTATTCATGCGCGATACCTGCAAGCCCATTACCACAGGCTTTTTCCCCTGTCAAGCCATTCCCTCGCAGTCGGCGAGTCCCGCGAAAGCCGCCCCGGCCTGCGCTTCCGGGCACCGCGCGGAGCCCGCCGGCGCGGCGCCCGCCGGGCCGAAGGGCCCAAATATGCTTATTTTATTGAAAAAACGGTGATTCTCTGCTATGAGAGGATTCTGTCAACGAGATATGGCCCGAACCTATGCTCCTGTCCATCAATGAGAAGAACCCGCAGATCCGGTTGATCCGCAAGGCGGTCGAGGTGCTGCGAAACGGGGGGATCATCATCTATCCCACGGACACGGTTTACGGAATCGGCTGCGACCTCTACAACAAGCGGATGATCGAGAAGATCCACGAGATCAAGCGCCGCAGCCAGAAACAGCCCTTCAGTTTCATCTGTGCCGACCTCAGGGACATCAGCCAGTACGCCATCGTCTCCAACTACGCCTACAAGACCATGAAGAGGCTATTGCCGGGGCCCTACACGTTCATCCTCCCCGCGTCGCGTCTCGTCCCGAAGATCCTCATGACGAAACGGCAGACGACGGGCATCCGGGTCCCCGCGAATGAAATATGTCTGTCGCTCGTGCGCGAGCTGGGCCACCCCATCATCAGCACCAGCGCATCGACGGACAAGGACGAAATCCTGAGCGACCCGGAGGAGATCCGGAAGCGCTACGGGCACGCCGTGAACCTCATCCTCGACGGGGGCATTCTCGCATCGGAGAAGTCCAGCGTCATCAGCCTCGTGGACGACAGCCCCGAGGTGATACGCGCCGGCAAGGGCGACGTGAGCGAGTTTACGTGATGCCCGGTCAACCCGGTGGGGGACAGAGAGGAAAACGGTACATGAAGAAGATCATGCTCATCAACGCCGTGGACGAGGAACTGAGCCGGATGGCCGTCCTCGAGAGCGGCAAACTCGTGGAGTACAACATCCAGATGTCGGCCCGCGAGCCCATCACGGGGAACATCTACAAGGCGGTGGTTCTCAAGGTCGAGCGGGGCCTCCAGGCGGCCTTCGTGGACTACGGGGCCAAGAAGCACGGCTTTCTGCCCCTCCACGACGTGAGCCCCGAGTACTTCCGCAGCGACGAGGGCGAGGAGGAGGGCCACCGGCACCGCCGGCCGCACCTGAAAAACGGCCAGGAGATCCTCGTGCAGGTCGCCCGCGACGAGAAGGACCACAAGGGCGCCATGCTGACGACCTACATCTCCCTTCCCGGCCGCTACGTCGTCCTGATGCCGAACCGGCAGAGCACGGGCATCTCCCGCAAGATCGACGACGACGAGTCGCGCAAGAACCTCATGGAGCTCATGGAGCAGATCTCGGCCGAGGACCGGGTGGGGTTCATCGTCCGCACGGCGGGGATGAACCGCACCAAGCAGGAGCTCTCGCGCGATTACTACGTGCTGCTCAAAATCTGGCGCGACATCGAGAAAAAGGCCAAAGAAGTCCAAGCCCCGGCGCTCATCCACCAGGAGGGTGACTTCGGCGTGCGCTCGCTCAGGGACTACTTCACGACGGAGATCTCGGAAATCCTGGTGGACGACATGGAGACCTTCCGGAAAGTGCGCGCCTACATCAGCACGGTGGCGCCGCGCAACGTGAAGATGATCAAGCTCTACCAGGACAAGACCCCGCTGTTCGACCGCTACCACCTCGAGCCCCAGATCGACGCCATCTACAAGGAACGGGCCGAACTCAAGAGCGGCGGCTACCTCATCATCAACCCCACGGAGGCGATGATCACGATCGACGTCAACTCGGGCAGGGCCTCGGACCGGCACAACGTGGAGGAGACCGCCTTCCGGGCCAACCTGGAGGCGGCCGAGGAGATCGCCCGGCAGCTGAGGCTGCGCGACCTCGGGGGCCTCATCGTCATCGACTTCATCGACATGAAGGACCGCAAGCACATCGCCGAGATCGAGAAGACCTTCAAGAAGGCCCTCAGCCTCGACCGGGCCCGGACCCAGATCTCGCGCATCTCGAAGTTCGGGATGATGGAGCTGTCCCGCCAGCGCAAGAAGTCCAACATCCAGGAGATCAGCCACGTGACCTGCCCGCACTGCAAGGGCGCCGGCATGCGGCCCTCGCTGGAGTACGCGGCCCTGAGCACCTTCCGCAAGATCCGGCTCAACGTCCTGAAGGGCACCTACGCGTCGGTCCGCATCACGCTGCCCCACGAGATCGCCAACTACCTCCTGAACCAGAAACGCAGCGACATCGTGGAACTCGAGAACGTCCACAGCGTCGCGATCCACATCTCCGGCAACCCCGACATGCTCTGGGAGGAGGCGAAGTTCGAGTTCGTCGAACGCGAGCACATCCCGCTGGTCACACCGGAGGCCGAAGAGGGCAAGGGCGAGGAGGCAAAGACAGAGGGCGCGCCCGGCGAGGCGGGCCGGGGGACGCGCAAGAAGCGCCCGCGGCGCGGGCGCCGCAGGCCCGGCGACCGCCGGGAGGAACCCGCCCAGGAGGCGAGGCAGGCGCCTGCGGAACCGCAGGCAACCCCCGAACCGAGACCGGAGGAACCCTCGCACCCGGAACCGCAGGATGACAAGAAGCCCGGCGGCGGGATCATCACGAGGATCTACGATATCTTCAAATTCTAGGGTCTAGGGTCTCGGGTATAGGGTATCGGGAAATAAGGAACGGGAATGAAAACCCCCTGACAGCATGGCTGCAGGGGGTTTGTTTTTTTCTTTCTTTTACCCTAGACCCTATCCCCGATACCCGATACCCTATTTTCCCTTCCCCAGCTCCTTCGAGCGCAGGGTGGCCGCCTCGACGGCGTGGATGAGGGAGGAACGCAGGCCGTGCTTCTCGAGGGCGTGAATGCCGGCGATCGTCGTCCCGCCGGGCGAGGTCACCATGTCGCGCAGCTCCC
>CAYZKT010000063.1:0-13169 GCA_964478885.1 uncultured Syntrophaceae bacterium | reverse complement strand
ATCGCGTTCCATCCTTCGGCGGATTGATATACACGCCTTATATAAGGAGGTAAAGCATTTTCAGGGTTTCCAGTTCTCCCGGTCTTTTTCTTTTCCCCTGCCTGTACCCTGAACCCTGAACCCGGGACCCTGTCTTGCCCCTTGCGCTCGCCCGGGATTTTGTCCATAATAGGTCCGTCTCATCCGAAGCAGTTGTCGGCGTATTCTTCCCGCGTTAACCCCCTGATTGGCTGTTGGGAGCATTCCTGTCTTTTCTTTTTCGTGAGGGACCCAATGAAGGCGCTCGGGATCTGCGTCGGGGCGTCCACGATCAGCACGGCCGGACTCGAACGGGACGATCGAGGCGCGATCTCCCTGATCGAGGCGCGCGCCGAGGCCCACCATGGCAACCCCCGCCGGACCCTCCTCGAGATGCTCGACAGCGTCGGCGCGGCCCGTTACGACCGCGTGAGCGCTACGGGGAGGCGCTTCCGCCAGTTCCTCAACCTCTCCTCCATCCCCGAGCCCGAGGCCGTGGAGCAGGCCCTCGCCCATCTCAACGGGCGGGGCGAGAACCTCGATGCCGTCGTGAGCGCCGGCGGCGAGACCTTCCTCGTCTACACCCTGGGGAAGGACGGGCGCATCTCGACGGTCCACACGGGCAACAAGTGCGCCTCGGGCACGGGCGAGTTCTTTCTCCAGCAGGTCAAGCGCCTGGGCATGGGCGTGGACGAGGCCACGGGGCTTGCCCGCTCGGAGAGCCCCTACCGCGTCTCGGGCCGCTGCAGCGTCTTCTGCAAGAGCGACTGCACCCACGCCGCCAACAAGGGCGTGCCGCGGGGGCGCATCGTGGCGGGCCTGTGCGAGATGATGGCGGGGAAGATCCTCGAGATCCTCCGCCAGGTCCCCCGGCGGGACATCATGGTCATCGGGGGCACGGCCCGCAACGACGTCGTGATGGACCGGCTGCGAAAGGAGATCGCGAACCTCCGGGTGCCCGACGAGGCGCCCTACTTCGAGGCCCTCGGCGCGGCCCTCTGGGCCCTCGAGAACGAGACGGCCCCGTACCCGGGGCCGACCCGTCTTTTCCGCAGCGAGAAGAGTTCCTTTGACGTCCTGCGGCCCCTTTCCGATTTCGCCGATCAGGTCGAGTTCAAGCCCTCGCAGCGGGGCGAGGCGCGGGCCGGGGATACGCTCGTCCTCGGCCTCGACGTGGGCTCGACGACGACGAAGGCCGTCCTGCTGCGTTGTGAGGACGACGCCGTCGTGGCCTCCGTGTACCTGCGCACCGACGGCGACCCCGTCGGCGCCTCGCGCGCCTGCTACCGCGCGCTCTGCAATCAGCTGGGCCCGCTTGCCGCAGGCGTCCGCATCGAGGGGCTCGGCGTGACGGGCTCGGGCCGCCAGATCGCGGGCCTCCACGCCATGACGGAGGGCATCGTCAACGAGATCGCCGCCCATGCCGCCGCCGCCGTCCGGTTCGACCCGGGCGTCGACACGATCTTCGAGATCGGCGGCCAGGACGCCAAGTACACCTTCCTCACCGGGGGCGTGCCCTCGGACTACGCCATGAACGAGGCCTGCAGCGCGGGGACGGGCTCCTTCCTCGAGGAGGCGGCCCGGGAGTCGCTCGGCATCGCCACGGAGGAGATCGCCGGGATCGCCCTGCGCGGCACGCGTCCGCCCGACTTCAACGACCAGTGCGCGGCCTTCATCAACAGCGACATCAAGCGCGCCTTCCACGAGGGGATCGCCCGGGAGGACGTCGTGGCGGGCCTCGTCTACTCGATCTGCATGAATTACCACAAGCGCGTGAAGGGCAGCCGGGCCGTGGGCAGGAAGGTCTTCATGCAGGGCGGGGTGTGCTACAACCGCGCCGTGCCCCTGGCCATGGCCGCCGTCACGGGCAGGCGGATCGTCGTACCGCCCGACCCCGGCCTCATGGGCGCCTTCGGCGTGGCCCTCGAGATCAAGCGCCGCATCGAGCTGGGGCTCATGCGCCCGCAGCGATTCTCGCTCGCCGCCCTTCGGGACCGGGCAATCGAGTACGGCGAGCCCTTCCGGTGCAACGGGGGCGCCGAGCGCTGCGACCGCCGCTGCGAGATCGCCCGCATCCGCATCGAGGGCAAAACGCACCCCTTCGGGGGGGCCTGCAACCGCTGGGTCAACCTGCGCTTCGACCGGAGGGAGGACGCGGCGTTGCTCGACCTCGCGCATGCCTGGGAGCGCCTCGCCTTCGAAGGGAAGGATGCGGGGGAGGCCCCGGCGACGGGCACCGTCGGCCTCAACAAGTCCTTCTTCACCAACGCCTGCTTCCCGCTCTACAGGCGGTTCTTCGAGGAGCTGGGGCTGCGCGTCGTCCTGCCCGACACGATCCGGCAGGAGGGCGTCGACCGCAGGGGGGCCGCCTTCTGCTGGCCCGTCGAGATCGCCCACGGCTACCTGCAGGACCTCCTGGACCGCGGGGTCGACTGGCTCTTCCTGCCCCATTTCAAGGGTGGCGAGCCGCGAAACGGCCAGGGCAACGGACATGCGCCGTCCAAGAGCGTCGCCTGTCCCATCTCCCAGGGGGAACCGTACTACCTGGGTACGGCCTTCAAGGACCACCCCGCCTGGAAGGCCCTGAAGAGGGAAGGCCGCATCCTGT
Source organism: uncultured Syntrophaceae bacterium (assembly GCA_964478885.1). GTDB lineage: Bacteria > Desulfobacterota > Syntrophia > Syntrophales > UBA2192 > UBA2192. Next base: position 10,543 of record CAYZKT010000063.1, on the reverse strand, counting down.
CGCCCGTCATCGATTTTTCGAAGGGCCCCGCCGCGGCGCAGGGGGCCTTCATCGGGATGGCCCGGTCCCTCGGCAGGACAGCCGATGCGGGCCGGCGTGCCTTCCGGGCCGCCGTGGAGGAGCAGGAGGCCGCCCTGCGGCGGATGCGGGAGGCGGGGCGCAGGGCCCTCGAGGAGCTGCAGACCGACCCGGGCGCCTTCGCCGTCGCCCTGTTCGGGCGCTCCTACAACGCCTTCGTCTCCGAGGCGCACATGGGCATCCCCCGGAAGCTGGCGACGAGGGGTATCCGCGTCATCCCCATCGACATGCTGCCCATCGACGACGAGCCGGTGCACGGGCAGATGTACTGGTCGGCCGGTCAGACCATCCTCAAGGCGGCGCGCTTCGTGGAGCGGCACCCGCAGCTCTTCGGCTGCTACGTCACGAACTTCTCCTGCGGGCCCGACTCGTTCCTGATCGGGTATTTCCGGGACCTCATGGGGGACAAGCCCTCGCTCACCCTCGAACTCGACAGCCACACGGCCGACGCGGGCCTGGAGACGCGCATCGAGGCCTTCCTCGGGATCGTGAAGGCCTGGCGCGAGGTGAAAGGGGGCCGGAATGCCGGGCAGGGCGCCCGGCCGCGGGCCTTCACGCCCTCGCGCTTCGACTACCGCAACCAGCGCTTCATCGACTCGAAGGGCAAGGCCCACTCCTTCTTCGACCCGAGGGTGCACCTGCTGTTCCCCTCCATGGGCCGCCTCAACTCGGAGGCCATGAGCGCCGTCTTCCGCGGCCTGGGCATCCGCAGCACCTGCCTGCCGCCCGCGGACCGCAGGGCCCTCGAAACGGGCAAGGCACACAGCCTCTGCAAGGAGTGCCTGCCGCTGCAGCTCGTGACGGGCGGGCTGCTGAACTACCTAGAGGGGCGCGAGCGGCGCGACGAGCTGCTGCTCTACGTGATGCCCACCACCTCGGGGCCCTGCCGCTTCGGGCAGTACGCCCCCTTCATCGAGGGGGTGGTGGAGAAGCTGCGCTTCGACGATGTGGCCCTCTTCTCGCTGTCCGGCGAGAACAGCTACTCCGACTTCCACGGCAGCTCCTTCACGAAGAAGGCCTGGACGGCCGTGGTGCTGGCCGACGTGATGCACGACGTCTACTCCATGCTGCTTGCCTGCGCGGCCCGGAGGCCGGACGCCATGGAGGTGTTCCGGGACGAGTGGTCGCGCATGCTGGGGGTCCTGGAGCGGGGCTGCGATCCCCGGGAGCTCGGGGCGGCGCTCGACGCGGCCGTGGAGACGCTGGGACGGATCGAGCTGCGGCGGCGTCCCGGCGACACGCCGCTTGTGCTGCTGACGGGGGAGATCTTCGTGCGCCATGACGACCTGTCGAGGCAGTGGATCGTCGAAAGGCTGGCCGACGAGGGCTTCGCGGTGAAGGTCTCGAGCGCCATGGAGTGGATCTACTACACCGACTGGTGCTACGCGAACCGGATGACGGCCGACGACATCTCCTTGCGGCAGCGGCTGCAGCTCACGCTGCGCCAGGCGGTCATGAGGCGCCGGGAGCGCGGCATCAAGGATGTCGTGGCGGGATCGGGCCTCCTGCACCTCCGGCTCGAGGACGTGGGCGGCCTCATCGACGGGGTGCGCCACCTCGTGAGCCCGCGGCTTGTCGGCGAGGCGATTCTCACCGTGGGGGCGGCGCTCACGGAGGTTCCCGAGCACTACTGCGGCGCGATCGCGATCGGGCCGTTCGGCTGCATGCCGAATCGGATTGCCGAGGCGATCCTCTCGAGGGAGATGAACCGGGAGGGCAAGGGGGCGCTGAAAGGAAACGGTGAACGGGCCCGGCGCGTCCTCGAGCGGTTCGACCACCTGCCGTTCCTCGCCGTCGAGAGCGACGGCAGCCCCTTCCCGCAGATCGTCACCGCGCGGCTCGAGACGTTCCTCCTGCAGGCGCGCAGGTTCCACGAGGCGATGCGCGAAGAGAGGGTACCGGGTACAGGGTTCAGGGTACAGGGGGCAAAGGGATAACGGGCGCAGGCACAAAAACGGATTCAGGACTCAAGATTCCGGCTTCGGAAACAGGGAGGTTCCTCCCACCCGAGCCCCGAACATAAAAAAGGGGAATCTCCCCCCCTCCTTCCAGAAAAGAGAGATTCCCCCAGGGGATGGCCCGGGCGAACCCGGGACGAGAACATCGTGTTCGAGGGCCGCCAGGCATCGCAGTGGATCCGGCACCATTCGATCCCTGCAGGATGCCAGGCAGCGGGACAGAGGCCGGACCGTTCATGACGATGAGGCCGCGTTTCAATGACTCTCTTCCTTGATCCCCTCCAGGGTGTCTCTCTCCGGGTGATGAAAGACGGCCTGGCCTCTGTCCGCGTGAAATACTAAGGAATGCAGGCGGGAAACACAATACGGCGGTCGGGTGATTTTTTTCTCGGAACCGATGCTTAGCGAAACTACGAAGAAAGTATTAGCCCGATACGGACGTTGCGCCTGTGGATAAGGGGGGGCGGGTCATTTCACGACGAAGGTGACCGCGTCGGCCACGCGTTCCTCCCGATCGACGAGGGTCAGCACGTGCCGGCCGCGCTCGGGCTTCCAGGCAAGCGTGGCCGAGAAGCCGAGGGCGCGGTCGTCGAGGCGCCACTCGTGGGTGCCGCCGGCAAAGCGCCCGACGAAGGAGACCCGCTGCAGCTCGGCGGGGATGTCCGGGTCGAGGGTGATGATCGTCGAGGGCTGGGGGTAGACGATCCGGGCGACGGCGTGGCGCCGCTCGAATGCGATTTCCCCCTGCGGCTCCGTTCCCTCGATGAACCACTCGGTCCTCGCAGGCTCGAGGTTGTCCCGGAAACTCACCGATTGTGCGACGATGCCCGCCACGGCCCTGGGCGCGTTCGAGGCGGCGCGCCGGTGGAGGTGGTTCATGATGTCGAGCCACACCGGGGCGGCGCCGGCCATGCCGGAGACGTTCCACATGGGCTCGCCCGGGAAGTTTCCCACCCAGACCCCGACGGTGTAGCGTTCGGAGTAGCCCACGCACCAGTTGTCGCGCATGTCCTTGCTCGTGCCCGTTTTCACGGCCGTCCAGAAGCGTGTGGCCAGCGGGTTTTCCAGGCCGAAGGTCGCGCTGCGGGCCTCGCGGTCCGAGAGGATGCCCGAGACGATCCCGGCGGCCCGCGCGTCCATGACGGGCACCGTTTTCTTCGCCGCCTCGCCCGCCGCGATCTTGAGCCTGCCCCAGCGCCCCCCGTTGGCCAGCGTCCGGTAGGCGTTCACCAGCTCGTAGAGGGTCACGTCGGCCGAGCCCAGCGCGAGCGAGTATCCGTAGTAGTCCGCCTCGCGGTCGAGGCTTTCCATCCCGAGGGCCCGCAGCCGCTCCACGAAAGCATCGGGCGTGACGAGCATAAGCGTCCGCACGGCGGGGATGTTGAGCGAGGCCGAAAGCGCCGTCCGCAGGCTGACGGGGCCGAGAAATTCCCGGTCGTAGTTCTCCGGCACGTAGAGGCCGCCCGCCGTGGGGATCTGCAGGGGCGCATCCTCCAGGATGGAGGCCGCCGTGAGGAACCGCTTCTCGAGGGCCAGGCCGTAGAGGAAGGGCTTGAGCGTGGAGCCCGCCTGCCGCAGCGCCCGGATGCCGTCCACGTGGGGTGCGCTCGAGGCGCCGCCCTGGTTGGCCGCGTAGACCAGGATCTCGCCCGTGCCGTTGTCGACGACGAGGACGGCGCCGTCGCGCACGTTTCGCTCCGCGAGCTGCGCGAGCTGCCGGTTGAGCGCCTCCAGCACGAACGCCTGGAACTCGCCGTCGAGCGTGCACTGCGCCCGCTGTCCCGCCTCGCCCGCAAGCAGCATCCGCGCCGTGTGAGGGGCAAGCGCCACCTGGGGCCGGATGCGGTAGGGCCGGCCGAGCGTCTCCGCGGCCAGGGCCGCGATTTCTTCCGCCGTCGTTGCGGAACCCGTCCGCTCCGCCAGCCGCGCGGCCCGGCGCGCCACGGCCTCGGTGGCCGTCCGCGACGAGGGGATGAGCGAGGCCAGCAGCAGCGATTCCGCCTCGCCGAGCCCGGAGGGGTCCTTGTCGAAGAGGCCCCGCGAGGCGGCGGCGATTCCCTGCAGCTCCCCCCGGAACGTGATGAGATTCAGGTAGGCCTCGAGGATCTCGTCCTTGGACCAGGCGCGCTCCAGCGCGAGGGCCGCAGAGACCTGGCGCAGTTTTTCTCGCCACGTCCTCTTTGCGCCGCGGGGCGTAGCGGCCGCGTCGAGTCTCGATGCGAGCTGCATGCTGATCGTGCTCGCGCCCCGGGTTCCCCCGGACAGGGCGTGACGAAGCGTCGAGGCGGTCAGGGCGACCCAGTCGACGCCCCCGTGGTCGCGGAAGCGCCTGTCCTCTGCGGCGATGACGGCGCTGCAAAGCGCAGGCGAGATGTCGGCCAGGGCCGCCCACTCGAGTCTTCTGCCCGCGGGGTCCACGCGCAATTCGTGGATCACGCTGCCGTGCCGGTCGATCAGCATGGCGTCGGAGAGGCGGTGCGCGGCTCGCACCTCGTCAAAGGAGGGAATCACAGGTCCGGAAAGGAAGAGCCCCGCCGCAATCGTGCAGAGGAAGGCCGCGCCGCCGACGAAGACGGCGGCAAGGAAGAGTTTCCAGCCTCGGAGATTCAAACGATGCATGCGTCTATCCGGTCTCTCCAGTCCATCCGGTCTTTCCAGTCTTCAAGAGGGGTATTGGGTCTAGGGTCTCGGGTATAGGGGCTGAGGTATTAGAGATTTCTTAAGACGAAATCTTCTTCCTTCCCGATACCCTAAACCCGATACCCTATACCCCGGAAATTCAGACCCGATACCCTTCTTGATGAACCCTAGCCCATGGCGCGACTTCGTCGCGTCATGGATTCACCGACAGCGTTGCGTTCGGGATCTCGCCGAACATCTCCGGCGCGTAGAGCGCCTCGGCCCGCGTGGGCGGCATCTGGAAGGTGCCCTCGTTGTTGAGGCGCAGCGTGTAGCCCGTCTTCCAGGTCCCCTTCGGGACGTAGCGGTAGTAGAACCGGCAGGCCTCGAAGGCGCGCTCGACGTAGGCCTCCTGCGCGCGGCCCGCGTTCTTCTCCCGGCCCGGTTCGAGGCCCACGGCGATGACGGCGGAGCCCGCCGGGATGGGGTCGTTCAGGACGACCCAGGTCATGTCCGACTGGGCCTCCACCTCGAGGAGCACCCTCACCACGTCGCCGCGGCTCCAGAAGCTCTTGACCTTCTTCTCCACGGCCGTCACGGTCTTCTTGATCCGGTAGCCGCTCGAGAAGGGCTTTCGGATCGGCACGGCCGCAAGGGCCTGCACCGTCGCCCACGGGGCGCCGTCCCCCTCGTGGCTCAGCGCGAGGGTCTCCTTCCTGTCGGGCCAGTCGAAGCGCACCGTACCTCCCCCGGGCGTTTCCCAATAGCCCCAGCTCACCGACGAGGACTTCGGCCCCAGCGAGGCCGTTGTCTTGCCCGACACGTCGACCTTCTCGTAGGCCGCCGAGAACTTTTCGAAGGCAAGCGTCCCCCAGGCATTCGCCGTCGTCGTGTCCCAGTGCCCCCGCTTCATCCGGCCCAGGGCCCCCCTGGCGATGCGCGGGGCGTCCTCCTTCCAGGCCTCGAGGTCGGTTGCGGCCAGCAGGGTGCGCACGGCGTTGACATCGGGCGAGACCATGAGCCACCACAGTCCGTCGGCCCTCTCCGTGGAGAAGCCCATCGCCGTGCCCTGCAGGTTCAGGCGCGAGCGCAGGATCTGCTGCGCCGCGGCGAGCTTCTTCGCCCGGTCGGGGATGTCGGCCGTGCGCTTCAGCACGCCGATCCAGTCGATCACGGCCGAGGTGGGCCAGAGATTGGGCTCGACCGCCACGGAGGCCAGCAGGGCGGCTTTCGCCTTGCCGTGGCGGGAGAGGGCCTCGACGGCGGCCACCTTGCGAATGGCGAGGTCCGCCGTGGCCAGGTCGCTCGAGCGCCGGATGCGTCCCTCCACGAAGCCCGCGAGCCCCGCCGTCATGCGGTCCAGGACGGCCGCCGGGATCTCGAAGCCCGCTTCGTGGGCAATGGCCATCACGTAGGCCGTCAGCACGTCGCTTCCCGTCCGCATGAGGGGGAAGTACTTCAGCAGCCCCTCGCCGTCGAGGTAGGCCGGAAGCTCGCGCATCCGTTCCTGCCAGAGCGCCCTGTCGCGAAGGGCCACGGCCTTCGAGATCTTCTGCTCGAGGCAGCCGTAGGGGTAGAGCGACATGTACTCGCGCACGCCGTCGAGCCCGTCGGCGATCCGCGGCTGCAGACGCACCGCGATGCCGCCCCTGTCCGCGAGGGCGCCGGCCGGGCGCGCCACGGGGATGTCGACCCTGTCGCGCACCTGCAGGAGGGTCGCCTGCCGGGTCCGGACGGGGACGGCGGGGACGATCTTCTGCGAAACCCGGATGCGATCCTCGGTCTTGCCGTCGCGCTCCACCGCCGAGATCTCGTAGTCCAGCTTGCCGACGCCGGCGGGCACCCGGATGTCCCACCCGATCTCCTTCGCCTCGCCCGGCGAGAGGCCGACGCGCAGCGTCTCGTAGTCGGTCTTCTCCTTCCCGGCCGTGACGGCGAGCCGCGCCTCGGCGTTCATGGGCTTCTGCGTCGTGTTGCGGATCGTGACACCGGCCTTCAGGAAGTCGCCCTCGCGGGCCAGCGGCGCGATGCCCGCCAGCAGCTGCAGGTCCTGCGTCGTGCGGACGTCGGCCTGCCCCGTGCCGAAGAGGTCCGGCCCGCCCGTTGCGACGGCGACGATCCGATACTCCGTAAGGCTGTCCTTCAGGGGGATCTTCAGCCGCGCCTCGCCCTTCTCGTCGAGCGGCACCGCCGCCTTCCAGAGAAGCAGCGTGTCGAAGAGCTCGCGGGTGATCTGCTTGCCGCCCCCGCCGCCCTGCGGCAGGGCCTTGAGGCCGAAGTGCCGCTTGCCGATCACCATCATCTGCGCCGTCGAGGTGAAGATCTCGTAGGGCCGCTGGCCCATCATCGATTCCAGGAGCTTCCAGGTGCCGTTGGGCCGCAGGGCCAGGAGGCCCCGGTCGACGGCGGCCACGGCCAGCTCCGTCCCCTCCGGCAGTTTCTGCCCGGAGGCCGTGCGGACCCGGAAGAGCACGTCCGCCTCCTGGCGCACCCGGTAGACCGGCTTGTCGGGCCTGACCTCCACGGCGAGTTCGTGCTCCTTCCATCCCACGCGGATCTCTGCGATGCCGAGCTTCCAGGCGGGCTTGCCGGGGTCGAAGGTCGCCGTGGGGGCCGCCTCGCCCGTGCGCCCCCGGACGGCGAGAACCGAGACGAAGGCGTTGGGCGCGTAATTCCGCTTCACGGGGATCTCCACGACGGGGTTCGTGCCCGAGAGCTTCTGCACGTAGGTGTCCACGATCCCCTCGCGCTCCACCGTGACCAGGGCCGTCGCCTCGCGGAAGGGCATGCGCACCTGCAGGCGGGCCTTCTCGCCCGGCTCGTAGCGCTTCTTCCCGGGGATCACGTCGATGCGGTCGTCGTTGCGCGCCTCGAACCACCAGTCGTCCGTGCCGGCCGCCCAGAGGCCGAAGGTCGCAAGGGCCGGGTTGCCGTCGGCGTCCTTCGCCTCGGCCTGCAGGATCACGTTGCCCGAGACGGGCGAAGGCGCCTCGCAGAGGAGCAGCCCCGAGGCGTCGGTCCTGCCCTTGCAGTGCGGGCCCGCCTCGCAGACCGCCATCCCGGCGTCGTCGGACTTGGCCTTGCAGGGCACGGGGATCCGCTTGACCTCGGAGACGTTCTCGTAGGAGTAAAACCCGCCGGCGATCCGCCTGCGGTGCGAGTAGGTCTTGCGCTGGTAGAGATCCACGGAAACCTCCGCGTCGGGCACGGGGTTGCCCGCCAGGTCGAGCACGACCGCGCGGTAGCGCAGCGAATCGGCCGAGGCCGTCCAGGACTCCGGCTTCAGGCCCACGGCGAGCTTCGAGGGGGCAAGCGGGATGTCCGCGGCCGCCGTCTGGACCTCGCCGTTGGGGTCGCGGTACTCGAGTTCGGCGTGGAGGGCCTTGGGCGCGTCGATCTTCGGCAGCTTGGCGAACTTCGTCCGCGCGGAACCGGTCTCGTCGAGCCTCATCTCCTGCGTGGGCAGGCGGCGCAGCCGGTCGCGGACGGGGGCCTCTTCGTCGTCGAGACCCATCTCGTCGTAGGCCGACAGCGTCCGGGTGCCTTCCTTCAGGCGCTCTCCCGAGAAGGTGTACTCGTCGTATCCCGCAAAGCTCAGCGCCCGCGGCCGGATCTCGCCGCGGAGCTTCACGGGGAGCCGTCCCGCGCCGCCGCCGGAAAAGTAGGACACGGAGAGATCGAGGCCGACCTCCTTCGGTTGCACGGGGGGTGCGGCGGGCCCCTGCACGACGGCCTTCATCAGGGGGATGCGGAACTCCTCCACCTGGAAGAAGCCCGTGGCGAGCTTCGGCGCGTTCCTGTCGCCCTTTCGCGCGAGGCTGACCTCGTAGGAGCCCAGGCGCGCGCCCTCGGGGATCTTCCAGTCCGTCGCGGCGCTGCCGTTGTCTTCCCAGGCCAGGGGCACGCGGTACTCCTGCCCGCTGCCGCCGTGGCGGATCTCCACCTCGTCGAAGCGGGATCGGTCCCCGGGCAGGGTGAGCCCGGCCGTCGTGGGCACCCGCAGGATGTGCTTCATGTGCACCGTCTCGCCGGCCCGCAGCAGGGTGCGGTCCAGGATCGTGTGGCCGACGGCGTCGTCGAGTCCGCGCCAGTCGGCCGAGGGGAGCTGGAAGCGCCAGGGCTCGATGCCGTCCTCCCAGCTCGAGTGGGTGAAGGTGGCGTCTTTTTCCGTGCGGGCGAATACGAACAGGCCCGTCGTCATGCCGCCCAGCATGCCCGTGTGCTCGCTGTAGTTGACGGGCCAGCTGCAGCGGGCCTGCTTTTCCTGGGAGGGGAGGGTGCCCTGGATGAGGGCCACGCCCCGCTCGTCCGTCTTTCCCTGCCATAGCCTCTTGCCGCTGCAGTCGCGCACGGAGACGGCGGCACCCGCCACGGGGGCGCCCGTGTCGAGGGCCGTGATCCAGACGAGCGAGGACTCGCGGCCCCACTTGAAGTGGGCCGCCAGGTTCGTCACGAGGGCCGCCGCCGGGACGTACAGCGGGGCGGGCTTTGTCAGCAGGTGCTGGCCCAGGATGCGGCTCTCGAGCTCCACGACGTGGAAGCCCGGCTTGCCGAGCGGGATGCCGACCACCTCGAAGGCCTTCCCGCCGCCGGGGGCGGGAAGCCTGAATTCCTTTCCGGCCGTCCGGCCCGCGAAGAGGGACTTCTCGCGGGTGGCCGAGGCGACGTTGCGCAGCCAGTGGATGACGCGCTCCTCCTCGGCGAGGCTCACCGTCCGCACCCTGCCCTTGACCTGCTGGCCGAGGGCGGGCGCCGACGTGTCCGCGCCCCTGCTCCGGGCGGCGGAGGGGTCCGGCGTCTCCGTCACAGTCTCCTCGGCGTCGCCCTCGACGGTGAGCAGCCGGTTTTTCAGCTCCGCCTCGATGTTGCGCACCGTCACGGGCAGCAGCGGGGTTGCGGCCTCGAGGATGCCGAAGCGCGCGGCGAACTTCGCAAGCGGCGGGAATCCCTCCGTCTTCACCGTGAGCGGGAACCGGCCGGCGTTGGCCAGGGGGCGACCCGCGTCGTCCTTCATGCCCTTGGGCATCTCGATGGAGAACGCCGTCTTTTCCGGGAAGGGCCCGGGGAAGGTGATGAACTGCGTGTGCGCGCGGCTCTGGTCGTCCCCTGTCTTCGGTTTCCAGGTCTTGCCGCCTGCGTCCTTCAGGACGATCTCCTTCGCCAGGCTCCAGGGCGCCGGCGCCGAGAAGGTCATGCGCATGGGCAGCACGGGGATGCAACCGCCGCCCTTCTTCTCGCGGGGACAGGAAAACTCGGCCCGGAAGGGGGCCCGGGCCTGGAACTCGAGGACCTGGTCCTCTTCCGTCGCCACACCGCTGCCGGCGGCGATGCCCTTTCCCCAGACGAGCCGGACCTTCGCCGACGGCGGAAAGGCCTGCCTTGCGCGGAGGGCCACCAGCGTTCCCTCGTCCTTCCGGATCCGCAGCGCCTTGAGGAGCTGGTTGCGTTCCTCGCCCGCGACAAGCGTCACGCCCACCCGCTCGTTCACCCCGGCCACGGAGAACCAGGCGTTTTTCACGAGCGTCTCCTGCACGGGCTGCGCGTCCAGGGTGAGCAGGAAGATCTGCCTCTCGTCGATGGACGTGTCCCCCTCGTAGGGGCGCGACTGGATGATGGAGGGGCCGCCCGTGGAGAAGGAAAAGGCCGTATCGTCCAAGACGGCCGTTCCGGCAAGCGTCTTCACGCCGGCCTTCAGGGTGAAGCGGCAGGCGACGCCGCCGGGAAGGTTCCTTTCGAAGTCGTAGGACCACGTTCGTGCGTCGACCCAGCGCCCGCTGCCCTTCCCGGCGCACCGGATGTCGAAGGGGGCCGCCAGCTGCGGGTCGCCGAAGGAGACCATGGGCTCCGAGAAGCGCGCCGTCACCTGGCGGATCTCCTTGACGGTGCCC
>CAYZKT010000062.1:530-13235 GCA_964478885.1 uncultured Syntrophaceae bacterium | reverse complement strand
GAAGAGGAGGGATCTGAGCAGAAGGAGTGACGGCTTCGCCGTGGGGCGCAAATCAGGCCGGACGGAAATGCGGGGGGGAAGGTCATCTCGTGCAGGGAGGGGATCCTGTGGCTGACCCAGACGGGAAACCCGGGCGATCACCTGGTATTGGCGGGCGAAACCTTTCGAATCGCGGCGCCAGGTCGGATCGTCATCGGCGCCCTTGCAGATTCCTTCTTCATCGTGAAAGAGGAAAGAGCCCCGTCACGCCTTTTTGCAGGGATGCTGCCGCGGGCCGTCCGGCAGGCGGTCCGCTGCATCGATGTTGCCCGCAGGCGCCTTTGGACTTGACGATGTGAACGCGGGACCCTATTCTACAGGAACGTTTAATCCGGCTCACGCGGGGTAACGCGTTCATGGATATCACCTCCGCCGTCCTCATCGTCCTGGGCCTGGCCCTTTTCGAGTCGATCACCAGCATCGACAACGCGATTATCAACGCCGAGGTCCTGCAGGGCATGCAGCCGCGGGCGCGGAGATGGTTTCTCACGTGGGGCATCTTCATCGCCGTCTTCGTCGTCCGCGGGGTCCTGCCCTGGCTCATCGTCTGGGTCATGACGCCGGGCCTCGGGCCCTGGGAGGCTTTCACGGCGAGCCTGACAGGGGATCCTGCGGCCCTCCAGGCCATCCAGGACAGCGCCCCGGTCCTGCTCATGGGGGGAGGCGTCTTCTTCGTCTTTCTCTTCTGTCACTGGATCTTCCTGGAGCCCAAGAAGATCGGTCTGCCCGTGGAACGCATTTTCGCGCGCCAGGGAGCCTGGTTCTACGCCGTCGTCTCGATTGCCCTCACGGCCATCGTCTGGTTCGCCCTCGACGACAGCCCGATGCTTGCCTTCGGGGCCGTCGTGGGCTCCTCGGCCTTCTTCATTACCCACGGCTTCAAGCGCTACGCCGAGGAACAGGAGGCGCGCCTTCTCTCGGGCGAGGCCCACATGTCCGACATCGGGAAGATCCTCTACCTGGAGGTCATCGACCTGACCTTCTCCATCGACGGCGTCGTGGGGGCCTTCGCCTTCACCCTGGCGGTGCCCCTGATTCTTCTCGGAAACGGGATCGGCGCCATTGTCGTCCGGCAGCTCACGGTCTACGGTGTCGACCGGATCAGGAAGTACGTCTACCTCAAGAACGGGGCCATGTACTCCGTCTTCGTCCTGGGGTGCGTGATGATCGCCCACGGCTTCAAGATTCACATCCCGGAGTGGCTCGCCCCCGTCGCGACGTTTTTCATCGTCGGCTACTTCTTCCTCAAGTCCCGCTGGCAGGCCCGGCGAGCCAGGGAGTCGGCGTGACGAAAAAGCGGCGGCCCTTCCGGTGCCGCCGCCTCGGTCAAGGATCCGATCTAACCCTCAGCGCCCCGTGAAGCCGGGCCGTCTGCGCTCTAGGAAGGACTTGACCCCCTCGGCCGCGTCGGCCGTTTTGGCCATGTCCGTGATGCCCCGGGCCTCCCACTCCATCTGGGTCTCCAGCGTTGTCGTGAAGGCCTCGTTGAGGAGTTTTTTCACGGAACCGAAGGAGAGCGTCGGCCCCGCCGCCAGCATCCCCGCCAGCTTGGCCGCTTCGGCCGCCAGTTCCGCGTCGGGCACCACCCGGCTGACAAGGCCCCACTGCAGGGCCTCGGCGGACGATACCCTGCGATTCGTGAGCATCATCTCCCGGGCCCTGCTGAGCCCGATCATCCGGGGCAGCAGCCAGCTCATGGCCCCGTCGGGGGAGAGGCCCGCCGCGGTGTAGGCCGCCGTGAAGCTGGCTGACTCGGCCGCCAGGATCAGGTCCCCCGAGATGGCGAAGCTCATTCCCATCCCGGCCGCGGGGCCGTTGACGGCCGTCACGAGAGGCGCCCGCATGCGCATGAGCCGGGAGGCCGCCGCGTGGCAGTACACGGTCATCTCCTTGAGCACCTTCGGCAGCTCCCCGCCGTAGGATGCGAAGAATTTCAGGTCCCCTCCCGCGCTGAACATCTTCCCGGCCCCGGTGAGCACCACGGCACGGATCGCCGGGTCCTCGTCGCAGCGGATCGCCGCGTGCATCAGGTCCTTGCCCGAATCGAGCGTGAGACCGTTGGCCGCCTCGGGGCGGTTGAGCGTGATCGTCGCCACCCCTGCGCTGATGTCGAAACGGATCGTCTTGTACTCCATGTCCCCCTCCTTGTTTGTTTCACCCATCCGTGCTGCCCGGCCGCCGGAACGGGCCACCGGTCGGCGGCAGGGATTAGAGCATGAAGATGGCCACGATGATGACGCCTACAAACCCGGCCATGGCAGGCCAGAGGTTTCGCCGGGCGATCTCGACGGGGTCCGACCCGGTGATGGCGGCCGCCGGGATGAGTGCCCAGGGGATGATCGTCCCGCCGCCCACGGCCACGGCGAAGAACTGACCCAGCGCTCCGAGAGTGGCCACGTCGAGCTTCGTGGGGCCGCCCAGGGCCTGGGCGAGGGTGCCCACCAGCGGGAGTCCCGAAAACCCGGAGCCGTCCAGACCCGTGATCCCGCCGACAACGGCCTGGATGACGGCGATGGGCACGGCGCTGAGCGGCACGGTATTCGCCAGGGCCTGGCCGAGGTCGAAGAGGAGGCCCTTGGCCCCGTCGCCGAAGATCGCCTTGGCCGTTCCAGGCGATCCCATGAAGAAGAAGGCCGCGATGAGCAGCACCGGCGCGAAGATCCTGATGCCGAACTGGAAGCCCGCCCGCGTGTGTTCCGTGAGCTTCTCGAACCCCTCCCTGCCGTAACCGCCCAGGGCGACGAAGACCATCACGATCCCCACGGTCCCGCCCAGAAGGGCCGTCGCGTCGCCTCCCCGCAGTTTGAGGACGAGCATGCCCACGACGTCGAGCGCGAAGAGCGCTGCGATGACGGGCAGGGCGATCCTCTTGAACCCCGGGTTGGCGGCGCTCCACTTCTCCCTCTCCTTCAGCGCCTCGGCGGAGGCCTCAAAGGGGGCCCACTCGATGGGCTTTCCCGCGTTGGCCCGGATGTCCCGCCTCACGGAGCGGAAGGACAGGGGCAGGGCGATGGCGGACCAGACCAACATCAGGGGGACGCTCTTCCACATGACGGCGTCGACGGGGACCCCGGCCGCCCTGGCGGTGATGCCCGGCGCTCCCTGGATGATGAAGTCCGTCGTCAGCGCGCAACCGTAGCCGAACATGCTGATGGCCATGGCGGCGTTGATGGGGGAAAGGCCCGCCTTGATGGCCGCCGGAAGCAGCAGGGCGCCGACCAGCGCGATAGCCGGTGACGGCCAGATGACCCAGGCCACGAGCATGATGACGATGCCCATGACCCAGAAGGCCACTTCCGGGGAGACGAGCATTTTCTGGACGGGGCGGAACATCATCTCCGCCAGCCCCGTCTCCTCGAGCATCTTCGCCATGGCGACGATGATCGAGATGATGGCGATGATCCCCAGAAGTTCGGTGAAGGCCACGGTCATGGAGTTGAAGACCGCCTGGACGGCTTTCACGAAACTTCCCGTGACAACCCAGGCCAGCACGAAGGACGCCACGATGCAGACGATCGGCGTTTCCCTCCGCATCGCCATGGCGACGAGAACGGCTACGATGAAGAATGCGTAAACCCAGTGCGCAAGCGTCAGTTCCACGTCAGCTCCCTCCTTTGAACAGGTCCAGGAGCCCCGCCCCGTCCACCCGTTGCCGCACCGCCTCGCGGTCAAGCGTGTACAGGCCGTTCTCCTTCATTCGATCGAAGTACACGGACCCCGAGAAGGTGAACTTGCTGGCCAGGCCTTCCTCGGTTTCCATCCGCTCCCGCACGAACGCGATGGCGTCTCCCGCGGCGAGCGAGCGGGGCAGGATCAGCGGTTTCTCTCCCCGCATATACCGGACGGCATTGTAGCCGGCCAGCGTTCCCGTGACGACGGCCTCCGTGTGCCCCACGAGCAGCCCGGCCTTCTCGCCGGCGCAGAAGAGATTTGCCACCCCCCGCACCTTCAGTCCGTCGTCGCGCGGCGACATGCCCACGTAGCGGATGGAGTTCCCCAGCCCCCCGGCATAAGGGTCCTCGTAGCGGGCGTTTTCGAAGCCCCCGATTTTCCTCAGCGCCGCGAGCGGGAAGAAGGGCACCATGAGCTTGGCGTGCCCCGTGTCGAGCAGGACGAGGTTCGTCTGGAATTCGGGGATGGCGTACTGCTGGCAGGCCTTGATCGAGGTCTGGACTTCCTTCTGCAGGGAAAGGGGTAAAGGGACAACGACGACCCCCTTTCGATTCAGCTCGGAGACGAGTTCGCGCGAGAGGGACTCCTTCAGGAGCTTGCAGGAACCGCTCATGGCCCCCACCTGGCCGCCCTTGCGCCCCGCGATTTCCCGGACGCCGCAGAGCGCCGCGACGCTGACCCGACCGCCGAAGGCCGGGCAGCGCAGCACGCAGAGCACGCAGCCGTTGCCGTGCTTGGCGCACTGGCCCGGGGGGCCCGCCGTGCCTGTCGTGTCGATGTAGGCCCCGGCCGTGAAGCTGACCGTCTCGTCGCCCTCCTTGCCGTGAATGGCGAGGATGGCGCCGTCCTTCATTTCCACGTCGTTGATGCGGGTCGCAAGACGGATCTCGACACCCCTGGACTCGAGCAACGATCGCACGAGGGGCTCCATGGTGGCCACGTTGTAGAGGGAGGCGTGGGGATGCCCTGGAAATTCGATGTTACGGTGCAGGGAGTTGGCGTCGGCGAGCTCGAAGAGATCGCCCCCGCCCAGGGCGATCATCTCCTCGGCGGCAGTGAAACGGCCGTTGTTGCGCATGATCCCGCCGACAAGCCCTGTGCCCAGGAGCATGTCCGTTCGCTCGATCAGTGTGACCGAGGCCCCCTGCTTTCTCGCGGACAGGGCGGCGGCGCAACCGGCCCACCCCGCCCCGACGACGACCATTTGCATTGCGGTCAATCCCTTGCGCGGAGAATGACCCATCGTAATGATATTTGGGGAAGTTTCAATCGAAAAAAAGAGGGGGTTCCGGCCGAGACCGCAACCCCCTTGGTTGGCTGCCGATTACACGGCTTCAGCCGAGGAACGACGGACACGTCATCTTGAAAATCTTCTCGGCCCCATTGACGAAATCGTCGATCACCTCTTTCACCGTCCGCACCTCCCGCAGCAGGCCGACGGCCTGGCCGCAGGTGAAGAGCCCGTCCTGGTCCCCCGACCAGTCCGATGAAATGATCTCGCCGACAATGTCTTTTCTCGACGCGCCTGCGGCGACCTTTTCCTCGAAGGGCTTTGCGTAGCTGTTGATCAGGATCCGAAACGGGGCGACGCCCCGGGCGGCGATCTTCGTCGATGTGTCGCCCGCCGCGAGCATCCCGCGCCTCCAGGCGCTCCCCACCCGGGAGGCCTCCTTCGTCAAAAGGAAGGCTGTCCCGACGCTGACCCCCTCGGCCCCCAGGATCAGGCAGGCCGCAAAGCCCCGCGCATCGGCGACACCGCCCGCCGCAAGGACGGGTATTTTCACGGCGTCGACCACCTGCGGAACGAGGGCAAGCGTCCCGATCTCGTACGGGGATCCGAAGCCGCCGGACTCGAAGCCCTCGGCGATGACCGCGTCGACGCCTGCGTCCTCGGCCCGCCTCGCCTGATCGACGCAGGGCACGACGTGGATCACGCGAGTCCCCGCATCGCGGAACTTCCCGGTGTGGATTGCGGGGTTTCCCGCCGCCGTGACGACGACGGGCACCCGGTGCTCCAGGACGACGGATACCAGATCCGGGGCCTGGGGCACCACGAGGGGCACGTTGACGGCGAAAGGCTTCCCGGTGAGGGCTTTCACCTGCCCGATCTGCCTTGCCAGGCCCTCCCCCGTTTCCTTGAAGGCCCCCAGCGTCCCGAGCCCCCCGGCCTCGCTCACGGCCGCCACGAGCCGGGCGTCGGTCACGCCGGCCATGCCGCCCAGGGCGATCGGGTGGCTGATCTTCAGCATCTCCGTGACGCGATTCTTCATGGGCACACCTCCTCTGCAGGACCCTCGCTTCTCATCAGGGCCGCCGCGCATCGGGGTCCGATTACAAGCGCGTTCCTCATGAATGTCAAGAATTTTGTCCCGGTGGGTGGCCTCAAGGTCTCGCGTCGTTCTCCCGATAACATCATCGAGGAGTCCCCGATGAAGACGTCCAGGGAGGATCTGCACCAGTTCGAGTACGGCGTCGGGCTCGTTTCGCTCGTGGTCCTCGTGGCCGGGCTGAACATTCTCGACGCGGTGTTCACGCACCTGATCCTCGCCATGGGGGGCGCCGAGTGCAATCCCGTCGTCCGGGCGGCCATCGATGTCTACGGCGACCGCTTCTGGGTCTGGAAGATCGCCGCCGTCTCCTCTCTGCTCGTCCTGATGTGCCTCTACAGCCGCCTCCGGCTCTTTCGGGCGATCCTCGCCGGCACAGCCCTGCTCTTCGCGGGCGTCATCTCCTGGCAGCTGCATCTCCTGGCCAACGGCCCCCTGGGCCGCTGAGCGGCCCAGCGTCTTTTCCCCGCACCGGGCTTGATCGAGCCGCCCTTGCGTGGTACAGAGGGACGGATCCAGGTCAGAAAGGGGGGAGCCTCATGCCTGTCGTCCATCCCGTGATCGTGGGAATCGGACAGATCACCTATCATCCCGAAGAACACCCCGACACCCCGCATCCCCTGCAGCTGGCGAAGAGGGTCGTCGAGGCTGCCGCGGAGGATTGCGGAAGCCGCGCCGTCCTTTCCCGCGCCGACAGCGTGACGGTCATCAATATGTTTTCACACACGTACAGGGATCCGGCGGGGCAGTTCTGCGAGATGCTCGGGATCGGGCCGTGCGTGCGCGAGTATACGGCCATGGGCGGCAACACGCCCCAGTGGCTCGTGAACAGGGCGGCCGACCGCATTGCCTGCGGTGCGCTCTCCATCGCCATCCTTGTGGGGTCGGAGGCGATGCTCTATGCGCCGGCCCAAACACGCGACAACTGGCTGCAGGACATCGGGGGCGCCGACGCCCCCGACATGGTGGGGGACACGCGCTGGGGCTCGACCTCGCACGAGATGCTGCATCATGCCCGCTATCCCCTCGAGGTCTACCCGCTCTACGAGAACGCGCTGCGGGCCGCGCGGCGCAAGAGCATTTCGGAGAACCGGGCCTTCCTTGCCGAGTACTGCGCCCGGTTCTCGAAAATCGCCTCCGAGAACCCGCGGGCCTGGTTCCGCAAGGCCCGCTCGAGCGCAGAGATCGGGACCGTGACGGACCGCAACCGGATGGTCAACTTCCCCTACACGAAGTACATGAACCCCATCATGAATGTGAACCAGGCCGCCGCCGTGATCGTGACGGGGACCGACACGGCCCGCAGGCTGGGCATCCCGCGGGACAAATGGGTTTACCTTCACGGCGGGGCCGACGGCACGGACCGGTGGTTTCTCTCGGAGCGTGACAACTTCACCTCGAGCCCGGTGGTGCGAGAGGTGTCGTCGGCATGCCTCTCCATGGCCGGCAGGGGACTCGGCGAGATGGACCTCTTCGACCTCTACAGCTGCTTTCCCAGCGCCACGCTCCTGCAGGCCCGGGAGATGGGCCTCGATCTCGAGAGGCTCCCGCCGCTCACCATCACGGGCGGGCTTCCCTACTTCGGAGGACCGGGCAACAGCTACACCCTGCACGCCATCGTGGAAGCCGTCGAAAGGTTGCGGAATGCCCCCGACCGCTTCGCCTTCATCTCCGCCCTGGGCTGGTATTTCACGAAGTTTTCCGCGGGGATCTACAGCGGCCGGCAGCCCGATCGGCCCTGGGACCGAAAGGGTCAGGACGCGGTGCAGCAGCGGCTCGATTCCGGGCGGGGCCCGGGGCTGGAGACGGCCCCGAAGGGGACGGCCGCCGTGGAGGCTTACACGGTCATGCACGACCGCCGGGGCGAGCCGGATTACGCGATCATCGCGGCGCGCCTGGAAAGCGGCAGTCGCTGCTGGGCCATGACGGAAAAGGACCCCGATCTCTTCAGGGCCATGGAAGAAGAGGAGTTCGTCGGGAAGAAGGGACGCGTGGTCCCGGGCGACGGGGGCCCCAACCTCATCGCCTTCCGATGACGGGATGCGGTAAAAGCCCCGGACAGCGGTCTTTCATGCCGGATCGTCACACCTTGCGGTGCCGGTAGCTCAGGGCGATGCCGTCCTCCATCGTCGTGCTGACGATCACGGTGTCGAATTCGGGGTGCCTTCGGATCGTCTCCAGGTACTGCCCGAGGTCGCCGGCTTCCGAGACGGCGTTGTGCACGGCGATGATCCCGCCGGGGGCGAGCCTCGCCGGGTAGAGCTGACGGAAGTAGTCCATCTGCCCGTCCTTGTCGGCATCGAGGAACACGAAATCGAAGGGCCCCCTGAGCCCTGCCAGCTCCCGGTGGGCATCCCCCCGGACCAGGGTGATCCTGCCGGCAAGCCCCGCCTCCCGGACGTTTCTCTGCGCAAGGGCATGTCGCCCGGGATCGATCTCGATCGTCGTCAGGCGGCCGCCCGTCTCTTCCAGGCCCAGCCCCATCCAGATGGCCGAGTACCCCTGCGAGGTCCCCACCTCGAGAATGCGCGTCGCACGGGTGGCCTTCACCATCAGGCTCAGATACTCGGCATCCCTGCGGGGGGTGCTCCAATAACGGCCGATCTTCGACTCCATCCCGTCCAGAACCTTTCGGATCCGTTCCGGGTCTGCCTTGGAAGCATTTCGTCCCGCATCCTCCGTCCGGGCCTGCGCCGGTAAAACGATGGTTCCCATGGAGAAAATCCCCATCGCTGCCGTCGCGCAGAACTCTCTTCGGTTCAAGTGCATGTCTTTTTGCATTGTTGTCCGTCCTTCACTTCTTTGCCTGGAGTTTCCACGCCGCCAGCCCCGCCGCGACCGTTGCGAGCCCGACGAGGCTCTCCAGCGGCCTCTGCGCGATGGTGAAGGCCGTCATCGCCGCGACCCCTGCAAGAAAGAGCCACGGGACGAGCGGCCAGCCGGGCACTTCCATCTCCGCCCCCTCTCTCGTTTTCAGGACGATCAGGGCTGCCACCGTCGTCGCCGTGCTCAGACCGAGGGTGAAGCCGATCCAGGTGAGCAGCGCCTCGAAGGTCGCGCTCCAGAGAAAGAAAAGGGCAAGGCCCGCCTGGACGGCAATGGCCGCCCTCGGCGGCCCGGACAGGACGGCAAGGCGCCGGGGCAGGTACCCGTCGGCGGCCATCTGCGCGTAGACGCGCGGTCCCGCCATCACGAGCGAGGAGACGCTGCTCGCGAGCACAAGCGCGATGAGCCCCGCCACGGCTTCCTCCAGGACGGCGCCGCCCACGGCCCGCGCGGCGATGCGCCCCACCTCGAGCTTCCCCGCCAGCTCCGACGCCGGGGCGGCCAGCACGAAGACGGCATTCAGCGCAAGGTAGAGCGCGGTGACGATCGCCGTGCCCAGGACGAGCGAGCGCGGGACCGTGCGCTCCGGGTCCCGGATTTCGCCTGCGACGTACACGGCGGCGTTCCAGCCGGAGTAGCTGAAGGAGATCCAGACGAGCGACACCCCGAAGGCCGCAAGGGGGAACGGCCCTGGAGGCTCGGAAGGCGGCGCTTCACCCGCCGAGAAAGCGAAAACGACAAAGGCGGCGATCAGGGCGACCTTGAGCAGGACCGCCCCGTTCTGCACCTGCGCGCCCCGGCGCACCTCGTAGGCGTGCACGGCGGCGAAGACCGCAATCAGGATCGACCCCGCCGCCGCCGGGGAGAGGCCCCCGAGCCAGGGTCTCGCATAGGTTCCGAAGGCGAAGGCCGCAGCCGCGAGGGGGGCCGAAAAGCCGACGAGCAGCGAGAGCCAGCCCGCCACGTACCCCGCCGCAGGATGCAGGGCGCGGGAGAGAAACCGGTATTCCCCGCCCGATTCGGGGATTCGCCTGGCAAGCGCCCCGTAGCAAAGGGCCCCGAGAGCGGCCTGCAGCCCTCCCGCGGCCCACGCGAGCAGGACGTAAAGCGGCGAGCCCAGGTCAGCCAGCAGGAACCCGCTGGTGGTGAAAACGCCCGCCCCGATCATGTTTGCCACCACGAGCGCCGTGGCGCTCGCGAGCCCGAGGCCCCTGTGCCGTGGTGTCACGTTGCCGCTCCCGCCGGTTTCGCTTCGATCGAACGCTTCCCGCGAAGAAAAAAGTATAGGGGATGCGTTTTGCGGCGACAAGCGATATCTGCGCGATGCGCCCCCAACGTCGTTCCTTGAAAACGATTGCACCCGCAACCCCCGCAGCTTGCTGCGGGGGTTGCGGGCATAATGACCGATAAACCCGTTCCTTGCGTTTCTAAATTCCTGGCACCTTGGTGCGAGGAATTTTAATCGGCGGGCTCGGTGGACATGGCCGAGCTCCCGCGCCAGGGGGTGGAGTCCCTTCGTGCGGGGGACAGATTCATTGCCGTCAAGTGAGCGCCCCCGGCACGGCGCCGCCGCCAGGGGGGAAATAAAGCCTTGACCTGCCGAGGGGGCTGTAGTAGCTTGAGGAGACGTCCGGGGCGGCTTTCGGGAAGATGCCGGGGCGCAAGAGTTTACACATCAGCATTTTGACGCGTAGGGGTTGGCCGCCATACTCTCAAAGTGTGGCGGCTTTCTGTTATCCGTCCGCACCACATTTCAGGGCCGTTGCGCAAGGCTATGCGGCGGAAGGCCCCAGCAAAGGAGATAGACATGAACAAGAAACTATACGTCGGGAACCTCTCCAGCGAGGCGACGGAGGAAGAGTTGCGGTTCAACTTTTCCCAGGCCGGGAACGTCCTGTCGGTGAGTCTCATCAAGGACCGGATGACGGGCCTCAACAAGGGCTTCGGGTTCGTCGAGATGGAAACCGAGGAGGGCGCCCGGAAGGCCATCGAGTCCTTCAACGGCGGGGAGCTCCACGGCAAGGTCATTGTCGTGAGCGAAGCGAAACCGCCCAAGGATCGCCCCGCAGGCGGAGGATTCGGCAGGGACCGCCAGGGCGGTTTCGGCCGGGGCCCGGGCAGGCCGGGAGGCGGCGGGCGACGCTACTGATCCCGGTGGAGTTCCGGGGCGCTTGTTGAAAGCGCCTGGACGGCAGGGTTTCGCCCCGCGACAGCGGAAACGACAGGAAGAGGGATTCGCTTTTGTTGCGAAATCCCTCTTTTTCTATATGTCGGACGTGCGAAGCGTCACCGTCCCTTGAACCGCGCCTGCCTTCTCTCGACGAAGGAGCGGATCCCCTCGGCGGCATCCTCGCTTTTCATGATGGGCGCCAGATCGGGCAGCAGCCTCCCGATGGCCGCCCGCTCTCCCTCGACGAGGGTCCGCCGGGCCGACTTCAGGGATGCCTGAACCCCCAGCGGAGCCTGCCGGGCGATCGTCTCCGCGATTTCCAGGGCCCGGTCGAGCTGCCCCCCGGGCTCGGCCAGTCCCTGCACGAGGCCCAGTCGCAGGGCCTCGGCGGCCGGCATCTCGTCGCCCGTGAGGAGGTAGCGCATGGCGTTGCCCCAGCCGATTTCGCGATGCAGGCGCACCGTGGCGCCTCCCACGGGGTAGATGCCCCGCCGCACCTCGATCTGTCCGAAGCGCGCATTCGTTGCCGCCACGCGGATGTCCATGGCCAGCAGCAGTTCGAGGCCGATGGTGTAGCAGATCCCCTGGACGGCCATGACCATCGGTTTTCCGACGTGCCTGCCCTCGACGAGCCCGAAGGGATCGCAGTCGCCCGCGGGGAGTTCCGGGAACTTCGCCTCGGCGAAAAAGGGCGCCCACTGCGGCAGATCGAGGCCCGCCGTGAAGTGCCTGCCGTGGGCGAAGAGCAGGCCGCAGCGAAGCTCCCCGTCGCGATCCAGCTCGCCCATGGCCGAAGCCAGCTCCAGGAACATCTCCACGTCGAAGGCGTTCATCTTGTCGGGCCGGTTGAGCCCCATGCAGAGCACGTGGCCCCGCCTCTCCACGGTCAATTTCGCCGGATTCATGTGAGGTCCTTTCCTCCGCGCCGCTCCCCTACGGGGCAGACGGCGATGCAGTTGAAGCAGGTGTACTGAAACCCGATGAACGAGGCCTGGTAGAGGCTCATGAAAATCGGGTCCCTGAGGAGGTTCTGCTGCTCCTCGGGGGACTTGCCGATGAACTTCCGGATGTATCCGACGGCCCCGGGGATCCCGAAAGGCTGGGATGCCCGAAGGCACTTGAGCTCCTCCGTCCTGCCCTCGGTGTCGAGGGCCCGGCCCGGGCAGGCCTCGACGCAGAGCCCGCAGTCGTTGCAGAGCTCCTCCTTCAGAGGCGGATCGGATTCCAGCGCAAGCTCCGTCAGCAGGGCCGTGAAGCTCAACCGCGATCCGAAACGGGGATGGATGACGAGGTTGTGCCGCCCGAAGACCCCGAGTCCGGACTGCACGGCGGCGTGCCGAAGCGAGATGTCGCCCACGAGCCCGAACGTGGGGGCGGCCATGTCCAGCGGGTAGGACGATAGCACCGGGGAGGCCCGCTTGCCCGTCCGGTCCTCGACGAGGCGCGCGACGGAGTAGAGGAGGGCCTTCGAGGTGTCCATGACGGCCATGCGCCCGGCGATGTTGAAGCGGGGGTTTTCGCTGTCCAGGGCGCCATCGAGCATCCGGTGGCCGAAGACGATGAGGCTCTGCGCCTTCGGCAGGTAGCCCCTGGGGTCGGGCGACTTGGGCGATTTGTAGTCTGCCAGGGCGAGAAAGCCCACGGCGTCCGCCCCCTGGCGCAGCGCAAACG
>CAYZKT010000062.1:0-520 GCA_964478885.1 uncultured Syntrophaceae bacterium | reverse complement strand
TCCGCCCTTGAACGTCTCCACGATGCCGTCCAGGACATCCTTGAGCGCCTTGACTTGCTCCGCGCTGCAGCCTGCCTTGATCGTTTCGTTGATCCCCCCGATGACGCTCGCCGCCCTTGCGGCCTCCTCGCGGCCCGCCGGCGTGATCCGGATCAGGAGCGCACGCCGGTCTTCTCGCTTGGCCTCGCGGCGGGCGAACCCCGCCCGTTCGAGCCGGTCCACAAGGCCCGTCATGGCCGAGTTGTCGACGCCGATCCTCTGTCCCAGCTCCGACATCATCCGCCCGTCCCGCTCTCGCAGCAGGAAGAGGACCGTCGCCTGGGGGACGGTCACCTGCAGGCCCTTTTCCGCAAAGAGGCCGTGGATGTGATTGCGGAGCGCCAGGTGGGCCATGGAGATGCGGTAGATGATCCGGTCGTCCTTCTCCATTGCAGTCCTTATGATGGCAATATCAATAGTTGATACCAGTACTGTCCGGTTAAGGTTTAAATAAATCCGCTTGGTTGCTGATTTCGGGTTC
>CAYZKT010000061.1:5177-13244 GCA_964478885.1 uncultured Syntrophaceae bacterium | reverse complement strand
CATCCCGCTCGCCTTGCGTTTCGCAGGATTCATTTTTCTCCTGGCCCAGGTTTTTCCGGATCAGGGCCACCCCCAGCCGGGTCAGCACGATCGCGAAGATGAACCTCAGGGTCTGCTCCGGAAGGTAGTTGGCGACAACGCCCCCCAGGAAGGCCCCGATGAGGATCCCGGACGCGAGGCCCGGCAGGATGGCCGCTTTGACGTTGCCGCGGCGCCAGTGGGCCCATGCCCCGACGGCCGCCGCCGGCACCATGCTCAACAACGCGCTCCCCTGGGCGAGATGCTGGCCCATCCCGACGAACACCACCATCCCCGCGATCATGAAAGCCCCGCCCCCGATGCCCAGAAGCCCCGCGATGAATCCCGTCGTTAGCCCCGTGGCCGCAAGGGCTGCTACCGCCGCCCAGCCGGTGAGCGAAAAGACGGCCAGGAACCCCAGATAAGGTTTTGCGGCAAGCAGGAATGCGGCCGCCACGAGGATGCAGCCGAAATGCCGCTTCAGCTTCCATTCGGGCAGGACCGAACAGTAATGGGCGCCCATCCGGGCCGTGGCGGACGCCGTGACGGCCAGAATCAGGGACGCCCCGTAGTCGACGGTCCCTTCCAGGGCGTAGGCGCAGGCCCCGGATAGCCCGGCCACCACGACGACGGCGAGGCTCGTCCCATGGGCGCGGGCCTGCGGAAGTCCCAGCATTCGGGTCATCAGGGGGATCATGACCACCCCCCCGCCCAGGCCTACGAGGCCGCCGAAAACCCCGGCAATTAAACCGATCAGGAAGCTCATCCCGTTTCTCCTGCCATTGTCGGGAAAAGGTAACACAAAACAGGCCCTTATATCCACTCCGGAGTGCAGTTTCTGCACTTCCCGGCCTGCGGGAAAAAGCGAAAAACATGTGAAAAGTTACCAATTTGGTATTGACAGGCAAACTCGATTCGGATATGGGAATTTGCCTGTAGCAGTTATTCTGCCAATCTCCATTCATTCACTACGCAAATCTTTCCGGGGGAGAATCACCGATGATCGAGATCAGATGGCATGGAAGAGGCGGTCAGGGGGCCGTTACGTCTGTCGAGATGCTGGCCCTGGCGGCCATCGAGGCAGGGAAGTACGCCCAGGGATTCCCGGCCTTCGGGCCGGAGCGGCGCGGCGCGCCCGTCATGGCTTTCAACCGCGTGTCCGACAAGCCCATCAAGATCCGCTCGGGGATCTACCGCCCCGATGTGGTCGTCGTCCTGGACCCGAGCCTCGTAAGCCTCGTCCCCGTGACCGATGGTCTCAAGCCCGACGGGATCCTCATCGTCAACACGTCCAAGACAGCCGCCGAGATCCGAACGGCGCTGAACTACAAGGGGAAACTCGTCACGGTCGATGCCACGCACATCGCCAGGGAGGAACTCGGTGTTCCCATCGCAAACACAACCATGCTGGGCGCCGTTCTCAAAGCCACCGGCGTCCTGAAAATGGATTCCATGAAGTCGCCCCTCGAGCACCGTTTCGGCCGGGTGGCAGGGAAGAACATGTCCGCCATGAAGCGGGCTTACAACGAAGCCAAGCCGGCAAAAGCCGCGTAATCCATGCGAGGTCCTGATATGGCAAAGAAAAAGGCAGAGCAGAAAAAGTGGCCCGAAAAATGGCACGAGGTGACCCCCGGCTGCATGGTTTTCGAACCGGGCAATGCCGCCAACTACAAGACGGGAAGCTGGAAGGCTCAGCGTCCCGTCCTGGAAAAGCAGAAATGCATCAAGTGCGGGATCTGCTATATCTTCTGCCCCGAGGCGTGCATCCAGGAAGACGCCGAGGGCTTCTTCGTGGCGGACCTTGGCTACTGCAAGGGCTGCGGGATCTGCGCCCACGAGTGCTGGCCCGGCGCCATCTCGATGGTTGAGGAGGAGGAGTAAGATGGGAAAGCGCATAGGAATGGAAGTGGGCATCGCAGCGGCCGAGGCCGTTGCGCTCTGTAATATCGACGTGGCGGCCGTCTACCCGATCACCCCGCAGTCGCACATCGCCGAGCACATGGCCGACATCATCCACGATGGACGGATCGACGCCGAATTCATCACCGTCGAGTCCGAACACTCCTCCATCAGCGCCTGCGCCGGCGCCTCGGCTACAGGAGCCCGCGTCTACACGGCAACGAGCTCACAGGGGCTCATGCTGATGCACGAGATCCTCCCCATCGTTTCGGCCATGCGCCTGCCCGTCGTCATGGGCAACGCCAACCGGGCCGTGTCGGGACCCCTCAACATCTGGAACGACCACGGCGACATCATGCCGCAGCGCGACAGCGGCTGGATCTGCCTTTTTACGGAAAACGGCCAGGAGGTCATCGACCTGTCGATCATGGCCTTCAAGATCGCCGAGGACCCCGAGGTGATGCTGCCCACCGTCGTCAACATCGACGGCTTTCAGCTCACCCACATGATCGAGCCCCTCGAGTTTCCCACCCAGGCGCAGGTGAACAAGTTCCTGCCGGACCGCAAGCCCTTTGCCACCCTGCACCCGGACAACCCGATGACGATGGGCGCCTTCAACATGCCCGACATCTTCACGGAGACGATGAAGGCCAAGGACACGGCCCTCTGGAACTCCAAGAAGACGATCGTGAAGGTCTTCAACGAGTGGGGCAAGCAGTTCGGCCGCAAGTACAATGTTGTCGAGACATACAAGAACAAGGATGCCGAAACCATCATCCTCACCATGGGCTCCATGGGCGAGACGGCCACGATCGCCGTCGACGAGATGAGAAAGGCGGGCAGGAAAGTCGGACTCGTGAAGCTTCGCCTCTGGAGGCCGTTCCCGGTCGACGAGTTGAGGGCGGCCATCAAGGGCTGCAAGACCCTCATCGTCATGGACCGGGCCATCTCCTTCGGGGGGGCCGGAGGGCCCGTGGCGACGGAAATCAAGTCCTTCTTTTTCCATGACAAGGGACGTCCCCGCATCGTGGACTTCCTCATGGGCCTCGGCGGCCGCGACGTCACCGTCGAGGATTTCATCGCCATGGTGGAGCGGGCCAAGAAGAAAAAAGACGAAACCTACGAATATTACGGGGTGAGGGAATAATGAACACGGTACAGAATTTCGAGATCTTTGCGCCGAAGCTGGTGGACCGCAAGGAATATTTCAGTGCCGGCCACCGGGCCTGCCAGGGCTGCGGGGAAGTGCTCGCGCTGCGTCTGCTCCTCAAGGGCCTCGGCGACGACGTCGTCGTCGCCAACGCCACGGGCTGCATGGAGATCATCTCCTCGGCCTATCCCCAGACGGCCTGGCTGCACCCCTACATCCATGTCGCCTTCGAAAACGCCGCCGCGGCGGGGTCCGGTGTCGAGGCAGGCCTCAAGGCCCTGCGGCGCAAAGGCAAGATCGCCGACCGCGACGTTAAGACCATTGCGATAGCCGGCGACGGCGGCACCGCCGACATCGGCCTGCAGGCCCTCTCGGGAGCCATGGAGCGAGGCCACGACATGATCTTCTTCTGCCTCGACAACGAGGCCTACATGAACACGGGCATCCAGCGCTCGAGCGCCACCCCCTTCATGGCGGCCACGACGACCTCACCGGCCGGCGAGGCCATCCCGGGGCAGCGTACGGGAAAGAAAAACATCCCCGAGATCATGGTGGCCCACAAGGTCCCCTACGTGGCAACCGCCTGCCCGAGCTACCCCATCGACCTGATCAACAAGGTAAAGAAGGCCAAGGCGGTGAAGGGCCCCGCCTATATCCACATCTTCTCCATGTGCCCCACGGGCTGGCGCTGCGCCTCGGAGATCACCATCAAGCTGGGACGCCTGGTCGTCGAGACGGGAGTCTTCCCCTTGTACGAGGTGGAGAACGGCAAGTACCGGCTCACGATGGAGATCCCGGAGAAGCTTCGTCCCGTCGGGGATTATCTGAAGCCCCAGGGTCGCTTCCGCCACCTCACCCCCTCGGACATCGAAACGATCCAGGAGCGGGTCAACCGCGAGTGGGAAATCCTTATGAACAAAGTCGAGTGCATGCAGCCCTGGTGAGGTTCCACGTCACGGGACAAAAACAGAAAACGGAAAGATAGGGTGACAGGGAATGAGTGCAGTATCCTTCAGCAGCTGGAATGGAAAGATCATCGACAACCGGACCGGTAAGGCGGCGAAGGCCGCCGACGCAAGCGTCCCGAAGATGCTGGGCGACAAGTCCTTTACGGCCCTTTTCGGCTGGAACGGCATGGTCGTCGCGGATGCCGTTGCGAACGTCCCTTCGCTGGCCCTCGCATACCTGAAGGAGGCGAGGAAGCTGTCCTGCGGCGAGTGCTCCGTCTGCAGCATCGGCATCGACCGGTTGACAGGGCTCCTCGAGGGGCTTATCGCCGGCAAGGGCAAGAAGCAGGACATCGCCGAGATCGAGCGGATTGCCAAGGGAGTCATGGAGCTCTCCAAGTGCAACTTCGGCCGCGCCTCGGCCGTCACCCCCGTGTTCGACGCCATCCGATACTACAAGGAAGAATTCCTTGCCCTGACCGCGGGGAAGAAAGGCTCCACGAGGCCCTACAAAGTGGCCGTCACGGCCCCCTGCCTGGAGGCATGCCCGGCAAAGCTCGACATCCCCGGGTACATCGAGCTGATCCGCAACAACAAGTTCGGCGAATCCCTTGACCTGATCCGCCGGCGCTGCATCCTGCCCGGCGTCATCGGGCGGGCCTGCACGCACCCCTGTGAGGACGCCTGCGTTCGCAACGGCATCGACAAGACGCTGGCCATCCGCCTGCTGAAGAGAGCGGCGGCGGACAGCGATCTGGCCGCCGGGGCAAGCGCCCTGAAGAAACCCGCGGCGGAGAGACCCGAAAAGGTGGCCATCGTCGGCGCGGGGCCGGCAGGGCTTGCCGCAGCCTACCACCTCCGCAGGATGGGCTACCAGGTCACGGTGTTCGAGGCCCTGCCCAAGGGAGGCGGCATGGCCGCCGTGGGCATTCCCGATTACCGGCTGCCCAAGAACATCCTCGAACACGAGGTCGAACTCATCCGTAACCTGGGCGCCGACATCCAGTACAACCGGAAGGTCTCGAAACTCGACATGGACGAGCTGACGGCCCAGGGCTTCAAGGCCATCTTCCTCGGTGTGGGTGCCCATGAGGGCACCAAGATGGGCTGCAAGGGAGAGGATGCCGGCTACGAGGGCTTCATCGACGGTGCCGTGTTCCTCCGGGAGCTGGCCCTCGGAAAACCCCTGGAGCCGAAAGGCAAGGTCGTCATCGTCGGCGGCGGCAATGTGGCCATGGACTGCGCCCGCAGCTGCGCACGCCTGGGCTTCAAGGATGTGGAAATCCTGTACCGCCGTACCCGCAAAGAAATGCCCGCCCGTGCCGAGGAGGTCGATGAGGCCCTCGAGGAAGGGATCAAAATCCGCTACCTCGTGGCCCCTGTGAGCGTCCTTGCCGACGGCAACAAGGCAAAGGGCGTCGAGTGCATCCGGATGAAACTGGGCGAGCCCGATTCCAGCGGGAGGAGACGCCCCGTCCCCGTCAAGGGTTCCGAGTTCAAGGTGAAGGCGGATCTGGTCATCCCCGCCATCGGTCAGAAGCCGGATCTCGGCTTCGCAAAGGAAGTCATCCAGGTGACGGGCTGGGGCACCGTCGAGGTGAACCCCGAGACGCTCAGGACGAACCTGGAAGGTGTGTTTGCCGGCGGCGACTGCGTTTCCGGCCCCGCCACCCTCATCGAGGCCCTCGATGCGGGAAACAGGGTCGCCCGCAGCATCGACGCCTACCTCCAGGGCCGCACGGCCGAGCCCGAGGTGAGCTTCAAGGGAATCGACGTCAAGGCCCAGCGCACGGAGGGCTTCATCGATACCTGTCCGCAGGAGAAGGCGAGCCTGCTCGACCCGAAGGTGCGCGTGAAGAACTTCGCCGAGGTCGAGGGGCCGTACAACGACATGACGGCCATAAAGGAAGCGAACCGCTGCCTGCGCTGCTACCGGCTGGTGGTTTGGGAATAACAAAAAGTCTGTTCAGTCTGTCCGGTCTATTCCGTCTATTCGGTCGAAAGACCCGGACGGGACAGACGGAACAGACGAGACAGACGGAATAGACAAGATTTTTGAGGGGAATTTCGATGCTGAACGTCACGATCGATGGCAAGAAGGTGGAAGCGAAAGACGGGGCGACAATCCTGAAGACCTGCCAGGAGAATCACATCCCCATCCCGACGCTGTGCTTCCACAAGGACCTCATGCCCTTCGGGGCCTGCCGCCTCTGCGTTGTGGAGGTCAAAGCCAACGGGAAGTGGCAGCTCACGAGCTCCTGCGACGCGGCCGTAAAGAACAAAATGGAGGTCCGCACGAATTCCGAAAGGGTGAAGGAGAGCCGCAAGCTTGCCGCAGAGCTTCTGTACTACAAGTACCCCTCGACAAAGGCCGTCCGCGACATGGCGGAAAGCCTCGGGGTGGAGGTTGCGGAGGGGGAGGCCCGGGGAAACGACTGCATCCTCTGCGGCCTCTGCACGCGGACCTGCCATGAGATCGTCGGCGTCGACGCCCTCAAGTTCGTCGATCGGGGCCTGGGCCGAAACGTGGCCGAGCCCAGGATCGAGTACATCGCAGATGCCTGCATCGGATGCGGCTCCTGCGCCTACGTGTGCCCCACGGGATTCGTGAAGATGGAGTCCTCCGGGGACCGCCGGGTGATCTGGGACAAGTCTTTCAAAATGGTCGCCTGCGACAAGTGCGGCCGGTACTTCGCCCCCGAAGACCAGCTCAAGTGGATCAGCAAGAAGACGGGTGTCCCCATGAGCAAGCTCACGGTTTGCACGAGCTGCAAGTAGGCGGAAAGGAATAAATCTTGCGTGACAAAAGACCGCTCTTGACAAGGGGCGGTCTTTCCATTAATATCCGGTTTCCGATTTTTGCACCGACTCATTCCCCGGTAGCTCAGTCGGTAGAGCAGCTGGCTGTTAACCAGCGGGTCACATGTTCGAGTCATGTCCGGGGAGCCATTTCGACGCGAGAAAGGGGCACCCGCCGATGCGGCTGCCCCTTTCTCTTGCTCAAGGCCTCCGGCCCGTGAGCGGGAGTGCGGCGAAATGGTTCCGAGTAAGTCCCGCAAGGGACGCATCGACGGACCAGAAATGCCTTCACTGAAAGCAGCCTGGTTTTACGTACTCCGACTTCAATCTGGTGCTCTTTATCTGGGAGCAACCACGGATCTGTCGATTCGCTATGAAGAGCACGTTTCAGGTAAAGCATCGAGAACGACAGCCCATGATCCACCGGAAATGATTGCTTTTTCGGAGCGATATCAGAGCTTTAAAGACGCCCGCAGAAGAAAAGCTCAAGTCAAGAGATGGTCCAGGGCCAAGAAAGAAGCTTTGATTCGGGGGGATTCAGATGAATTAAAGGCTCTTTCTAGATCCAGCCGGATGCACAAACAACAAGAGCCCAATTGAGCCTGCCGAAGGGAGTCATGTCCGGGGATTTATTCTGAGCCCGTCGAAGAAGCCAGCAAACAAAACGGGACCTCCTTCAAGGGGGGTCCCGTTTTTATTTTCTCCCTGGTCCGGCGAGAACATCCGTGAGCTTGTCCCGAGCCCCATCATGCAGGCACACGGCTGCGTCGACCCTTCTCAAGCAGTCGAGAGACTCAGGCAGCGAGGAGAACACCCGGGCCGGGTATTCTCTCGCCCGAAGACGTTACAATTGCGTAACGCTTTTTCCTTGACTTTTGAGCCCTGAAACGTAACCATCTGTGGCCGAAAAATAGCACCGGGCACGGGCAAATCCCCTGCGGGAGAAAGGGGTTTGCCCTTTCGTTGCGGCGGGAGCGGATCACCGCGGAACGGATCGCCACGGCCCTGTTTCCGGGCTCGCGACACCCTGTCCGGGCGTCCCCACCGGTTTTTCTAAACGAATGCTTTTCCCCCCGTCCGGCCCCGGCCGGGGGCCCGTCCCCTCCGTCCCGAACCTCGTGGCGGGGGCGGTGATTTACGCCGGCACGGTGCAGACCCCGCAGCTCCCCTCCTCCCTGGCCATCCATCTCCTGACGCAGAGCGGCAAGGGCGCCGCGCTGAAAACCGCACTGAGCTACATCTACGATCAATACC
>CAYZKT010000061.1:0-5167 GCA_964478885.1 uncultured Syntrophaceae bacterium | reverse complement strand
CGATGCGGCGGGAGCGGATCACCGCGGAACGGATCGCCACGGCCCTGTTTCCGGGCCCGCGACTCCCTGTCCGGGCGTCCCCTCCGGTTGTTCGTCTCGCATGCTGATGCCCCCGTGCCGGCCCGTCGCGGGACTGAAGGGAAATAGGAGAAACAATGGATTTCACAGAACGTATCTGGTGCGGTTCCCTGCGCCCCGAGGATGCGGGCAGGGAGGTGCAGCTGGCCGGATGGGTCGACGCGCTGCGGGATCACGGCGAGGTCCTTTTCGCCCACCTGCGGGACCGGAGCGGCATCGTTCAGGTTGTCTTCAGCCCCGAGCGAAGCTCGCCGGATCTGTGCAGGACGGCCGAGTCGCTGAAAAGCGAGTACTGCGTGGCGGTCCGCGGCCGCGTGGAAAAACGTCTTCCCGGCACGGAGAACCCCAACCTCGAAACGGGGGCCGTCGAAGTCTTCGCCGCGGCCCTGGAGATTCTGAACGCCTCGGACCCGCTTCCGTTCATGGTCTCCGAAAAAGCCATGGCTGCCGGTGAGCGGGAAGCGGAGGCCGTCGCGGAGGATCTTCGCCTCAAGCACCGCTATCTCGATCTTCGTCGCCCGACCATGCAGAACAACCTCTTCAAGCGACATCGCATCTTCAAGTGCGTCCGCGATTACCTGGACGAGCAGGGTTTCGTCGAGGTCGAGACGCCGATGCTCACCAAGAGCACGCCCGAGGGGGCGCGCGACTACCTGGTGCCCAGCCGCATCCACCAGGGCTGCTTCTACGCCCTTCCCCAGTCCCCCCAGCTCTTCAAGCAGCTGCTGATGGTGAGCGGCTTCGAGCGCTACTTCCAGATGGCCCGCTGCTTCCGGGACGAGGATCTGCGTCCCAACCGCCAGCCGGAGTTCACCCAGCTCGATCTCGAGGCCTCCTTCATCGACGAGGAGTTCATCTACGGAATCGTGGAGGAGCTGACGGTGCGGATGTTCGCCGCGGGAGGGATTGACCTGTCCAGGCCCTTCCCCCGCATGACCCACCGGGAGGCGATGGAAACGATGGGCTCCGACCGCCCCGACACCCGGTTCGGGCTCCGCTTCATCGAGGCGACGGATCTGTTCCGCGACACCCGGTACGGCATTTTCCGGCAGATCCTCGACCGGGGCGGGATGATCAAGGGGATCAACATCAAGGGCCATTCGGAGAGCCTCAGCAAGAACGTCCTGCAAAACGAGTATGCCAAGGAAATCGTCCCCGCCATGGGCGCAAAGGGGATGACCTGGATGCGGGTGCTCGACGGGAAACTGGAGTCCAACATCGTCCAGTTCTTCAGCCCCGGGGAGCAGAAGGCCATCCTCGAGCGCTTCGGCGCGAAGGACGGGGACGTGCTGATCATGATTGCCGATGCGTCGCCCCAGCTCGTCCACTCCGTCCTGGGGCAGCTGCGGCTTCACCTGGCGGGCCGTCTCGGCATGATCCCGCAGGGGGTCTTCGCGCCCCTCTGGGTGACCGACTTTCCGCTCTTCGAGGCCACGGACGGTGGCGTGACCTCCAGCCACCACCCCTTCACGTCGCCCGACCGCCAGGACTTCGATCCCGACGACCGGGAGGGGCTCCTGCATCTCAAGTCCAGGGCCTACGACCTGGTGGTCAACGGGGAGGAACTGGGTGGCGGCAGCATCCGCATCCATGACCGCATCCTGCAGTCCAGAATCTTCCAGGCCCTGGGCCTGTCGAGCGAGGCCGCGGAGGAGAAGTTCGGCTTTTTCCTGCGCGCCCTCGATTACGGGACCCCGCCGCACGGCGGGCTCGCCCTGGGCATGGACCGCGTCGTCTCCATGATCCTGGGCGTTTCCTCCATCCGGGAGGTGATCGCCTTTCCCAAGAACCGTAGCGCCCAGTGCCCGCTCACGCAGGCGCCGTCCGATGTGAGCCGCGAGCAGCTCGGCGAGCTCGGGCTTCTCGATCTGGGCGGCGACAAGGCCCTTCCGGGGACGGTGAAGAAAGAGGACCTCCTTGAATACCTTTCTTGGGTGTCGCGGATCGGGGTGAACGAGACCGAACGGCCGGCGCTCGAGATCGCCCTCGCCGAGGCGACGCGGCTGGCCGCCGCCGTCGAGGGGATGGAAACCGACGCCACCCCGGCATTTTCCGCCGTGCCGGTGAAAAATCGCATTCGCACGGGAGGGGAGCCCGTCGTCTCCCCGCACTCCGAATCACGGGCCCTGTTTGCCAATGCCCCGGCCATGAAGGGACGATACTTCAAGGTGGCCGGCATTCTGGAATGAGGTAAAAAACGATGAAATCCGGGATTTTTGCCTACCGGGACGAAGTTCCCGCAGCGTCCGGGACAGGCCTTCTGAAGGGGAAGCCCATTTCCGTGCAGGCCAACCTCTCCGTGGCGGGTTGGCCCGCCGAGTCGGGCAGCCTCGCGCTGAAGGGGTTCAAGGCCATCGAGGACGCGACTGTCGTGAAGAGACTGCGGGAGCAGGGGGCCGCCCTGGTCGGCAGCACCCGCATGAGCGAGCTGGGACTGGGATTGCGCGGCGACGAGGCCGCGCGCGCCGTTGCCGACGGCCTGGTGGATATCGCCCTTCTGACGGATCATCTCGGGGAGGCGCGCCTCGCGGCTGCCAAGGCGGGGCTCATCGGCTACAAACCGAGCTATGGACTGGTGTCGCGGTACGGTCTTTTCGGGCTCATCCCTTCCATGGAAGCCATCGGCATCGTGGCGCGCTCGGCAGCGGACATCGCGGCCGTCATGGCAGCCATAGCCGGAAGAGACGAGAAGGATTTTTCCATGTCCGAGCAGGAGGTGCCCGGGTTTTTGAACGGTTCCGGGCAGCCGCGCTTCCGCACCCTCGGCTGGATCCGGGAGAGTGTCGCCTTCCTCGAGAGACAGCAACGGGAGGCTTTTCTGCGCGCCCTGGAGGGATTTGCGAAGGCGGGACTGACCCTCGTCGAGACGAGCGTGAAAGAGTTCGAACTCTTCCGCGTCGTGCACCAGATCGTCGGGGCCGTCGAGGCCTCTTCGGCCGCCGGGAAGTATGACGGAGTGCGGTTCGGGTACCGGACGCCCTCGGCGAAAAACTGGAACGAGATGTACCTGAAAACCAGGGGAGAAATCTTCGGTCCCGTCGTCAAGCCGTACCTCTTCCAGGGGGCGTACTACCAGTTCATGAAGTACGGTGTTTTCGAAAAAGCGTGCCGCCTGCGGTCCCACCTGATGCGGGGGTCGCAGCGGCTGTTCGGGGAGGTGGACGCGCTGGCGATGCCCGCCCTCCGCGGGGGGTTCGACCCCTGCGAAGCCGGATCGATCCCCGCGCTGTACGACGCTTTCCTGTTCACGTTGCCCGCCAGCCTGACGGGCCTGCCCGCCGTTTGCTTCCCCTCGGACGACGGCAGCCCCGCGGGCGGTCCGGCAATCCAGGTCATCGGGCCGAGACTCGGGGATGCGGGGCTGCTGGCCCTGGCCGGGGAAGGGCTGAAACACTCAACGAAGGAGTCCTGAGCGTGCAGTACGAAGCAATCGTCGGCCTCGAAATCCACGTGGAGCTCAACTGCCTGACGAAGATGTTCTGCGATTGCCCGAATCGCCCGGGCGACGAGCCCAATCGCAACACCTGTCCCGTCTGCCTGTGGCTGCCGGGGGCACTGCCCCGCTTCAGCCGGGAAGCGCTCGAGAAGGCCGCTTTGGCCTGCCTTGCGCTCAACTGCGAAATCCAGGAGCGAAGCGCCTTCGACCAGAAGGTCTACTACTATCCCGATCTGCCGAAGGGCTATCAGCTCTCCCAGGCCCACTATCCGCTGGCCCGCGGGGGGTGGCTCGACATCGCGGATGAAAAGGGCGCCCCGAAGAGGCTTCGCATCCGCCACATCCACATGGAGGAGGACGTGGCCAAGCTGATCCACGAGCTCGAGGGCCGGACCCCCGTGAGCCTGGTCGATTTCAACCGGGCCGGGGCGCCCCTGGTGGAGATCGTGACGGAACCCGATATCCGCTCGCCCCACGAGGCCATGGAATTCATCCGGAACCTGAGAACCCAGATCCGCTACGTGGGAAGCTCCGAGTGCAGCATGGAAGCGGGCACGATGCGCGTGGACGCCAACATCTCCATCCGCGAGCCCGGCAGCACCGCCATGAACACCAAGGTGGAAGTCAAGAACATGAACTCCATCCGGCACCTGGGCGACGCGATTGCCTACGAGATCGAGAGGCAGAAGGCATCCCTGGCCTCCGGGGAGGCCATCGTCCTGCACACGCGGCTCTGGGATCCGGAGAAAGGCGCAACCCTGCCGATGCGCGGAAAATTCGAGGGGCCCTGCGTGCCCGACCCCTCCGTCCCCGAAATCGTGGTCACCGAGGAGTGGATCGGCCGGATGCGCGGTCTTCTTCCCGAAATGCCGGCGCTGAAAGCAGCCCGCTTTCAGCGGGACTACGGGTTGACGAGGGACTTGGCGGCCTCTCTCGCAGGGGATCGGGAATTGTCCGACTATTTCGAGGGTGTCACCCGGCAGTCCGTCCCGCCGCGTACGGCCGCCCACTGGATCATGACGCAGTACCTGCCCGCGCTGAGGGAGAGGCAGCTTCCAATCTCCGGAAACCCCGTGACCCCCGAACGGTTTGCCGACGTGCTGCGGCGGCTCGAAAAGGACGAGATCAACGCCAATGCCGCAAAGGAGGTTCTTGCACGGCTCTTCGAGAGCGACGAGTCGCCTGATGCCATTATCGAGCGGGGAGGGTTCCGGCAGGTCTCCGACGCCGCATCGCTGGAAAGCCTGGCCGAGCAGGTGCTCGGTTCCCATCCGGCGGCGATCAGCGACTACCGGTCCGGCCAGGGAAAGGCCCTGGGGTTTCTCATCGGGCAGGTCATGCAGGCCTCGTCCGGCAAGGCCAACCCCAAACGGGTCCGGGAAATCCTGATGTCGAAGCTGACGTAAGTAACGGCGAGACCGCCGGCCCGGTCGGCCGGTAAGTCCGGGGCGCGGCTTCAACGTAGGGCCACTGCGAAAGGGTCAAATGCCCGGACCATTGCCGAGGAAACCGTCTGCCGGGTTCGTGAAATTCAGGCGCGGGAAAGCGAGGGGGTCCCGAAAGTGGACCCCCTCGCCTGTCACAGGAGAGTTTACTTCTTCCAGGCTTCCGGCCCCCAGGGCTTCGGCAGGACGGCCTCTGCCGTCCAGTCCG
>CAYZKT010000060.1:0-13737 GCA_964478885.1 uncultured Syntrophaceae bacterium | reverse complement strand
TTGGTGATGGCCAGGCCCGTGATACCCGACACCCGCACGGACTGGCGCACCAGCACCATGTCCAGCCACCCGCAGCGCCGCTTGCGCCCCGTCGTGGCGCCGAACTCCTGGCCCACGGACTGGATGCGCTGGCCGATCTCGTCGGTGAGTTCCGTGACGAAGGGACCGCTGCCCACGCGGGTCGTGTAGGCTTTGACGATGCCCACGACGGCGTCGATCTTCGTGGGGCCGACCCCCGCCCCGCAGCAGGCGTTGCCGGCCACCGTGTTGGACGACGTGACGAAGGGGTAGGTGCCGTAGTCCACGTCGAGGTGTCCGCCCTGGGCCCCTTCGAAGAGGATCTTCTTCTTCTGCCGCATGGCCTCGTCGAGCAGCAGCGAGATGTCGGCCGCGTGGGGCCGCAGGACGTCGGCATACCCCATGTACTCCTCAAGAATGGGCTTCTCGTCGACGGGCTCCTCGCCGAAGAGCTTCGTGAGGGAGAAGTTCTTCTCCTCCACGTTGCGCTTGAGCTTCTCGGCGAACACCTCACGGTCCAGCAGGTCGCAGACCCGGATGCCCGTGCGGGAGACCTTGTCCTCGTAGGCCGGCCCGATGCCGCGCTGGGTCGTCCCGATCTTGCCCGCGCCCTTGGCGGCCTCGCGTGCCGCATCCACGCGGCGGTGGTAGGGCATGATCAGGTGTGCCTTGTCGCTGATGACGAGCTTCGTGTTGGGGGGGAAGGCATTCTCGTTTCTCAGGTACCGGATCTCCTCGATGAGCACCTTGGGGTCGATGACCATGCCGTTGCCCAGGACGCACAGCTTGTGGTCGTGCAGGATCCCCGAGGGGATCAGGTGCAGGATGGTCTGCTTGCCCTTGACCACGATCGTGTGCCCCGCGTTGTTGCCCCCCTGGAAGCGCACGATGGCGTCGGCGTCTTCCGCGTAGAGGTCGACGATCTTGCCCTTGCCTTCATCGCCCCACTGGGTCCCTACGACGATTACGCTTGACATAGGCTGTCTCCGTGCCGGATTACATCTCCAGCTGGGTGAGGGATATGACGTTCGGGAGTTCCCGCAGCTTCTTCAGGATGTCCGCAGGCACCACGGTGTCCGTCGAGAGCACGACGAGGGCCTTGCCGTCCACGTGCTCGCGGCTCAGCTGGAAACGGGCGATGTTGATGCCGTTGTTGCCCAGCGTGTGGCCGATGTTGCCGATGACCCCGGGCTTGTCGTTGTTGTACAGCACGATCATGTGGCCCTCGGGGATCACTTCCATGGAGAACTTCTCGATCCGCACGATGCGGGGGTCCTGCTTGCCGAAGATGGCCCCGGCGGCGGAGCTCTTCTCCTCCGTCGTCTTGATCGTGACGGAGATCATGCTCGTGAAGTCCTTCACCTCGCTGGACTTGGACTCGACGACCTTGATGTTGCGCTCCTTGGCGATGAAGGGGGCGTTGATGAAGTTGATGTTTGCGTTCAGGATCGGCGTGAGCAGCCCCTTGAGCAGCGCGATCGTCAGCGGCGCCACGTTGTAGTTGATGATGTCGCCGGCGTACTCGACGGCCACCTCCTCGATGCCGCCCTTGACGATCTGGGCCTCGAAGGTGCCCAGCTTCTCGGCGAGCGCCAGGTAGGGGTGGATGTGCGTGAGCAGCTCCGCGCTCACCGACGGGAAGTTGATGGCGTTGCGGATCTCGCCCTTCGTCAGGAAGTCGGCGATCTGCTCGGCGATGGCGATGGCCACGTTGCGCTGGGCCTCGTCGGTGGCCGCCCCGAGGTGGGGCGTGCAGATGACGTTGGGGTGGCTCACCAGCTCCCTGTTTTTCGTGGGCTCCTCCTCGAAGACGTCGAGGGCCGCGCCGGCCACCTTGCCGGAGTTGAGCGCGTCGAGCAGGTCCTTCTCGTTGACGATCCCGCCGCGGGCGCAGTTGACGATGAAGACGCCGTTGCGCATCTTCGCGAGGGAGGCGGCGTTGAGGATGTTCTTCGTGTCCTTCGTGAGCGGCGTGTGGACGGAGATGAAGTGGGAGCGCTTCAGCAGCTCGTCCAGGGATACCAGCGTGATGCCCATCTTCTCGGCCGTCTCGGGGGCCAGGAAGGGGTCGAAGGCGATGACGTTCATCTTGAGGCCCTGGGCGCGGTCGGCCACGATGGTGCCCACCCGGCCGATGCCGATGATGCCGAGGGTCTTGTTGTAGATCTCGGCGCCCATGAACGTCTTCTTGTCCCACTTGCCGCCCTTCATGGAGGCCGTGGCCTGCGGGATCTGCCGCGCCAGGGCGAACATCATGGCGATCGTGTGTTCGCCCGTGGTGATCGTGTTGCCGCCGGGGGTGTTCATGACGACGATGCCGCGCTTGCTGGCCGCGTTGACGTCCACGTTGTCCACGCCGATGCCGGCCCGGCCCACGACCTTGAGGCTGTCGGCCTTCTCGATGATCTCCTTGGTGACCTTCGTGGCGCTGCGGATCGCGAGGCCGTCGTAGTCCTTGATGATCCCCTTGAGCTCGTCGGGCGTGAGGCTCGTCTGGACGTCCACCTCGATGCCGGGCGTGTTCTTCAGGATCTCGATCCCCTCAGGGGACAGCGTGTCGCTGATTAAAACCCTCTTCATGTTCTTCTTCCCTTTCCGTTGTGCGGTCATCTCTTCGTCCTCGCGGGACTGCGCCGCAGGCCGCGGCGGATTATTTCATCTTCTGCAGGTACACCTTTTCCAAGGCTTCGAGGACCTGCCTGACGTCCGCCGGCTCGATCGTGGGCCCGCACCACAGGCGGAACCCCGGGGGGGCGTCGCGGTAGGCGCTCACGTCGTGGGCCGCGCCTTCCTTGCTCAGCTGGCCCGCCACGGCCTTGATGAAGTCGCCCTGCTCCTTCTCCGCCATGGCCCTGAACGTCCCGCTGACGACCTTGAGACAGACCGACGTGTTGGAGCGAACGGCCTTGTCCTCGGCGAGGAAG
Source organism: uncultured Syntrophaceae bacterium (assembly GCA_964478885.1). Lineage (GTDB taxonomy): Bacteria > Desulfobacterota > Syntrophia > Syntrophales > UBA2192 > UBA2192. Next base: position 10,795 of record CAYZKT010000060.1, on the reverse strand, counting down.
TCGATCCAGTCGCGCTTCGCGACCCAGTCCTCGATGACCTTCAGGTTCGCCAGGCTTCTCTTGAAGAGGCCCTCGAGGCCGATCGACTCGGCCCACTGCAGGGCGTCCAGGTAGTCCTCGACGCAGAGCATCGAGGGCGTGTTGATCGTGTCGCCGTCGAAGATGGCCTTGTCCACGGCGCCCTTCTTCTTCAAGCGGAAGACCTTGGGCAGGGGCCAGGGCGGGTCATAGGACGCGATTCGGGCCGCGGCGCGGGGGCTCAGCACGAGGACCCCGTGGGCCGCCTCGCCGCCGAGGCACTTCTGCCAGGAGTAGGTCAGGACGTCCACCTTGGACCAGTCGACGGGCATGGCGAAGACGGCGCTGGTGGCGTCGCACATCGAGAGCCCTTCGCGGTCGGCCGGGATCCAGTCCCAGTTCGGGATCTTCACGCCGCTTGTCGTGCCGTTGGCCACGAAGACGACGTCGCTTTTCCAGTCCACGGACTGCAGGTCGGGCAGCTTCCCGTAGGGGGCCTCGAGGACCGTGGGCTTGAGTTTCAGTTCCTTCTGGATGTCCTTGGCCCACTCGCCGCTGAAGCTTTCCCAGACGAGCACGGTGACCGGCCGGGGGCCGAGCATCGTCCACATGGCGGCCTCGAAGGCGCCCGTGTCGGAGCCCGGCAGGATGCCGAGCAGGTAATCGTCGGGAACGCCGAGAAGTTTCTTGCTGCGGGCGATCGCATCGCCCAGTTTGGCCTTGCCCAGCGCCGAGCGGTGGGAGCGTCCCACGGCGGCGTCTTTCAACCCGTCGAGATTCCACCCGGGTCTCTTGCTGCAGGGGCCGGAGCTGAAGTTTGGATTGTGTTGCATGGGGACTCACCTTTTTGTCGAAAATCGGAAAAAGTCCTCTTATCAGAAAACATCAAAATTGACAAGCAATTTCCAAGGTCCTCGGCCCCGGCCCGCACCCTTGGGGGTTGACGGGAACGGGAAAAACCGATACGAAGGGCAGGGTCGGGGGAAAGAATGAAAAAACAGCAAAGAACGGCCTTTTTCTGCCAGAACTGCGGATACGAGTCGCCCAAGTGGGTCGGCAAGTGCCCCGGCTGCGGGGAGTGGAACCGCTTTGCCGAGGAGCCGACCGCACCGAAGGACTCCCGGGTGCCCCCCGAGTTCCAGTTCAACGAGAAGCCCCGCCCCATCGACGCCGTCGAGGCCGATGAGAAGGCCCGCGTCAAGACGGGCATCGAGGAGATGGACCGGGTCCTCGGCGGCGGGATCGTGGCCGGATCGGCCGTCCTCGTGGGGGGCGACCCGGGCATCGGCAAGTCGACGCTGCTGCTGCAGGTGATGCACCGTCTCGCCTCGGGGGGGCGCAAGGTTCTCTACGTCTCGGGCGAGGAGTCGGCCAGCCAGATTAGGATGCGGGCCGACCGGATCGGGGCCGCCTCGAAGAACCTCTACGTCCTGGTGGAGGTGGCCCTGGAGAATATCCTCCGCTATATTAAGGAAGTGGCCCCCGAGGCCATCGTCGTCGACTCCATCCAGACCGTCTACAGCTCGCTGCTGACCTCGGCGCCCGGGAGCGTCGGGCAGGTCCGGGAGGCCTCGGAGCGCCTCATCATCCTCTCCAAGAAGACGGGTATCCCCGTCTTTCTCGTGGGCCACGTCACCAAGGACGGCTCCATCGCCGGCCCCAAGGTCCTCGAGCACATGGTCGACACGGTCCTCTACTTCGAGGGCGACTCGGGGCACTCCTACCGCATCATCCGGGGCATCAAGAACCGCTTCGGCCCCACCAACGAGATCGGCGTCTTCGAGATGCGCGACCGGGGGCTTGTGGAAGTGTCGAACCCCTCGGAGTACTTCCTCACGGAACGGCCCGAGGGGATGGCGGGCTCCGTCGTGGCGGCGGCCATCGAGGGCACGCGGCCCATCCTGGTGGAGATCCAGGCCCTGGTGGCCAGCACGAGCTTCGGCATGCCCCGGCGGACGGCCATCGGGGTGGACGGCAACCGCGTCTCGCTGCTGGTGGCGGTTCTCGACAAGATCGGCGGGCTGCACCTGGGCAACCACGACATCTTCGTCAACGTGGCCGGTGGGGTGAGGCTTGCCGAACCGGCCGTGGACCTGGGGGTCGTCGCAGCCATCGCGTCGAGCTTCCTCGACCGGCCCGTGGACCCGAAGACGGTCGTCTTCGGGGAGGTGGGGCTCACGGGCGAGGTCCGCGGGATCAACCAGATGGAAATCCGGATCCGCGAGGCGGCCCGCATGGGGTTTTCGCGCTGCGTCCTGCCGCGCACCCGGCTCCGGGGCGGCCCGAAGGTCGAGGGCATCGAGCTCGTCCGGGTCGACCACGTCCGCGGATTGATGGAGCAGATCTTTTAGGGCATGATGCCCCCCGCAGTTGACCGGAAAGGATTGCCGATGGCGCCTCGAATCCTGATCGTGGACGACGAGAAGGACATCGCCGACCTCGTGGCCTACAACCTCGAGAAGGAGGGCTATGAGGTCCTCAAGGCCCTCGACGGGGAGAAGGCCCTCGCGCTCGTGCGGGCGAAGAAGCCGGCCCTCGTCGTGCTCGATCTCATGCTGCCCGGAATCCAGGGCCTCGAGGTGTGCAAGCGGCTCCGCCGGGACGCCGAGTCGGCCTCCATCCCCATCATCATGCTGACGGCGAAGGGCGAAGAGCTCGACAGGGTCATCGGGCTGGAGGTCGGAGCCGACGATTACGTGACAAAGCCGTTCAGCGTGAAGGAACTGGTGGCGCGCATCAAGGCGGTCCTGCGCCGCTCCGACGCCGGCAGGCAGCCCGAGAAACCCGAGATCTTCGAGTTCAAGGGGCTCCGGATCGACATGAAGTCCTACGAGGTTACCGTCGGCGGCCGCAGGGTGACCCTGAGCCCCAAGGAGTTCAAACTGCTGCACTTCCTTTCCCGCAATCCAGGGCGCGTGTACAGCCGCGACCAGATCCTGGACAGGGTCTGGGGCGACGAGTCCTTCGTCGAGCCCCGCACCGTCGATGTTCACGTCCGGCGCCTGAGGGCGCAGATCGAGGAAGACGAGAACAGCCCCACCTACATCGTCACGGTCCGCGGCGTGGGGTACAAGTTCGCCGAGCGCTGATGCGCGTTTCCGCGCATGGCGCCTCGTTTGGCGCGCCGGCCGCGGGCCCTGCCGGCCGGCGAGCGTGGGACCGGGGTGCTCTTCGGCAGGAAATCCTTGACAAATCGGAGTGCCGGCGGTATTTAATAACGGTTGCAAAAAGCGGCATTTCGAGTTCCGCAATCCGAGCGCCGGAGGGTATGGCGTTATAGACAGGAGGACATCCTGCAATCGGATCAACCCAACGAACCCTTCCTACCGGCCCGATTTCGGCCGACACCCGTTCCATCCCGAAGGACCACTATTGCCGTAACCCGATCGGGGAGAACCCGCAGCGGGATCCCTGCACGGGGAAGGGCATCCTGTTGCAGTTGCGACGAAGGAGTCTGAACGCATGATCAAGACGTACATCCTGGACACAAACGTGCTGCTTCACAACCCGGGCGCCCTGTTTGCCTTCGAGGACAACCAGATCGTGATCCCCATGGCCGTCATCGAGGAGATCGACAACCAGAAGCGGCGGCAGGACGAGATCGGCCGCAACGCCCGCGTGGTGTCGCAGGAGCTCGACAAGCTGCGCGAATCGGGCTGCCTGTCGACAGGCGTGCCCCTGCCCTCGGGGGGGAGGCTGCGCATTGAGCTCAACCACCAGGAGGCCGTAGCGGATTTCCCCGCCGGGTTCGACCCCCACAAGACGGACAACCGGATCCTCGCCGTGGCCTGCACCCTCAACCGCCAGCTTCCGGGGCGGGTCTTCCTCGTCTCGAAGGACCTGAACCTCCGGGTCAAGGCCGACGTCATGGGCGTGCCGGCCCAGGACTTCTACAACGACAAGGTCAACTACCACGAGCTCTACACGGGCTCGGGCGTCGTGGACGTGACGGCCGAGGAGATGGACGCCTTCTTCAAGGAGGGGCGCCTCGTGATGAACGGGAAGGGCCCTGCGAGGCCCCACGAGTTCTTCGTGCTGAAGAACCACGTCTCGTCGTCCCAGTCGGCCCTGGCGAGGTATTTCCGGGGGGAGCTGCGGGCGCTCGTCCACGGCGAGAGCGCCAACCAGGGCATCAAGGCGAGGAACAAGGAGCAGCGCTTCGCGCTGGAGCTTCTGCTCAACGACCAGATCCGCGTGGCGACCCTCGTGGGCCGCGCGGGAACGGGCAAGACGCTGCTGGCCATCGCCGTCGGGCTCGAGAAGGTCATGGAGCAGAAGAACTACTCCCGCCTGCTCATCACCCGGCCCGTCATCCCGCTGGGAAACGACCTGGGGTTCCTCCCGGGCTCCAAGGAGGAGAAGCTGCGTCCCTGGATGCAGCCCATCTACGACAACCTGGAGTTCATTTTCAGCGGAAACCCCGAGCCGCACCGGATCATCGAGCACCTCATGGACCGCGGCATCCTCGAGATGGAGGCCCTGGCCTACATCCGGGGCCGGAGCATCCCCAAGCAGTTCATCATCTGCGACGAGGCGCAGAACCTCACGCCGCACATGGTCAAGACGCTCATCACCCGCGTGGGCGAGGGCACGAAGATCGTCTTCACGGGAGACCCCGAGCAGATCGACCACCCCTACCTCGACGCCAGCAGCAACGGCCTGACCTATCTCGTGGAGCACCTCAAGGACGAGGAGATCGCCGGGCACGTGACGCTGTTCAAGGGGGAGAGGTCCCTGGTGGCCGAAATGGGAGCGCGCCTCCTGTAGCGGACTGGTGAAAAACGGCCATCTGCTGCGTTCCCTCATCCCTCGTCGCTCGACGTACGCGACAAAGTACGCCTCCGCTTCTCGGGATTCGGAGGCCTTGCATCTGGCCATTTTTGACCAGTCCGTGATATAGGGTCCAGGGACCAGGGGACAGGGTTCAGGGGAAGAAACCGACGGCCCACAGCCAATAGCCAAAAGAAATCCCCCTGTGGTCCCCTTTTTGTAAGGGGGGTGCAGGGGGATTTTTATAGGCCGTTAGGTCGTGCGCGTCAGGGGCCTGTTCTCGCCCCGCTGGAGGTACTCCATCCGCACGTCGACGCTGGAGCGCTTGCCGAGGCAGTCGAAATTCTCGGCTAGCCAGCGCTCCGCCGTCTCCCGCCCCCGGTCGCGCAGGTCCGTCAGGAATTCCCAGTTGCTCACGAACTTGGTGGCCACCCCGAGATCCTTCATCGCCTCGTCGGCCCGGACGGAGTGCACGAAAACGTGCTTGAGCTTTTCCCGGTATTCGTCGCGTATCCATTTCTCCTCGAGCAGCTTGACGACGAAGGCGATGGCGCGAAGCTCCTTCAGCAGGGAGGCGTTGAACGTGATCTCGTTGAGACGGTTCTCGATGTCCATGGCCGTGCGGGGGACGTCCTGCCGCTCGATAGGGTTGATGTGGACGATCACGATGTCGCGGGATGCGGTGTAGTAGAAGAGGGGAAAGAGCGAGGGGTTGCCCATGTAGCCCCCGTCCCAGTAGTGCTCCCCGTCGATCTGAACGGCTTGGAACAGGTTGGGCAGACAGGACGAGGCCAGAACGACCTCCGGGGTGATCTCTTCGTTGCGGAACACGCGGACCTGGCCCGTGCGGACGTTCGTCGCGCTGACGAAGAGATCGACGCAGTCGCAGCGGACGAGTTCCTCGAAATCGATGCAGTCGCGGAGCATGTCCTTCATGGGATTGAAATCGAGGGGGTTGAACTGGTAGGGAGACAGCACCCGTGTCCACGCGCTGAACAGGCCGAAGGTCAGGCCGGAGAGCGCCGCCGCGCCCGGCCATGACTTCTCCATGGGCCACTGGCGCACCGGGCTGAACAGCGCGCCCGCCTTGCTCACTTCCCGCCACAGGTCTTCCAGGGCCCGGCGGGCCCCCTCGGGCCCCCCTCGCATGGCGCCCCAGCCGTAGGCGACGGCATTGAGGGTGCCCGCGCTCGTCGCCGAGATCCCCTCGAACCCGATTCGCCCGTCCTCAAGGAACCGGTCCAGCACGCCCCAGGCAAACGCCCCGTGGGCCCCTCCTCCCTGGAGAGCGAGATTCACCGTTTTCTTTTTTCCCATGATCTCGAGCCTTTCCGCGTATTCCGCCGCATCAAACACTAAGGGAAAGCCCTCCGGCTGTCAATGAGGAAGGAGCGAAAGACGGTCATTTCATCTGCTTTTCATGGAATTGTCATGAAATTGTAACAAAAGGGGTTTACATTGCACCCAAAGAGTCAGACCGTTATCCAAGGAGGTAAGGAGAATGTTGAGAACGTTGAAAATCGTCGTGGCGGGGCTGGCGGCCCTGAGCCTGATCGGGGGAGCGTCGGCCGTGGCTGCCGAGAATATCGTCGTCAACGGTTCGACGACGGTCCTGCCCATCGGGCAGGCGACGGCCGAGGCATACATGAAGAAGACCCCCAACCTGAATATTTCCATTTCCGGGGGGGGGTCCGGAAACGGCATCAAGGCCCTGATCGACAAGACCACCCAGGTCGCCATGTCGTCGCGCCAGATGAAGAAGGAGGAGATCGCGCTGGCCAAGTCCAGGGGTGTCAATCCCGTGGAGCACAAGGTGGCCATCGATGCCCTCACCCCCGTCGTCCATCCCGCAAACCCCGTGAAGGACCTCTCCATCGAGCAGCTTTCCCTGATCTACCAGGGCAAGATCCGCAACTGGAAGGAAGTGGGCGGCAAGGACATGCAGATCGTGGTCATCTCCCGCGACACCAGCTCCGGCACCTACGAGTCCTGGCAGGAGAAGATCCTCCACAAGGAGAAGGTGAGCCCCCGGGCCCAGCTCCAGGCCTCGAGCGGCGCCGTCGTGCAGGCCGTCTCGAAGAACCGCTTCGCCATCGGCTACATCGGGATCGGCTACCTGAACAAGAGCATCAAGGCCGTCACGGTGAACGGCATCGTCGCCAATGACGAAAACGCCCTGAAGGGGACCTACCCCATCGCCCGTCCGCTCTACTACTATACCGACGGCGAGCCCAAGGGGGCCGCGGCAGGCTATCTCAGCTTCGTCAAGGGCCCCGAGGGCCAGAAGATCGTAAAGAAGGAAGGCTTCGTCCCCCTCAAGTAGGGTGGAGGAAGAATGAAACGGTTCGGACTGAGGTTGCGCCGGACCGTCCCGATTCGCCATGGATCGTTTCCGCACCCGGACCCGAGCCTGCCGATACGGTCTGCTCGGGCTTGGGTGCTTCTCGTGGGGGCATGATGAAAGATATGCGATTCCTAAAGGTATTCGTTTCGTATGTCATCCTGGTTCTGCTGACCATCGGGGTCCTGGATTTCTTTCTCACTCCCAAGATCCGGGACATCCTCACGCAAAACATCGAGGACCGGATGATCGGCACGGCCACGGCGGTGGCCCTGATGCCGGGAAAAGACCTCGATGCGAAGCTCCCCGATATCGCCCGGCAACTGGGCATGAGGGTGACGTACATCGATCCGTCGGGCCGGGTGGTCGCGGATTCCGAGGCCGACGCCCGAGGTATGGAGAACCATCTGAACCGTCCGGAGATCCAGCAGGCTGTATCGCAGGGGCAGGGCAGGGCGACGCACTTCAGCACGACCCTGAAGGTGAACATGCTCTACGTCGCCGTGCCCGTAAAGGAGAAAAACGAGGTCGTCGGCTACCTGCGGTTGGCCCACCCGCTCGGGAAGGTCCGGGAATCGCTCGATCATCTCTACCAGTCGATCTACTGGACCATGTACATTATCGCGATCCCGTCCCTCATCCTTGCCGTTGTCTTTTCGCGGCGGATCGGTTCGCGACTTGCCCGTTGAAACGAGCGGGGCGTCGGAGTATCCTTTATAAGACACATTCGGGGGGGGCGGCCGCGGACGCCTTGCCCGGCATTCTTCCATCGCCGACCGGGGAATTCCCATGACCCGTAAACTGAAAGAGATCCTCATCCGGCGCATCTTTTTCCTCTTCGCCTGCGTGTCGATCCTGATCCTCGCCCTCATCGTCACGTTCCTGTTCCGGGAAGGGATCCCCATCCTCCGGGTCGTCTCCTTGAAGGATTTCATTCTGGGAAGCGAGTGGTACCCCACCTTCGACCCACCCGCCTTCGGCATCTGGCCGCTGATCGTGGGATCCTTCATCGTGACTTTCTTCTCCACGCTGATCGCGGTGCCCCTGGGGGTGCTCTCGGCCGTGTACATCTCGGAGATCGCACCCCGGCCGGTCAAGGAGATCGCCAAGCCCGTCATAGAACTGCTGGCCGGGCTGCCTTCCGTCGTGCTCGGCTTCTTCGGGATGGTGGTGCTCGCGCCCTGGCTGCAGGACACCTTCGACCTGCCTACGGGCCTCAACATCGTCAATGCCTCCCTGATGCTGGCGCTCATGGCGATCCCGACGATCTCGAGCATCGCCGAAGACGCCCTCTACGCCGTGCCGCGGGAATTCAAGGAGGCCTCCTACGCGCTGGGCGCGACCAAGTCGGAGACGATCCTCAAGGTCATTGTCCCCTCGGCCCTCTCGGGCATCTCCACGGCCGTCATCCTCGGGATGGCCCGGGCCATCGGGGAGACCATGGTGGTCCTCATGGTCGCCGGGGGCGCGGCGGCGATCCCCGAGAGCCTCTTCGACTCGGTGCGGCCCATGCCGGCCTCGATCGCCGCCGAGATGGGCGAGGCGCCCTTCCGAAGCGATCACTACCACGCCCTGTTCGCGACGGGCATCGTCCTGTTCATGCTGACGCTGGCGTTCAACCTGGTTGCCGACTACGTGTCCCACAAGTTCAGGGAAACGGGATCGGGAACCCTGTAAGCGAGAAAACGATGGCACTTCAGTCCTCCATGCGATGGCGCTATTTCAAGGAAAGGGTCTTCTTCGGGCTCGTGCGGCTCTCGGCCCTCGTCATCACGGCCGCCCTGGGAGGGCTCCTCGTCTATATCCTCATCAACGGCGCAGGCGTCCTCAGCTGGGACTTCCTCACGCTTCCGCCGACGGACTCCATGACGAAAGGCGGCATCATGCCTGCCATCCTGGGAACCCTGTACCTCACGATGGGTGCGATTCTCGTGGCGCTGCCCCTGGGGATCGTGTCGGCCGTCTACCTGACGGAATACGCCAAACAGGGACCGCCGGTGAGGGTCATCCGGATCGGGGTGAACTGCCTGGCCGGCGTGCCCTCCATCGTCTTCGGCCTTTTCGGTCTGGGGCTCTTCGTCGTTTTTTTGCAGTTCGGCTCGTGCATCCTCTCCGGGTCGCTCACCCTGGGAATCCTGATCCTGCCCACGATCATCGGGGCCTCCGAGGAGGCCCTCAAGGCCGTGCCCCAGACGTTCCGCGAGGCCTCGCTGGCGCTGGGCGTGTCGAAGTGGCAGACGATCGTCCGGATCGTATTGCCCAATGCACTGCCGGGGATCCTCACAGGGTCGATCCTGGGCATCGGGCGCGCCGCCGGCGAGACGGCGCCCGTCATGTTCACGGCGGCGGCCTTCTACACGGCGAAGCTCCCCTCGTCGATCTTCGACGAGGTGATGGCCCTGCCGTTTCACATCTACGTGCTCGCCACGGCGGGGACCCACATCGAGGCGACGCGACCCATCCAGTTCGGGACCATCCTGGTTCTCGTCGGGCTCGTGCTGGGCGTAGACCTGATCGCCATCGTCATTCGAAGCACCATGCGGAAGAGAAAAAGGTGGTAACGGTGGAAGACAATCGTGTAATAAAAACAAAGGATGTGAACTTCTTCTACGGGAAGTTCCGGGCGCTCACGGACATCTCGATGGATTTCGAGAAAAAGCGGGTGACGGCGCTCATCGGGCCATCGGGGTGCGGCAAGTCGACACTGCTTAGGCTCCTGAACCGGATGAACGACCTCATCGACGGCACGCGCGTGGAGGGGGCAGTCCTTTTCGAAGGGAAGAACATCTACGGCCCCGACGTGGACCCTGTCGAGATCCGCAGGCGCATCGGCATGGTTTTCCAGAAGCCGAACCCCTTCCCGAAATCGATCTACAACAACATCACCTACGGCCCGAAGCTCGCCGGGCTCACCGACCGAATCGAACTGGAGGCGCTCGTGGAGCAGAGTCTCCGGCAGGCCGTCCTGTGGGACGAGGTGAAGGACATCCTCGGCCAGTCGGCCATGATGCTCTCCGGCGGGCAGCAGCAGCGCCTCTGCATCGCGCGGGCGCTGGCCATGAAGCCCGACGTGCTCCTCATGGACGAGCCCACGTCGGCCCTGGACCCCATTTCGACGGCCAAGATCGAGGAGCTGATCCAGGACCTGAAAAAGGACTACACCATCATCATCGTTACCCACAACATGCAGCAGGCGGCCCGCATCTCGGACATGACGGGATTCTTCTACCTGGGCAAGCTCATCGAGTACAGCGCCACGGAGAAGATCTTCACCCGGCCTGACATCAAACAGACGGAAGATTACATCACGGGACGATTCGGGTAATCGCCAATCAGGGGGAAGGCCATGGAAGGAACGCGCAGAACGAGCACCCACTACGAGCGGGAGCTCCAGGACATCAAGCAGAACCTCCTGTACAGCGGGGCGCTGACGGAGAAGGCCATCGAGAACGTGACGGCCTCGCTCCTGGACCGCAGCTCGGATCTGGCCCGACAGGTCATCGAGGGGGACGCCGAGATCGACCGGCTTGATACGGAGATCGAGGAGCAGTGCATCCGCCTGCTGGCACTGCGGCAGCCCATCGCCCGGGACCTGCGGTTCATCACGACGGCCATCAAGATCAACGGCCACCTGGAGCGGATCGGCGACATGGCCGTCAACATCGC
>CAYZKT010000059.1:5085-13821 GCA_964478885.1 uncultured Syntrophaceae bacterium | reverse complement strand
AGGTCCGGGCCGGGCTTCAGCGTGAGCTTGCCGGGACGCCACCCCGAGGGCGTCGCCTCCGTGCCGCCGCTGTTGCGCACGTGCTGAAACGCCTGCACCTGGCGAATGCTCTCCGAGACGTTGCGCCCCACAGGCGGGGTCAGCACCTCGTAGCCCTGGATCACCCCGTCGGGGTCGATGATGAACCGGCCCCGGGTCTCCACCCCGGCCACGTCGTCGAACACCCCGTACGCCGTCCCCACCTTGCCCCCCACGTCCGAGAGCATCGGGTAGGGGACGCCCTTCTTGACCATCTTGGAAATTTCGTGGTCCACCCACATCTTGTGCACGAAGACGCTGTCGATGCTCATCGTCAGCACCTGCACCCCGAGCTTCTCGAATTCCGCGTATCTATCGGCGACCGCCGATATCTCCGTCGCTCAGACGAAGGTGAAATCCCCGGGGTAGAAGCACAGAAGCACCCACTTGCCCAGGTAATCGGAAAGGTGCACGTTGATGAACTTGCCCTGGAAATACCCCGGCGCCATGAAATCGGGCGCCTTCCTGCCGATCATGATCATGGACTTCACCTCCTTCTTCGCCTCCGTCGCTTCAATCGGTTTGTCCCCTGAAGGCTCCTCGCCGACAAGTCCCCCTGTCGGCCTTGCGCAGCCGGCCTTGATCTCTTCAGCCAATGGGTCCACCTCCTTTCGCGATTTGGCCTATTGTAGGAGGCCGGGGCCGGTCCCGCAAGGGACTTTTCATCCCCGGCCGCTTCGCGTCGTCACTGCGGCCGTTCCGCCGGCAGCTCCTCGCCGAGGGCCAGCCTGCAGAGGTCGCTGATCATGTAGTTCTTCATGCCCGCCTCGCGGACCTTCTTGTTGAGGATCGTGAAGCACATGGGGCAGAGGTACACCATCGCCTCGGCGCCGCTGGCCTTGGCGTCCTCCACGTTCTTCACCCGGAAGGGCTCGTAGTTCTTCCCGCGGGGGAAGAGCTTGAGGCCCGGGCCCGCCACCTCCACGCCGCAGCACAGGGCATCCTCGCCCTCGTACTGCCGCTTCATGCGTGTCACCCCGACGAGCTCGAAGATCTCGTTGACCACGGGGTCCTTCTCCGGCGTGTAGCGCGAGGCGCAGGGGCGCTGGTAGGCGACTTTCATGTCGAGTTTTTTCAGATTTCCTTTCTTCTCCTTCAGGACGTCCCGGAGGTGCTCGAAGAGATGGATCGGTTTGAAGGGAATCTGGATGCCCATCTCGGGGGCGATGCCCTTGATGGCCGCGTAGCAGTCGTCGTGCAGGAAGACGATCTCCTTCGCCCCGGACTTGGCCAGGTTGTCCACCATCCCCTGGATGCGCTCGCGCGCGATCGACTCGTCGCCCATGTGGGAGAAGAGCACGTTGCAGAAGTAGTGCTTGCCCTTGAGCAGGGGGATCGTCTCGAAGAGCTGCCCCTGGATGGCCCAGGGCATGTTGCCCTGCATAACGCAGATCGACATGACCCGCTCGGAGGGTTTCACGGGCTTGGGCTCGCCTTCGGGCTTGAACCGCGCGGCCATGTCGGCGCGCAGCTTCGGGTCGGTGAAATCCCCCGCCTCCTCCATCCGCTTCATGATGAGGTCGAAGGGCCGGGCATTCGTGGGGCAGTACTCGTCGCAGGCCATGCAGGTCACACAGTCGTAGATCCATGGCGACTTCTCGCCCGCGACGAGCTTGCGCATCGCCGCCGAACCGCTCTCCTTGTCGAACTCCAGGTACTTGCACCGCGCCAGGCAGTCACCGCAAAAATCGCATCTTTCCTCGTGGAACATAACCTCGCTCTCCCTTCCTCAGTAGTATTCCATGACGTGACGTCATTCGGATTTCACGGAGTCGGTTTTCCTTCGAAAGCGGCTGCCGCGACGGCCCTTCGCACTTTCCGATGTCTTCCTCCGGCCGGCCGGCTTCACGCTCCCGGCAACGGACAGGAATCCCGCCTGACATTCCTTGCGCCTTGCCGTCAGGCTTCGGACACGGCGGAAAACGTGTACCTTGACCCAACACTGTTAAGCACAAAGGCGGAGGGAAAGGCCAGGGAAAAACGCTGGATGGCTTTCCACCCCGTGCAGTGCATCGGCACGACGACGTCCGGCGCCTCCGCCTTCAAGGCATCCAGGGTATCATCCAGGATGGGCTCGAAGAGAGGCCCGGCGAGATGAAAGCCCCCGAGGACCGCGTGGACCCGCTGAGCGCCGGTGATCTTTTTCCCGTACCGGACGGTATTGACGATACCCGCATGGCTGCATCCGCCGACCACGACCAGGCCCTTGCCCTTCAAGAGAAGGTACAATGCCTGGTCGTCAGAAATCGGGTCCTTTTCGAGGGTTCCGTTTTTCTCCACCACGGCGTGGGGCATTCCTCGTTCAAAGGGCGTGGTCCGCTCCACCTCGCCGCTCACCATGATCATGCCGTCACAGACAAGGGCCGGCGCGGCTGTTTCCCGGATTTGACCTCCCCGCCGCTCGACCTCTTCCCGGTCCAGCATCCGGGGAAATCGGTCTTTCCCCCCGTCCTTGCGGGTCAGGTAGCGCGGCGAATCGAACGCACCGGGGTGCACGAGGACCGGCATCGGCTTGCGGGCCTTCTCCAGGACGGCATGCAGCGAACCCAGGTGATCCATGTGACCGTGGCTCAGCACGATCGCCTCGATGTCCTCCGGGTTCAGTCCCAGGTGCTCCATGTTGTGCGGCACGCCGATGGCGCTGTACCCGGTGTCGAACAGGATGGTGTGCGAGCGGCTGCCTTCCCGGACGGTGACCAGCAGGGAAAGGCCGTGCTCGCCCACGAGGGTGTCCCTGGAAATCTCCCCGTTTGCCGAGAGGTTCGCCCTGCGGACCACCCTCGTGTTTCCAAGGATCACATCCACGTAGTTGTCCATGAGGGTCAGCACTTCGATGTGGTCTACTTCCCGCAATCGTTCACCCATGGTCCGCACCCTCCCCCTGTCGGTCTTTTCTCGCCGTTGTCCTTTCACTGAACCGCCCGTCGTCCCGGGTGTGTCCGAGCTTGTCAATGGCATCCTGCACCCAGCCGATCCGCACGTCCTCCGCCCCGTCGAATCGGGGGACGTAGGGCTTGACATCAAGCAGGGGGGTGCCGTCTACGATGTCCACGTTCTCGATATAGATGACGTTCTTCTCGATCGCGAGCAGGCGGACGACCGAGATCCCGATCGCGTTGGGCCGCGCGGGGCTTCTCGTTGCGAAGACCCCCCGCTCCATGCTGTCGAGAAAGGGTTTCACCTTCAGCGCCGCCGGCCTGGCCCGGTCGAAATGGTAGATCAGGATGACGTGGGAGAAGCCGTCGAGGTCCTTCAACCCGTCCGCAAGCCCGGGATCCAGTTCGGCCCGCCCCACGACCCCCTTCGCGGCCGCCGGCTGGATCGGCACGCCCTCGGGCGACGCAAACGGGGTACGGATGACCCCGATGGGCCGGTACCGGATCTCCTTCATTGCCTGTTCAACCTTTCCGGGTCTTCCCGACAGCGAAATCCCGCAGGGCCTTCTGAAGGGCCCGGGCCGCCAGCAGGGCGCAGTGCCGGTCCTCCTCGGGCATCCCGCCGAGATACTCCGCGATGGCGCTCTGGTTGATGCCCAGGCAGCCCCGCAGGGTCCGTCCCCGGGCCATTTCGGCGGCGGCGGCCATCGACGCGAAGGCCGAGATGCAGCCGTCGATCACGAAGGCGGCGTCCTCGATCTTCCCGTCGGCCACGCGGAGGAAGAACTCCACCGTGTCGCCGCACTCGCCCGTAAGCGTCGCATAGCCGTCCGGCCTGTCGATGCGGCGGTTGTTCGCCGCGTCCGTCCCGAGCCGGATCAGTTTCTCCGAGTAGCGCCTGCCCGTCCGCTGGAAGAGCATCTCGAGCAGCGCCCGTATCGTTTCCGCGTCCCGTTCCATGGCAAAAGCGGGCCTTCCTGTCGATCCGTCCTGCTTTTCCTCACTAAGCACATCGGGCCTTCAAAATCAACCGGGGTCTCCCCCGCGGTCATTCGGGGATCTCCACGTGGGAGCCGTTCCGGATCGCGACGAAGTGGAGCCCGAAGCCCTCGCGCAGGAGCTCCGTGGCCCGCTCGCCCGTGCAGTGGGTGGGCGCGACGTTGGCGACACCCAGGTCCTTCATCCGGTCGATGATCTTCAGGATCTCCGCATCGTCCGCGTCGAGGAGATGAAAGCCGCCAAGGAGGAGGTAGATCCCTCCGCCCGACCATTGCCGGACCCTCTCCAGGATGGCGACGATGCCCGGGTGGGCGCAGCCCGTGACGACGACGGGCCCCATGGACGACGCCAGCACGAGCGCATGCTCGTAGAGGGTATTGCCGTTGAAGGCGCCCTGCAACTCCCCGGTCGAGACCCAGCCGTCGCGGATCGGCTGGAACTCGCCGCAGGCGTTCACGATTCCCCCGAAGAGTTCGATGTTCTTCACCAGCGCGCCCGATGCGCCGGGGCAGACGTGGACGCGGCAGCCCTTCGTCTGCAACAGGAGACTCCAGAGGCCGCAGGTGTGATCCCAGTGGTCATGCGAGATGACGATGTCGCGGATGGCCGAGACGTCGATCCCCTCCTCCTGCAGGCGACGCTGGAAGATGGCCGGCACGCCGTAGGTGTCGAACAGCAGATCGTCGCCCACCAGCAGCGAGAGCCCCCAGTTGCCGTCCGCCCGTTCCTCCCGGGTCGACCCGGTTGCGATGACCTTGATCGTCACGCGGCACCCCCCGTCGCAGACTCCCGGCGGCCCGTCCCGCCGGATTGCGCCTCTCACCGGCCGCACCGGCCCTCCCCTCCGCAGGGAGGCCGATCGCACCGCTCCGGCCTGCCGCAGCAGGTGGTCCCTCCGGCGGTCTCCTTTTTTGCGGCGCCGACCGCGCGCGAAAGAAGCCTTTTCATCTCCGGGCTCCCGCATCGGGGACAGTGAACGGTCTGCGCCTGTTCGATCACGCCCTCGATGAACTCCGACGTCTCGCCGCAGGCTGCACACCGGTACTCGAAAATCGGCATATCCCAAACCTGCACATTTCGATCAAGGCCCGGACTCCGCCGGGGCGTTCAAATCTTCCCCCTGCGCCGGAGAGCGTCTCCGCCGCGGATCGGCGTGGCCTCCCTGCGCGGCTCCTCGTAGACGCATCGGACGGGGAGGTCTCGAAAGCATTTGGCGATGCCCTGGATTTCGATCCTGTCCAGGGGCCGGCTCCCGCCCGGCCGCAGGGGCGTGTTGACCTGCACCTCGTCGGCCCCGATCCGGCAGGCAAGCCGGGCCAGCTCGTCGGCCACCCCCCGGTTTGCCTCGACGAACATGATCTGGATGGCCAGCCTGCCCCGGTATTGACGACGAAACGCGATCAGGCCGCCGAGGATCTCCTCGAACACGACCCCCGCCGCCGGCCGGTTGATCTTTCGAAGCAGTTCATCGGAACAGGCGTCCAGCTTCGCCACCACGATGTCGGCCCGCTCGAGCTCGGTCCGGACGTCGCGCCGCCCGATCAGGGAAGAATTGGTTAGAACGGCCACGGGCTCCCTGCGCAGCCGTTTGACGGCCTCGATGGCATCGCCGAGGTTTGCCGCCAGCGTCGGTTCCCCCCGGCCCGAGAAGGTGAGGGTGTCGATCCTCACCTCCGGGGGCAGTGCCGCGATCTCCTCCAGGACCTCTTCCGTCGCGACGTAAAGCCCCCGGTCGGTCGAGAGCAGATCGGTGCGACCCAGCTGACAGTAGACGCAGTCGAAGCTGCAGATCTTCTCCTCCCGGGACAGAAGGTCGATCCCAAGCGACGCGCCCAGCCTCCACGAGGGGACGGGGCCGTAAATGATGCGATATTCCCTTTCCATCGGGTCTCAGAGAGAGGTCACGATGTGCCGCACGATCTCCTGGAACGCCTTGGCCGAGGGGGAGTCCTTCCTGGACTGGACGAAGGGGAGCCCCCGGTCGGCCATGTCGACCAGATCCGGCTCGAAGGGAATCCGCCCCAGGAAGGGAACGTCCAGGTCCTTCGCGGCCTTCTCGCCTCCGCCCTTCTTGAAGATCGGCGTCTCTTGCCCGCAGTGCGGGCAGACGAAGCCGCTCATGTTCTCGATGATCCCGAGGACGGGGATCTTCAGCTGGTGCGCGAAGAAAACGCTCTTGCGCGCATCGAGGATCGAGACGTCCTGGGGGGTGGTCACGATGACGGCCCCGCTCACGTCCGGGATGAGCTGGCAGGCGCTCAGGGGCTCGTCGCCGGTGCCGGGAGGCGAGTCGATGATCAGGAAGTCCAGGTCGCCCCAGTTGATCTCCTCGAGGAACTGGCGAATGGCGGACATCTTCAGGGGGCCGCGCCAGATGATCGGCATGTCCGGGTTCGCGGTCGCGAAGGAGATGCTTGCCGCCTTCAGGTTGGGCAGCACCCGGACCGGCTCGATGCCCTTCTCGGAGCCGACGAATCCCTCCCCCTCGACCCCGAGCATCTTCGCGATGTTGGGGCCGTGCAGGTCGATGTCCACGAGGCCCACCTCCCGGCCCGTCAGGGCCAGGGTGAAGGCCAGGTTAACGGAAACGGAGGTCTTCCCCACCCCTCCCTTGCCGCTCATGACGATGATCTTGTGCTTGATCCGGGACATCCGCTTTTTCAGCTCTTTGTCCTTGTCTTCCTCTTTCGGGTCTTGGATCTGGATCGGTTTCATGGGTTAACGGGTTGTGACTCCTTTCTGATAAATTATGACGACCGGCGGTTATGGCCCGCCGGTTCGGAATCGATCTTGTCCCAGGCGGCGCGGATCGCCGCGGAGACGTCATCCTCGGCCGTCTCGACGTAGGGAACGGCGCGGATGAGGGATTGGGCCACCCGCTTCGAGAAGGGGATCCGCCCCAGGAGGCTCACCCCCTCCCTGTCGCAGAGCGCTTCGATCTCGCGGCTGCGCTCCGGGTTAATGTCCCACTTGTTGATGACAAGGCCCGCGGGAATCTTGAAGTGCCGGGTCAGCTCCATGACGCGCCCGGCGTCGTGGATTCCAGACAGGGTCGGCTCCGTGACGATGACGGCAAGGTCCGTATCGGTGAGCGAGGCCAGCACGGGGCAGCCGATCCCGGGGGGACCGTCGATGATGACATAGTCCATGATGCGCGATTGGGCAAGCTCTTTCGCCTTCTGCCGGATCAGGGCGACGAGCTTCCCCGAATTCTCCTGGGCGATCCCGAGCCTCGCGTGGACGAAGGGACCGTACGCCGTATCCGAGAGGTACCACTGGCCGCAGAGGTTTTCCCGCATCTCGACGACCTCGACGGGGCAGATCCGGGCGCAGAGCCCGCAGCCCTCGCAGGCCAGGGGATCGACGACGAAATGGTCGTCGGCCCCGCGGATCGCATCGAACCGGCACACCTCGGCGCACTCGCCGCAGGCGATGCAGAGGTCCGGGTCGATCCACGCGGTTGCACCGCTCCGGAACTCGTGCGTCTCGACGACGCGCGGGTTGAGCAGGAGGTGCAAATCCGCCGCGTCGACGTCGCAGTCCACCATGACCTTGTTCTTTGCCAGCGAAGCGAGGGACGCCGTGAAGATCGTCTTACCCGTGCCGCCTTTGCCGCTGATGACCACGATCTGCTTCATAGTGATTCCTTATCGCCTCGTAGAGGTCCCGAAATTTCTTCGCGTACTCCCCGCTGCCGTCGACCGCGATGAGCCCCCGGGAGTAACGCTCCGCGATCTCGCGGTCGAAGGGGATGCGCATCAGAACCGGGATGCCGCTGGCCTTTGCATAGGACTCCACGCCGTCGTCGCCGATGTCGCAGCGGTTGATGACCAGCCCGTGCGGGATCCCCATGACCCGCAGGACCTCGACGGCGAGGACGAGGTCGTTGAGCCCGAAGGGGGTCGGCTCCGTGACCAGCAGGCAATAGTCGCTGCCTTCCAGGCTGCAGATCACCGGGCACGAGGTGCCCGGGGGCGCATCCACGAGGGTCGTCCGGGTCCGATCGACGTATTTCTTGACCTGCCGGATCAACGGAGGAGACATGGCTTCACCGACATGCAGACGGCCGTGGGCGAAACGGATGGCGCCCGCCCGTCCCGTCTCGACAACGCCGATCTCCCGGGGTACCTCGCGGATTGCGCCCTCGGGACAAAGGAGGAAACAACCCCCGCAGCTATGACACAGATTCGGGAAAACCAGGACGCCGCCTTTCAGGCTGTCGTTCGGGGGAATGACGGCGATCGCGTTGAAGGCGCAGACCTCCGCGCACTTGCCGCAATAGGTACACTTCTCCTCGATGATCTCTGGCACCATGACGCGGGCGGGGATCCTCTCCGCCAGGTCCGGCTTGAGGAAGAGGTGGGCATTGGGCTCCTCCACGTCGCAGTCGAGGAACTGAACGTCCCCCAGCACGCGGGCCAGGTTGACCGCCACCGTGGTCTTGCCCGTGCCGCCTTTTCCGCTCGCTACGGCGATTACCATGGCGGCTACTCCCGCACCATGGCCGTCCCGCACTCGGGACACTTCACCGTGTAGCAGGGCACGCCGGGGGTGTGGGGCGCCTTCGTCCCGCAATTCGGGCACAGGCAGTTCCCGCCGGGTCCGGCGCCCGCACGGGTGCCTCCCATGCGGCCTCCGCCGCCTCCCGCACCGCGCCCGCCGCCTCCGGCGCCGCGGCCTCCGCCTCGACCACCTCCCTGTCCTGATCCTCTTCCAACAGGCATGACCGACCTCCTCGTCATTCTCTTTGTGATCTACAGCCGGGCCCGCCGACGCAGCGGCG
>CAYZKT010000059.1:0-4985 GCA_964478885.1 uncultured Syntrophaceae bacterium | reverse complement strand
GAATCGACGAAGATAAACGTCCGGCATCGGCCGAACCGCGGGTCCACCCGGGAATCGAGGGACGCCCCTTCCGATGAGATGCAGAGTTTCATGGTTTCGCTCTCCTGTTGAGCCCGGGCTCTGCCGGGCCTTTTTCTCCGGGTTCTACCGGTCGTGGTGATGATCGCCGTGGGGGCGGTCGCAGACGGTTTTCTCGATGCCGTGACCCTTCCCCGAACCGTGATCGCACAGGCTCGCCCCTCCGGCGAGAGTGCCGGCCAGGAACCGCTCGATGACTGCATCGACCGGGCCGCTGACTCCCAGGATGGTCTCCATGCCCAGCTCCCGGAAAATGTCCTGCGCCCGCCCGCCCATCCCGCCGGTGACGACCAGGTGGACTCCCTGTTCGCTCAGAAATCGGGGGATGAAACCCGGCTGGTGGCCGGGGTTCGGAATGACCCTGCGGCCGACGACGCTGCCGCCGTCGACATCGACGATCGTAAAGACCGGGCAGCGCCCGAAATGGGGGAACACATCATTGCCTTCCGTTGAAATGGCGATTCGCATTCTTCCTTGTCGCTCCCTTCATGGATGAGGTGGGGAGGCCCCTGTGAAGGGGCACTCCCCGGGGAGGCAGGTACCGCTCTGCCCTATTTCCCCTCTTCGTTCATCGCGGCGAGGCGCTCCTCGAGAACCCGGAGCCTCGACCGCAGATCATCGGCTTCGCTTTTCAGCGCCTGTCTTTCGTCCTCCGCGTATGCCGGGGCTCCCCAGGGAGCCCAGCGCTGCCAGCGGGGAAGCCCCGTAGCGTAATACCGGTTTCTCCAGCCCCAACCGCCGCCGCGGCCGCAGAACATCCGCGCGCCGGCAGGCGGCCTGCCCACACCGACGGCAGACGCGCAAAACCCCCTGCCGCCTCCCGTCATGGGGCCCATGCCCCTCGGTCCCGTTCCGTCATATCCTGGCATTTTATTTACCTCCCGATAGTTTTCTCTCTTTTCGCTCTGCGGGATGACCCTTCACGTTCCCTCCGTTCCGGGGCGGACATCCCCGAGCGGCCTTCCTCAGCGGCCGGCCGGCCGCCGATATTCGATGAGGCGGGGCGGGTCCTGCATGTCCAGCACATCCCGCCCGTCTTCAGGACCGACCGCCTTTTGCGGCCTTTGTTTCGCGTTCTGCTCGAGCAGCTCACGTTCCGGGACGGAAAGGCTCGGGCCGGGCTTGATGGCGCGAATCGCCTTGACGGCCCCCCAGATCGAGATCGCCTCCCGGACCAGCCATAAAATGTCCGAGAATCTGCCTCCTGTCCTGCCCGGGAGCCCGGCTCCGCTTCCGCCGCCGTCCCGCCGGCAGACACCCCTGCCTCTGCCCCTGCGGCGACCGAGACCCCTCGGACCTGTGCCATCAAAATTCGGCATCGCCCTCACCGTCCCTTTTACTATTAATGAAAACCATTTTCAGTTTTTGGCAAAATAAAAAACTCACTGCTTCCGGCAGCCCTCGCAAAGACCGTAGAACTGGATCAGGTGGTTGGTTATCGCAAAGTTGTATTTTTTCGACAGGCCCTCCTCCGTCTTCTTCAGGAGGGCGACCTCCTCGTCGATGAAGTCCCGGTAGTTGACGATGCGGCCGCAACCCGTGCAGACGAGGTGGTGATGATGATCCTTCCCCTTGGGGCCATCGGCCAGCTCGAAGCGAGCGCGCCCGTCGCCGAAATCGAACTTGTAGACGAGCCCGATGTTGACGAGAAGATCCAGGGTGCGATACACGGACGTGAGGCCGACGGAGGGGTAGGTCTCGTGGACGCGCATGTAGATGTCCTCGGCGCTGAGATGGTCCTCCGTGTTCGACAGCACGTCCAGTACGGCGTCGCGGCCGATGGTCATCCGGAAACCGCAACCCTTGACCCGGTGCCGGCACCAGTGATGCCCTTTTTCGAACTCGGCCTTCATGGAACTCCTCTTGTTATTGAAAACCATTTTCAAGTAGAATTTACTCCACCGAACCGCCGTTGTCAACTTTTTTTTGCGTGCGGCGGTGCAACGCTGGGGCCGCGGGCGAAAAAAAGCCCCGGGAACGCGTCCCGGGGCCCTTCGTTCGATTCGTCGATCTCCGTGAGCAACCTGCTCACGACACGGCCGAGCCTCAGGTGCCCTTTCCCGAGAGATCGCAGGCCGCCGGCGTCTCCTCGAGGTGTTCGACGTTCTTGCCGAAGGGCCTCGACGCCGCTTCGTCGCGGTCCGTCATGATCAGCTCCGCGGCGATGCCCGCCGCATCGGTGATGATCTCCCTGCAGTACAGTGCGTGTTCCTTGCACAGCCAGCTGCTCTGCCACTTCGTCGTCAGGTCGCGACAGGCCGTACAGCCGTACTTTTCGAGGAACTTGTTCGGGATCTGGTTGAAGAGGCGATACAGGCCCGGCTTGCCGTAGAGCTGCTGGGCCGACTTCTTAGCCGCCGACTTCGGATCGGGGTCCTCGGGGAGCGTCGAGCGGCCGTGGACGCAGCCCACGGCGATGACGGCGCCCGTGATGGCCCCACAGGTGTCCCCGTAGAGGCCCACGCCGCCCCCGAACCCGGTGGCCACCTTCTTGACCTCGGGGGGAAGCCCCGTGTCCACCAGGGTCAAGACCGCCTCGGTGACACACTCCGTGCAGTTGTACCCGAGGGAAAAGTTCTTTCGCGCCCGTTGACGGATTGCTTCGATTTTCTCTTCTCTCGTCATGGTCCCGTCCCTCCCGGCATTTTGGCCCATCCTTAGATCAAATGACCCCCAAGATCAAGGACATTTTTCTTGCGGCTTCCCCGGGCTGACCGCAGAGCATCGCGGGTCCGGCGTCTCCGGCCCCTCGCGGCGCCCCGGCCGCGGCAGGAGCCGGCGGATACGCCGCTTTCTCCCCGCGGTTGATTTTTCCCCTGCGTTCATGTATGGACAGGTGGGGTCAATACAGGGTACCGCCTGCCTCGAGTGTGCTCCGCCGCGGAAAGGGTCTCCGCCGGCGGGCCGGTCATCATCACATCTACTGCCACAAGGAGGGAGAACCATGTCGGATCTGAAGAACGTGAAGAAGCCCGAGGATCTCAGCCAGGAGGATCTGGCCCGTTTCGTCGTCGACGCCCTGCACCGGGTCATCGTGCACTACACCATGTGGTTCATGGAAACGGAACACCAGGTGGGAATGCCCAAGGCCCTCGGCATCCTCAGGGAGGTCCGCAAGAACAGCTACAACATCCAGATGGACCGCCTGGCCAAGACGATGGGGTTCGAGATGAAAGACGGCGTGCCGAAGGTGCTGGCCGAGACCCCCAAGGACAAGCTGATCAACATCCTGAACAACGTGGGGATCAACTGGCTCGCCAACGACGGCGTCTGGTTCACCTGCGTCGAGGCGGCCCGCGACATGTTCGACGCCAAGCGCTGCAACGACTCCACCTGGACGCGCTTCTCGCCCTTCGAGGCCTGGTCCATCAAGGAGTTCCTGGGGCTTCCCGAGCATGCGGGGCTCGAGGGGCTGAAGGTGGCCCTGCAGTTCCGGATGTACGCGCGCATCAACGTTCAGACCATCCTTGACGACGGGCCCAACGCCATCATCTTCCAGATGAACGACTGCCGCGTCCAGTCGGCCCGGAAGCGCAAGGGACTCGACGACTACCCCTGCAAGTCGGCGGGCCTCGTGGAGTACCGGCACTTCGCCGAGACGGTCGACTCGCGCATCAAGACGGAGTGTCTCGGCTGCCCGCCGGACAAGCACCCGGACGAATGGTTCTGCGCCTGGAGGTTCAGCCTCCCCGAGAAGAAGTAGGCCGCAGGGCCCCGCACCCGAACCTTTCATGAAAAAGCCGCTTCTCATGGACCTGGAGGACAACATCTTCCTCGAGGGCGATGCGCTCGTCGTCATCGACCGGCGCAGGCTTCCGCGGGAGATCGTCCGCCTGCGATGCCCCGACCACGAGGCCGTGGCCCGGGCCATCGAGGAGATGGCCGTCCAGGGTGCGGGCGACATCGCCATCACGGCGGGCTTCGGCCTGTACCTGGCGGCGCGCAAGGCGGAGCGGGGCGGCGCCGCGACAAGAGACGACGCGCTGCGCGCGGCCGCGGCGCGGCTCGTCGCGACGAGGCCCACGGGCTTCCACCTGGCGG
Source organism: uncultured Syntrophaceae bacterium (assembly GCA_964478885.1). Taxonomy (GTDB): domain Bacteria; phylum Desulfobacterota; class Syntrophia; order Syntrophales; family UBA2192; genus UBA2192. The sequence continues at coordinate 866 of CAYZKT010000059.1, read as the reverse complement.
CCCTCGTCGACAAGCTCCTGCGCCGCATCGGCGAGGCCGGGGAGGCCGCACCGCCCTCCGAGGTCGTCCTCGCGTCCCTGCGCAGGGCCCTGGAGGCGCAGCGCCGGATTTCCGAGGACACGGGCCGCCACGCCGAGACGCTGCTGGTTTCGGGCGACCGCATCCTCACGCACTGCTTCGCGGGCCCGGCGCTGCTGTACATGCTGCGCTTCGCGCGCGAGAGCGGCAAGGACGTGCGGGTCGTCTGCACCGAGACGCGGCCCTACCTGCAGGGGGCGCGGCTGACGGCCTGGTCGGTGAGCGAACTGGGCGTCGACACGACGCTCATCACCGACAACATGGCCGCCCACTGCATGTCCCGGGGGATGGTGAGCAAGGTTTTCGCCGCGGCCGACCGCGTGGCGATGGACGGGACGGTGGCCAACAAGGTGGGAACGCTGCAGCTGGCGATCTGCGCCGATTACTTCCGCATCCCCTTCTACATCCTGGCATACGGGGGGCCGGACGCAAAGACGCCGCGCGGTGAGGACATCCCGATCGAGGAGAGGGACCCGCGCGAGGTCCTCGAGTTCCGGGGCACGCCGATCAGCGGGCCCGACGTGCAGGGCTTCTACCCGGCCTTCGATCTCACGCCGGCCCGGCTGGTGACGGGGATCGTGACGGCAAAGGGGGTCGCGGGCAGGGGAGGGGAAGGCAGAGGAAAGGGATAAAAAAAGAGGGGGCGATTCCGGGAACCGTCCCCTTCTTTATTTCCCGCCCGGGTTTCCGGGCCAACCTTTCCGTGCAAGGGCCGATCACTGGTACAGGAGGTCCCGCTCCGCCGACGGGCCGACCTTCTCCACCTCCAGGGCCGAGCCGGGGATCAG
>CAYZKT010000058.1:5541-13906 GCA_964478885.1 uncultured Syntrophaceae bacterium | reverse complement strand
TCCTCGACCTTCTTCTGCCGGTACTGGATGTAGGCGTTGCGGATGGAAACGTAGGGATCGATGGCCGCGTCCTTGATCGCCTCGTAGTCGCCGATCTGCAGGGAGGTATCGTTGATCGCCTGATATCCCCGCACAGCCGTCCAGGCGTACCAGGGATCGAGGTAAGAGATCGGGTAGCTGAAGAAATCCCCCACCATGCCCACGGTATCCCGGGGGCTCGAGGGCCCGAAGAACGGCCACACGATGTAGAACCCCTGGCCGAGCCCGTAGGCGCCGAGGGTCTGGCCGAAGTCCTCGTCCTGGCGCAACAGGCCGATCTCCTCGCCACCCGCCGGGTCGAAGAGGCCCGCCACCCCGATCGTGCTGTTGAGCATGAAGCGGAACAGTTCCGTGGAGGCGCCGATGAGGTTGGCCTGCAGCACGCAGTTGACGAATCGGATAGGGGCCCGGAGGTTGGAGAAGAAGTTGCCCACGCTCACCCGCGCGGGCTCGGGCACGACGGAGCTGTACCCTTCCGCCACGGGCTTGAGGACCCAGAAGTAGAGCCGGTCGTTGAAGGTGAACATGGCCCGGTTGAAGGGCTCCCAGGGGTCCGCGATCGTGACCTGCTCGGCAGCGGGGACGTCCTCCATGTCATAGTCGAAGTCGTCCGTTTCGGTCTCGCTGCCCGCCTCGGCCTTGTCTTCCGGTGCGGCCGGCTCCGGGGGCGCCGCCTCCTGCTCGGCCGGCTCGGACGCCGCGGGGGGGGCGCTGAGCGCATCGGATGCGGCAGCGGGCGTCGCCTCGCCCGCGGGCACAGCGGCCGAGGAGGCGTACGCGCCGGGGGCGAAACCGGCCAGGACGCAAGCGGTCAGGGCGAGGACAAAGAACAGGCGCGTCATGATTTCTGGTCTTTCACCTTTTTCCGAAGGATGTTGATCAGCTCGTCGGGGCTGTTCTTGGCAAGGATCTCGTTGAACTGCGAGCGGTAGTTCATCACGAGGCTCACGTTCTCGACGACGATGTCGTAGCATTTCCACACGCCGCTCTTGTTCTTGAAGACCCGGTAGTGCATCGGGATCTCCTTGGACTTGGTGACGGCCCGCGTCTGGACCTCGACACGGTTGCTCGTGATGGGCACTTCCTTGTCGAAGACGATCTTCTCGTCGGAGTAGGCGAGGATCCGGTCGCCGTAGGTCTTCTCCAGGACCTGCTGGAACAGCGGCAGGAACTCCTTGCGCTGGGTCTCGCTCAGCTTGTTCCAGTTGCGGCCCAGGCACCACTTCGAAAGCTCTTCCTGGTCGAACATCTCGTTGTAGATCACCCGCAGCTTCTCGCGCTTGACGTCTTCCTTGAGCGACTTGTTGCGCAGCACCTCGAGCACCTTGTTGACCTCGGCGCGCACCGTCTCGAGGGGGGTCGCAGCCTGGACCGGCGCGGCGCCCAGCACGAGCACGAGCACGCCCCACGCAACCACCCACCGTTTCATCATGGCTTTTCCTGTCATTTCTTTTCCGGCTCCTCTTTCTTCACGTCTCCGAAGGCATACTTGCTGATCAGGTCGCCCACGTCCACGGCGGCCTGCGTCTGGATGATCGAATCGCCCGGCTTGAGGGGGTCGCCAAGGCCGCCCGGATCGATGCTGACATACCTGTCGCCGATGAGCCCCTCCGTCTTGATCGCCGCGAGGGCATCCTCGTAGATCTTGACGTCCTTGCGGATGAGCATTTCCACCTGCGCCTGCGCGGCCTCGTTGTCCATGCCGATCCTGTCCACCCGTCCCACCTCGATGCCGTAGATCTGCACGGTGCTGCCGGCCCGCAGGCCAGAGACGGAGCTGAACTTCGCCAGGATGCGGACCTGGTCGCCCTCGAGGATGCCGATGTTGCCGAGCTTCAAGGTGAGGTAGCCCACGCACAGAAGCCCTATTGCAACGAAAATGCCGACGGCGGTTTCCATGGCGTACTTTTTCATGTGCCTTCTCCCTGGTTGATGCAGCGGATTCGGGATATGACGCGCCGGTCCCGTTCCGCGGATTCGATGACCGCGTCGATATCTTCGTCAGGCCGGCCCTGGGCGAGCCCGGCCAGCAGGGTGAGCTCCACGCACAGCTCGGTCCCCGATCGTTTCTGCGCCGAGGCCCAGATGTCCAGGATGGCCTGCTCCTGGGCCTGAAAGTCCTGGATGTACTCCCCCAGGATGCCCTCCGCCTCGGCCCGGTCCGTCGACGGCAGGACCGTGACGTACTCGTTCATGCTGCGGCGGGTGGAAAAGCCGCCGACGGCCCCGAAGTGCTTGCCCAGGAAAATGCCCAGGCTGCGGAGGGCCTCCTGCGCCGCGTCGTGCCCCAGGTGCTCCGCCACGGCATCGAGCCCGTCCAGGGAGAACACGGCCACCGCGTAGATGTCCCCGAGGGCTCCCCCGCGCAGCTGCCCCTGGTACCTCATCTTGAACTGCCGCCGGGAGTGCAGCCCCGTCAGCTCCTTCTGCAGCCCCTCGAGGCTGTGCACCACCTCCTCCTTGAAGGGGTGGTCGAAATCCTCGAACTCCTCGGGCGTTCCCTGGAACACGATGCTCTTCCCGTACAGGGCGAGGATGCGGTTCGAGATGAAGTACACGTCCGGGATCTCATGGCTCACCAGGATCGCCGTGAACCCGAAGGTCCGCTGGTACTGGGCGATCATGCCCAGGATGGCGTTCTTGCGGACGGGGTCCTGGCCGGTCGTCGGCTCGTCGAAGAGCACGATCTGCGGGTCCGTCACGAGGGCCCTCGCCAGGGCCACGCGCTTCTGCATCCCCCCGGAGATCTCCGAGGGGTACTTGTGTACCGCGTCGGCCAGCTCCATCTGCTCGACGCGGGTCATGACCCGTTGCCGGATCTCGGCAAGGCCCAGGTTCGTCGTCTCCTGGAGAGGGAGGGCGATGTTCTCGAACACCGTCATGGAGTCGAACAGGGCGTTGCCCTGGAACATGTAGCTCATGGGCAGGTCGCGCCTCCGGATCTGGTCCAGGGGCTGTCCCCGGAAGAGGATGGTCCCCTCGTCGGGCTTGTGCAGCCCGATGATGTGCTTGAGCAGCACCGTCTTGCCCGTGCCGCTCAGCCCGATGATGGTCGTGACCTCCCGCTCGTAGATCTGCAGGGTGACGCGCTCGAGCACGACCTTGTCGTTGAAGCGCTTCGAGACGTCCTTGAATTCGATCAGCGGGGTTGCCATGTCTTGCCCTTGGTCTCTGCTTTTCTCAAATCCCCCTCGTTCTTCTTTTTGCAAAGGGGGAGGAGGGGATTTTCTAGATCAGCAGCGAGGTCACGATATAATCCGCAATCAGAATCAGCACGCAGGCGATCACGACCGCCGCCGTCGTGGAGCGGCCGATGGCCCTCGCGCCGTAGCTGTCGGTCCGCATGTGCGCGAAGTAGCCCTGGTAGCAGCACACGGTGGTGACGATCACCGCGAACACGATCGCCTTGACGAACCCGTCGGAGACGTCCTTCATGTCCACGCTGGACTCGACGCGGTACAGGTAGGTGCCGGCGTTGACGCCCAGCAGCAGCACCCCCGAGATGTACCCGCCGATGATCCCGACGACGTCGAAGATGGCCGTGAGCAGGGGGAAGCTGATGATGGAGGCCGCGACCCTCGGGCTGATGAGGTACCGCAGCGGGTCGATGCGCATCGTCCCCAGCGCGTCGATCTGCTCCGAGATCCGCTGGCTTCCGATCTCGGCCGTGATGGCCGACCCCGCCCGGGCCGTGATCATGATGGCCGTGAGCACGGGCCCCAGCTCCCGGATGAGCGAGAGAGCCACCAGGGTGCCCAGTGCGCCCTGCGAGCCGAACTTGACCAGGGCGTGGTAGGACTGCAGGCCCAGGACCATGCCCGTGAAGAGCCCCACGAGCATGATGATCGGAACGGAGCCCGCCCCTATCAGGTAGAGCTGCTCGAGGACCTTCATCAGCTGCTTGGGCCGGAAGATCCGCAGGACGCTCAGGGCGATGAAGATGGTCGAGGCGCCGAGGTTGTTGACCCAGCTGATCGCCTTGCGGCCCAGGGCGGCGAAGGGATCCGTCACCCACCGGGCCGCTTGACTACCGGCTTCATTCCCGGGCTTTGGTTCTGGCGTCATGTCTCGTTTCCCTTTTTCCCGGGCTGCGTGTCGGTCGGAAGCGTTCCGTCCCGGGCGTCAAACGGAAGCAGCTTATCACAAAACACCCCGGATTTTAAAGCCCCCTTTCCCGGCGCCGCAGCGCGGTCCTGGACAGGCCGGGGCTTGCCGTGCCGGCCTAGCTTTGCACGATGCATGCCCGCCCGCCCGGCCATGCCTTCAAGCGATATAACTCTTTCGTCTGTCATTTTACCCGCAGCAGTGCTAACGTTCCAGGCCATGAAACGCGCAGCCGCCCTTCTTACGGCATCCCTCGCCTTTCTGTTCTGCACTCCGCAGGCCGGGGCCTCCTCCGGCATCACGCCGTTTCACACCTCGAACCGCAGCCCCGTCGTGCAGGTCTTCGGCCTGCCGGCCGTCGGCGATTCGCGGGTTCTGCGGGACGGGGACAGGGAGGCGGCTCTTGTCCTGGATGTGGCCAACCACTTCGTGGACGGCAGCGCCGGCAACGAACATCTCGTCCTCGACGGCGAGACGTACCGTCTCAACCTGGCAGGCCGCATGGGGGTCGGAAGCCGCTTCGATATCGGGTTTGAGGTGCCCTGGCTGTTCCAGAACGGGGGGATCCTGGACGGGTTCATCGAGACCTACCACCGCACCTTCGGCTTTGCGCAGCGCGGCCGCGACGATGCGCCCACGGGGCGCTACCTGTACCGGTACGAGCGAGGCGGCGCCGATGCATTCCTCGTCGACCGGTCGAATTCCGGCATCGGGGATGTCCGTCTCGGAGGAGGAGTGCAGCTGTATGCCGATTACAGCGACAACCCCGGGGCGCTGGCCCTTCGGGCAAGCCTCAAGCTCCCCACCGGGGACAGCGGCGACCTGCGGGGCAGCGGGAGCACAGACCTGGCCCTGTGGCTCGCGGCGAGCCAGGGCTGGAAGACCGGCATCGGTCCCTGGGAACTCTTCGGGGGGGCGGGAATCCTGGGGATGACGGACGGCGATGTCCTGCCGGAGCAGCAGAGGAACCTCGTCGTCTTCAGCAGTGCCGGGGCGGGGTGGCGGCCGCTGCAGTGGCTGACCCTGAAGGTGCAGTTCGACGGCCATACCTCGTTCTACCGGGACAGCGATCTTGCCGAGCTGGGTTCCGACTCCGTGCAGGCCGTCATGGGCGGCACCCTGCACTTCTCGGAGCGCACCACCCTGGATATCGGCGTGGCGGAGGACGTGATCATCAAGACCTCCCCCGACGTGGTTTTCCACTTCGCCCTGCGCCACCGGTTCTGAGAGATCCCCCGCTTGACAGGAAGACCCGCAGCCGTTACGCTGGTCGGGAAACGCCATCGAGATCGTCACTGCCGGGAGGTCGACCCCGCGATGCGTGTCACCGACGGAACCGAGATCTGCCAGGTCTGCAAGAACGTCCCTTCGATCATCTACTGCGACTACTGCGAGAAGCCCCTGTGCCGCGCCTGCCGGAAGTTCGACATGTGGCAGCAGGGCTGCGGCTCCATCCCGACAAAGGTCTTCTGCCTGGCCTGCGCGACGAACCCGTGGAGCAATCCCTGGGGCAGCGCCATCGACTGACAGGCGGCACGGCACGCCGTCGCCAGAGGAGAGTGAATCACCCGATGCGCATCGCCGACGGAACGGAAACCTGCCGGGTCTGCGGGAAGGCCCCGGCCATCATCTGCTGCGACGGATGCGAAAAGCCCCTGTGCCGTGCCTGCCGCAAGTTCGACATGTGGCAGCAGGACTGCGGCTCCATCAACACGAAGGTCTTCTGCCTGGCCTGCGCGACGAATCAATGGATCAATCCCTGGGGCAGCGCCATCGATTAGCAGGCTGGTGACCGGGGGCGCATCCCTCCGGAATCGGGAAGCTGGGAAGTTGAGAAGTGGTGAAGCGTGGAGAGGCTGAAGCCAAATTCACCGTCTTCGCATTTGCGAGCTTCCTAACTTCAAAGCTTCTTAACTTCCATCTTTTCCCGGTACCCTTGACCCGACACCCTGTTTTACTCGTCCCTTTCGAAGATCTGGTCCACGAAGTGCTGGAAGGGCCCCGGCACCTTCTCCTTGGCGAAGGTCACGACCTCGTCGATGACCTTCCGGGCTGCCTCGTCGCCGACGCCCGTGATCTCCATGATCTTCTTCAGCAGTTCGTCCATACATGCCTCCTGTCCCTGTACGATTAAGATGATCACCCATCCATAGATTGCACAAGCACCTTATCATCGCGGAGTTCTGTCATTCCGGACTTGACCCGGAATCCAGTTTTTCGTGGATTCCCGCCTCCGCGGAATGACGCCTTACGGTACTTTTCGCCCCCGCACGACTAACGGCCCGCGATCCCGATGCAGCGCCTGAAGTCGAAGGCCATGAAGGCGGCCCGGGCCTGTGCGGTGAGGGGGTCGGACGCACGGGACATCTAGATTCCGAACTCCTCGCCCATCACGGGCACTCGCACCGTCCCCGCCAGCCCGTCGGCCATCCAGAGCCTCTGCGCCTCCGTCGACCACCTGTCGTCCGTCCATCCCCACCCGGGGTTGCCCTCGCCCTCTTCGTGACCGCCCATGTGGACCAGCAGCGTCTCCTTCGGCTGCAGCACCTTCGCGAATTTCCGGGCCGTGGCAAAGGACAGATGGCCCGTGCTGAACCCCGCATGCTCCTCGACGCTCCAGGAAAAACAGTCGAGCAGGAGATGGTCGGCCCCCGCGAGGAGTTCCACGGCTTTCTTCTGCGTCTCCGTTTCGGGGTTCACGATCCAGGTGTTGCTGCTGTCCAGGTCCCAGAGGAGCGCCGTTTTCTTTTTCCCGGTCTGCACGACGAAGCAGGCGCAGTTGTACTGCCGGTCTTTGAAATTCTCCGGGTTGATGTCGGCGCCGGCATGGGAGACACAGACGGGTGTGATCGAGATGCCGCTTGCCCCGAGGGGGATGGGGTCCAGAAGCGTTCCCGGCGGTTCGGCTTCCTTCGACGGCCGTCCGTCGAGGCAGCGGTGCCACTCGTAGGAGAAGTTCCTCGCCAGCCACCTGCCTGTGCCTTCCCGGCACCATGCGGGGATCCTCGAGAATTTCCCGCCCCGGCGGCGGGCCGTGCGCCGCATCGTCTCGCCGAGACGGTTGAGTTCGAGGCTGTGGTCCGGGTGCCAGTGCGTGAAGAGCATCCAGTCCACTCGCGCCTCGTCGGCGCTGAAGGTGTTGCGCAGGCTGTCGACGACCCCGAGCCCCACGTCGACCAGGGCGTGCCACCCGATCCGGCCGCTTTCCTCCCGACCGAGGATGGAAACGGAGACGTTCGCCACGGGATCCTTCCGCGCGCAGCGCGGGCAGGGACAGCCGAACTCCTGCAGGAAGGCGTTTCCGAATCCGTTCACAACCAGGGAGTAGTTCATGGGCATCTCCGGGGCATGGAATAATGGAAGAGTGGAGTATTGGAATATTGGGATTCAAAAAAATCCGCTTCCACACCCACTATTCCATCACTCCATGATTCCAGTCTTTAACACGTTTTCCGCGGTTCGGGAAGGCGCGAGACGAAAACGAGGAGCGCAAGCGGGATGACGGCCACGGCGGCAAGCACCGGCCGGATGGTGAAGGCGTCGGCAAAGGCGCCGGCGATGGGCGTCATGGTGCCCCCCAGGCCGAAGGCAAATCCCATCATGAGGCTCGACACCATGGAGCGGCCCTTGGGGGCCAGCGTCTGCGCCAGGGTGACGCCGAGCGGGAGGGTGGCCATGATGAAAAAGCCCGACAGGAAGATGAGCGGGTAGACCCAGGCGCCCTCGGCCCACACGAGAAGCAGCAGGCAGGGCGAGGCCGGGAGGAAGCTCGCGGCGAAGAGCCCGCGGAATCCGATCCGGTCCGAGAGATACCCGAAGAGCATCCCGCTTGCCGTCCCGGCCAGCGTGAAGAGCGTGATCATGGCCCCCACGGAAACGAGGCTGAAACCCTCCTGGACGTAAAGCACGGGCAGGTACGTGCGGAAGACGTGGGCGACGAAGGCGCGAAAGACCATGAGGACCCAGATCAGGGCAATCCCCTTCCAGACAGGCCCGAAGGCTTCCCGCAGGGTGCCGAGGAACGTGTCGCTCTCCATCTTCTCGCCCTCCGGCACGGGCACCGTGAGGAACAGGTAGGCGAGGATCGCGAACCCCGGGATCATGAGCCAGGGCATCGCCCCGAGCCCCCGGTCGCTGACGTACCACGTGATGAACAGGGGGCTGACGGCGAAGGCGAAGGTGCCGCCCATGTTGAAGATGGAGTAGGCAAACCCCGGGCGCG
>CAYZKT010000058.1:0-5441 GCA_964478885.1 uncultured Syntrophaceae bacterium | reverse complement strand
AGCGGCGTCGTGAAGGCGTTGTAGAAATCGCCGGTGAAGTGGATGAGGGTGAGGGCGAAGAGGACCCGGACGTTGGCTTTCCTGGACGGTTCGGTCATGGACGCAGCTTTCGCGACATGCGGTCCGACGATCTTACGGGATCGCGCCGGGCCTGTCAAGAAAGGGCGGTCGCGCGGGCCCGCGGGCCGCTAGTCCGCCTCGCTCAGCTCCCGGGCCGCCTGCGCCATGAGCGCGGGGTCCTTCAACGCGGCGAGCCCGGAGGGCGACTCCTGGAAATTCTCCAGGGCGTTGAAAAATCGGTCCAGGACGTCCCCGCCGTAGGTGGGGATCAGAAAGATGTGCGTGTGCGGAATCCGCCTGCCCCTGGCGTAGAGGAAGACGAAGTCGGGGTTGTAGGTCTTCATCATGCGGTTGGCCACGGTGTTGGCGGCCCGGAAGAGATCGGCCGTCTCCTCCCCGGTGAGCTGGTGCCACCAGGGGACGTGCTTCTTCGAGAGGACCAGGCAGTGGCCCCTCGTGTAGGGATGGATGTCGAGAATGACAAGAGCGTGCTCGCTCTCGTAGACCCGGTGCGCAGGGGCCTTGCCGCTCACGATGTCGCAGAAAATGCACTTCTCTTCCCTGTCTTCCGGCATAAAATGCGCCTCCGTTCGTTTCGTTAAACATTTTCCGGACATTTCGACGGCCGCCCCGGCAACGCGGTGTTCCCGGTGCGGCACTCCCCGCGTATCCGGTCCCGCGCACTAGGTCACGGGACCAACGTTCCCGTGTAGAATTTGAGGGGGTTCGACGCTTCTCTACACGCAACGGTCCGGTTCGGCAAGATCATTCTGGGTGATGCCGCGCTTCAAGCGCAAAAGGGTAACAGGGAAATCGACGAGGACAGCACCGTTCAGGGATGCAAGGCCTTGCCGGCGAGCGTTCTCCAGAGCGCAAACGCAAGAGGCTCCCGCATGTATCAATTTTGTTATAAGCAGGATTATCTGCACATAATTGTATTTATATTTTCGCCGGCCCATTGCCTGAAAAAATCATTAAATTCAATGTTTTTCGACTATTACATTTATGTCATCCCGTGGCACCCTTATTGCTCAATGCCTGTCATACGGCGGGCCCGTGCGGACCCTCCCCGGCAACACAATGGCATCGATGCCATGCGAAAATCCCAAAGCCGCAAGGAACATAACTAGCGATAAGGAGAGCATCATGGAGATCACGGCAGTGTTTGGTTCCAACGTATTCAGCGACAAGGTCATGAAAGAGCGGCTGCCCAAGGACGCGTACAAGGCCTTGAAGGAGTCCATCGAAAAGGATGTGCCGCTTCGGCCCGAAATTGCCGAAGTCGTTGCCAGTGCCATGAGGGATTGGGCCGTGGGAAAAGGGGCGACCCACTATACGCACTGGTTTCAGCCTCTGACCGGGATCACCGCGGAAAAGCACGACTCGTTCATCTCCCCGACCGCCAACGGAAGCGGTCACCTGGAATTTTCCGGCAAGCAGCTCATCCAGGGCGAGCCCGACGCATCGTCGTTCCCGAGCGGCGGCCTGCGCAGCACCTTCGAGGCCAGAGGGTACACCGCCTGGGACTGCACATCCCCGGCTTTCCTGAAAGAGGATGCGAGCGGCAATGTCACCCTCACCATCCCGACGGCCTTCTACTCGTACAACGGAGAAGCCCTCGACAAGAAGACGCCCCTGCTGCGGTCCATGAAAGCCGTGTCGAAGCAGGCCATGCGCGTGTTGAAAGCCCTGGGCAATACCACAGCCACCCGGGTTTCCTCCACCGTCGGCCCCGAGCAGGAATACTTCCTGGTGGACAAGCAGTTCTTCGCGGAGCGGCTCGACCTGATGTTGACGGGGCGGACGATCTTCGGCGCGCCCGCGCCCAAGGGCCAGGAGCTGGAGGATCAGTATTTCGGCTTCATCAAGGACAGGGTCTCCGCATACATGCAGGACCTCAACACGGAACTGTGGAAAATGGGCATCACCTCCAAGACCCAGCACAACGAGGTGGCGCCCGCCCAGTACGAGATGGCCCCCCTGTACACGACGACGAACATCGCAACCGACCACAACCAGCTCGTCATGGAGACCATGCAGAAGGTCGCCCTGCGCCATGACCTGGTCTGCCTGCTCCACGAAAAACCCTATGCAGGCATCAACGGGTCCGGCAAGCACAACAACTGGTCCCTGTCGACCGACGACGGGATCAACCTGCTCGAGCCCGGCCACACGCCCGGCGAAAATGAGCAGTTCCTGCTGTTCCTGAGCGCCCTGATCAAGGCCGTCGACACTCATGCCGACATCCTGCGGGCGACATGCGCCTGTGCCGGAAACGATCATCGCCTGGGCGCCAATGAAGCGCCCCCGGCCGTGATCTCGATCTTTATGGGCGAAGAACTGACGGCCATCCTGGAGAAGCTTTCCCTGGGCCAGAAGGTCGCCTCAAAGGGCGCGCAGTACATGAATGTCGGCGTGGACACGCTGCCCGCGATTCCCAAGGACAACACGGACCGGAACCGGACCTCTCCCTTTGCCTTTACGGGGAACAAGTTCGAATTCCGGATGGTCGGTTCCTCCCAGTCCATCGCCGGTGCGAATGTGGCCTTGAACACCATCGCCGCCGAAGCCCTCGACGAGATCGCCACCCGCCTCGAAAAAGCCAAGGACAAGAATGCCGAGGCCGCGGCGATCATCAAGGATGCGTACAAGAAGCACGGCCGGATCCTCTTCAACGGGAACAATTACAGCGAAGAGTGGCTCAAGGAGGCGGAAAAGCGGGGCCTGGCAAACGTGAGAAACTCCGTGGACGCATTGAATGCGCTGGTCACGGACAAGGCGGGCGTCCTCTTCGAAAAATACGGGGTCCTGTCCCACAAGGAGCTGCACTCCCGTTACGAGATTTACATTGAGACCTACGCGAAACAGATCAACATCGAGGCCCTCGTGGCCATCGACATGGCCAAGAAGCAGCTCATCCCTGCGGCCGTCGAATATGCGACGTTCCTGGCCGACTCGATTTCCAGTTTCAAGGCCGTGTCCGTCGAGGCCTCCGTCCAGAAGGACCTCCTGAAGGAACTCGGCGCCCTGCTGTCCTCGTCCTACAAGAATCTGACCCTGCTCGAGACTGCCGTGACGAAGGCCAAAAAGGCTAACGACTGCGTGAAGAAGGCTGAAATCTACCGCGACAAGGTCGTCACGGCCATGCAGTCCCTGCGTTCGGACATCGATGCCCTGGAGATGCTGGTTCCCCGGGACATGTGGCCCGTGCCCACCTACACAGAGCTCCTCTTCAAACTGTAACATCCGGTAAAGGCAGGAATGCCCGGTCTTTCGAGACCGGGCATTCCCGTTTCTTTCCCCGGCCCGGCCGAAATCCGGTCCTCCCGCCCTCCGCTGCCGCTCAAGAACGCAGCGTCGCCACAAGCCTCCGGGTGTGAATCAGCAAGGACAGCGCCTCGCCCGCGCTCCGACAGACGACGTGGGCGGCCGCCGCCGTTCCCGCCGAGGCCCCCTCTTCCCCGATCACGCAGACGCCGATCGCCGCCTCTCGGACCATGAGCCGGTCGTTTCGGCCGTTGCCGATGCAGGCCGTCCGTCCCGTGCCCAGCATCCGCACATAGTCCCGCTTCGAAACGTCCTGGTCCCCTTCGGGCAGGACGACCAGCCTGCAGGGCAGGCCCTTGCATGCGGCGGCCGCATTGCCGTGGGTGTCCGCCGTGACGACGTGGATCTCGAGGTCCCGTGAGAGCCGCACGAGCAGGGCCCGGACCCCATCCGAAAGGACCCCGTCGCAGGCCAGCGTTCCGTTGAAATCGAGCACCAGGTGCTCCAGCGCAACCTGCCCGAATCCGGGAATGCGAATGTCGATCATCCCTGTTCCTCTTCACGGAGAAGGAATCGGCGTCCTGACCCGACGTCGGGACCGAGTCTCGACACAGCATAAGCGCCCGGTCGTCCTTTGTAAAGCGGATTGCATCCTCCGCCCCCGCGCCGCGGTCCCCGGATCCCCATGGCGATCGAAGCGAGGGTCGTCCGTCACTCCATCCAGGACGAAAGCATCGTCAGCGCGTGGACCCCGTGCCAGGTGTTCTCCAGCGTGGCGATCCCGCCCTGCAGAGTCCGCGAGAATCCGCCGTTGCGCGTCCGGCAGTTCAGGATATAGGCTTCGCAGGAGTCCCGGTATGTGGGGCATCGTGCGACCAGATACGACGCCAGGACGCCGGCATGGACGTACTCCAGAAACGACAGAGTCGTGCGGGGGATGTCGGTGAACCCGTAAAAGGGGACCTCGCAGCGGCGGATGAACGCACCGGCCCCGAGATCCGCCAGAGGGTACTGCAGGCACTGGAGCATGGACAGCGCCCGGGCGGTGTCCAGAAGCGTGGAGTCCGGATACCCGAAGCCGCCGTCGTCGTTCCGGAACCCCAGGATGAACTCGACCATGCTGTCCTGCAGCGGCGCGTCGGCCTCCAAGTCGAGCGCGGCGTACAGATCCACGAGGCACGAAGTCCTCTTGAACAGGGAGATGACCTCTACGGGGAGCCTCGCCGCGTCGAACCGATAGTGCTCGAGGTTGTGCATGACGTAGGGACCCGGGTCCCGGGAGGGCGTTGCGCCCAGCAGGGCTAGGCCCTTGACCGCATACCAGGCGGCATAAATGCTTTCGTAGCCGCCGTCGGGTCGCTGCATTCCTTTCAGGTACGCGACGGTGGCCGAGTCCTCGAATTTCACCTCCAGGAGATCGAGGATGGAGAGGGCATGCCACGTGTCCGACCCGTTGGGCTCATCGAGCCTGTAGAAGCAGAACCCTCCTGACGGGCACTTCCGTTCCAGCACATACCGGAGAACACGGCATCGGAAATCCTCCGTTTCCATCGGGTTCATGACTTCGCAAGACGCTCCGAAATCGCCTGCAGCCCGGCGATCATCCGCCGGATCTCGTCCGAGCGCCCATGGGCCGAGGACAGCAGCGATTCGATGGTCGCCGTCTCGTCCCTGACATACTGCACGGCCTGCCGGTGCATGCCGTCGATGGCCGCGTTGATTCGGTCCTCCCACTGGGCCGCCAGGCGGTTGATGTTGGTCTCCACCTCCCAGGGGATCTTCTCGAGGAACCGCTTCTCGAAGGCCCGGCGGAAGAGAAACATGGGGATGAGGAACCAGATCAGGTCGAGGTTGTAGTTGGAGGCGCGGAACGTCCGGATATCGGGCTGCTCGGGCTCGGCGATCCTGATGTCCCACTCTGCCTCGGCAAGGCTCACGCCCAGGACCTTCTGGACGTTGCCGTTGAGGATCAACCGGAAGGCCTCCAGGGACCGGGCAAGGCCCGCATGGGCTTTCTTGAGCGTCCCATAGAAGTGGCGGTGCTCCTTCTTCGAGACAAGGCGCATCTCCTCGGTCATCGTGTCGGCCACCCACTGCTCGTAGCGGCGCGTGAG
>CAYZKT010000057.1:0-14236 GCA_964478885.1 uncultured Syntrophaceae bacterium | reverse complement strand
TGCGCTCCTCCATCTCGCCGGCCAGCTGGAGGTTCGCCCGGTAGAGCTGGGCCGTCCTCTCCTCGACCCGGGCCTCGAGCTCTTCGCCCGCTTTCCGGAGTTTCTCCTCCGTCTCCCGGAGCGCGGAGACGGTGCTCTTGAGCTCCGCGTTGACGCCCTCGAGCTGCATCGTCGCCTTTTCCCTCGTCCTTTCGAAGAAATAGGCGAAGGCGGTGATGACGAGGAAGGACGGCAGGAAGCGCAGCTTGAAGTCCAGCGAATAGGTCGTGAAGGGCCCGGGCGGGTTCTCCCACATGAAGAAGAGAACGGCCGGCACGAGCATGACCAGCGTGGCGGCCAGCCCGGGCCGGGAGCCCAGGATGAACGACGCGATCAGGGGATAGGTGAAGTACCAGACGTGGGCCGTGTTGTTCACCCCGCCGGTGAAAAGCAGGTAGTAGTACAGGATCCCTACGACCACCACGGAGCCGTAGAATGCCGCCATGTAGTTCTTCGTCTTGCGCAGGTAGAAGATGAGAAACGCCAGGATCAGGGCGGCGCAGTAGTCCAGGCCGGCAAGCCACGGGTTATTCTGGAAGTAGGCAAGGGTCCCCAGCAGGACGAGGTTGAGGATGCCGATCAATGCAAAGGCATTGAACACGAGGATCTTCCGTGCGATATCGCGGCTCAGATTATCCCGGATCCCGCCGCTGACCAGGTCGAAGGAGATCCGTTTCAGTTCCTGCACGTTCAGGGTCATGGCCTCGTACCGGCCCCCGGGAGGAGTCACCAGGTGGGGGTGTCAGAAATTACCCTAAGACAAGCAGGGATTATGCCATTCCGGACAGGGAAAGAAAAAAAGGACAGCAGTAAAACTATTCGTAATCTATAGCTTTTTCTCAAATGTCGGATTGTTGACAGCAGGGGCTTGTGAAGGGGGGAAATGGCACCCTGCCGGCTTCTTGACACTGCAGCGAGACGAAGCAGAAAAGTGCAGGAAGTGAGGGGTATGAAAGACGTGAACGGAAGCGGTTGTCCCGAAGAGTGACGTTACCGGACAGGATCGAAACGGGCTTCCAGTTCCCGCATGCGCAGAGCCTGCTCGCGGCAGATCCCGTGGGCCTCCTCGAGGCTCACCCGCCGGAACCGCACGCGGTTTCCGGGAACTGCCTGCGCGATCTTCGAAATGTCCGAGGAGATGACCGTGGCGATCTTCGTGTAGCCGCCCGTCGTCTGTTCGACAAGCAGGATGATGGGCTGGCCGTCGGCCGGGACCTGAACGTTGCCGGGAATCGTGGGCTCCGAGATGATGCTCTGCGGGAACCCCTCGTCGTGGTGGACCGGCGGGCCCTGCAGCCTGCATCCCATGCGGTCCGACTCGGGAGTGATGTCGTAACAGGAGTTTAAGAACAGGTCGAGCCCCCTGCCGAAGACCTCCTCCTGCGGGCCCGAGATGGCCCGAAGCACGATGTCGGCGGGGTACGCCGGGATGGCGTCCGGAGGCACGAACCGCGCATCGCGGAGCGGATCCGCCGGGAGACGGCGCAGGACGTCGCCCTTTCTTAGCGCCCTCCCCTCCACTCCCCCGATTTTCGCCTTGACGCAGGTGGACCGGCTTCCCATGACGAGGGGCACATCGATGCCGCCCGTGACGGCGAGGTACGCCCGGCAGCCTCTTCCGGCACGCCCGACCCGGACGAGGTCCCCCTTCTTCACCCGAAGGGACCGCCACATCGGGACGGACTGCCGATTGACCGTCAGGTCCATGTCGGCGCCCGCCAGGGCCACATCGGCCGCATCGCAGAGCACCTCCAGGGCGGGCCCCAGCATGGTGACCTCCAGCGCCGCGACGCCCTCCGGGTTGCCGACGAGCAGGTTGGCAATCCGAAATGCCGTGAGGTCCAGGGCGCCTGACGGGGGCACCCCCCGATCGATGAACCCGTAGCGGCCGCGGTCCTGGACGGTCGTGAGGGAACCTGGAGAGATCACGCGGAGGGCATCCATCAGGCGCGCTCCTTCTCACGGATGCGGCGATACGCGGCATCCGAAACCGGCACGAATCGGATGAAATCCCCCGCGTCGTAGAGAAAGGGGTTCTCCCGCTCGGGGGCGAAGAGACGGAGGGGGGTGCGGCCGATGATCTGCCACCCGCCGGGGCTGTCGACGGGGTACATGCCCGTCTGCGCCTCGGCGATGCCCACGGAACCGCCGGGCAGGAGGGTCCGGGGCGTCTTTCGCCTGGGCGTGTGGATCCGGTTGTCGAGCCCGCCCAGGTAGCAGAAACCGGGGGTGAATCCAATCATGTAGATAGGGTACACCGTGCCGGCGTGGATGGCGATGACCTCCTCGACGGTCAGGCCGCTGTGCTCCGCCACGAACCCGAGGTCCGGCCCGTACTCCCCCCCGTACCGGACGGGAATTTCCACGGTGCGCGGCTCCGGGATCTCGATCTCGCGCAGGCGCGCCTCGAGCCCCATGAGGTGCGGGAGGATCCGATCGGGCGACGTGACCAGCGGGTCGTAGAGGATCGAGAGGTTCCGGTACGCCGGGATCACGGCCTCGACGCCTTCGGGGAGGCTCCGCTTGACGAGCGCCGTCACGGCGCGCACCTTCTCGTTGACGGCGGGGTCGATCGCGTCGCCGTATTCGACGAGGAAGGCCCTGTCCCCGCTCAGGCGGATGCGGGGCTTGTCATACAATGCAGTCGACATCGATGTATTTTCTTACAGGCTGGTCAAAAAGGTCCAGATGCAAGGCGCCCGACATCCCGAGGAGCGAGGCGTACTTTGAGCGTACGTCGAGCGAGGAGGGACGAGGGCAACGCCGCAGATGGGCCTTTTTCACCAGCCTAAATGAAGGTGCCCATGGGGACGACCTGTATCCCCTCCGCTTCGATCGCCGAGCGGATCGTCCTGACCAGCTCCACCGCCGACGGGTTGTCGCCATGGACGCAGATCGTGTCGATCCGCATTTCGAGGACGCTGCCGTCGGTGGCGACGATCTTCCCTTCCTTCGCCATTCGCAGGGCGCGCTCGGCAGCCGTCTTCGGGTCCTTGATGACGGCGCCGGTAAGGCCCCTCGGGGCAAGTTTGCCCCCGGGCGTGTAGGCGCGGTCGGGGAAGGCCTCGAAGGCAACCCGGATGCCCGACTCCTTTGCGATTCTCGCAACCAGCGGTTCCTGGTCCCCGCCGAGGGCGAGGTAGATGACGTTGCGGTCCACGCCCGCAACGGCTTCCACAATGGCGCGGATCATCGCCTCGTTTCCGACGCTCATGTTGTATAGGCTGCCGTGGGGCTTGACGTGCTGCAGCGCGACGCCGTGAATGGCGCAGAAGGCCTTCATGGCGCCGATCTGGTAGGCGACGTCGTCGCGGACCTCGTCGGGGGTGCAGCCCAGGTTGCGCCTGCCGAAGCCCACGAGGTCCGGGTAGCCCGGGTGGGCGCCCACGCCCACGCCGCACTCCTTCGCGAGCTTCACCGTTTTGTACATGACCCGGGGGTCGCCGGCGTGGAAGCCGCAGGCGATGTTGGCGGAGGTGACGTGCCGGATCACCTCCCCGTCCATCCCCATGGTCCAGGCGCCGAAACTCTCCCCCATGTCGCAGTTGAGGTCGATGTTCTTCATGGGAGCGTCCCTTTCACTTCATCTTGCCCGGCAGGTACAGGGCGATCTCGGGGAAAACCGTCAGCAGCACCGTCGCCAGCAGCATGAGCAGGAAGAAGGGAAAGGCCGCCCTGGCGATGGTGAACAGGTCGTCGTTGTTGAGCCCGCTGATGACGAAGAGGTTGAAGCCCACGGGCGGAGTGACCTGCGCCAGCTCGATCATGACCACGAGGTAGATGCCGAACCACACGAGGTCGAAGCCCGCCGCGTCGATCAGGGGAAGCACCAGCGGCGCCGTCATGACGATCATGGAAAAGCCGTCGATGAGGCACCCCAGGAACAGGTAGAGGACCGTCAGGATGGCGATGAGCATGTAGGGCGACAGGTTCATCGAAACGACGAACTGGGTCAGGGCCCTCGTGATGCCGAGGAATCCCATGACGTTCGAGAGGTAGGAGGCGCCCATGACGATGAGCATGATCATACAGCTCGTCTTCACGGAGTTGACGAGGCTCATCTTGAAGACGTCCAGGGAGAGGCTGCGCGTCAGGGCCGCGAAAAAGAAGGCTCCCACGACCCCCACGGCGCCCGCCTCCGTCGGGGTGGCCCACCCCAGGTAGATGCTCCCCAGCACCATGAGCACCAGGACGATGACGGGCGCAATGGCCGGGATGGCCCGGATGCGGTCCGACCAGGTGAACCGGTCGTCGGCCCTCGGCGCAAGCGCCGGGTCGATGAGGCTCCGCATGAAGATGTACCCGCTGAAGAGGCCCGCGATCAGGATGCCGGGGACGAAGCCCGCGATGAAGAGCTTGCCGATGCTCACGTCGCCGATGATGCCGTAGACGAGCATCATCATGCTGGGCGGGATCATGAATCCCAGCGTCCCCGCACCGGCGAGCGAGCCGATGGAAAGGTCCCGGTCGTAGTTGCGCTTCTGCAGCTCGGGGACGGTGATCTTGCCCACGGTGGCCGTCGTGGCCGCCGAGGAGCCGCTCACGGCGGCAAAGAAGGTGCAGGCCATGATGTTGACGTGGACGAGCCTGCCCGGGATCGCGTCCATCCAGGGCGCAAGCCCCCGAAAGAGATCCGACGAGATCCGGCTGCGGAAGAGAATCTCCCCCATCCAGATGAAGAAGGGCAGCGCCAT
The DNA here is from genome assembly GCA_964478885.1 of uncultured Syntrophaceae bacterium. Classification (GTDB taxonomy): domain Bacteria; phylum Desulfobacterota; class Syntrophia; order Syntrophales; family UBA2192; genus UBA2192. Next base: position 9,503 of record CAYZKT010000057.1, on the reverse strand, counting down.
CATGGCCGAGCCGCTCGTCTGGTTCCAGGCCACGTTGGCGATGATCGAGCCGAAGGCCACGTCGCTGTAGAAAAAGAAGCCGCCGATCCCCACCAGGAACAGCGAAATGCCGATCCAGACGGAACCGCCCAGGAAGAGAATCAGCAGGCCGCAAATCGTGGCGGATACGGGTCCCATGTCAAGCTGCATCGAACGTCACTCCGTGCTCAAATCGAATTACCGGCCGAGGTCGTCGGCCTCCTCGAGAATGCGAAGCCCTCCCGTGTCGCCCCGCAGCACGGCAAGGCCCTTGAGGAACTCGGCCGCGAACTGCAGGGTCAGAAGCAGCGACCCCACGGGGAGGAAGAACTGCGGAATGGCCAGGTAGGTTTCGGAAACCTGCATGGACTGGGACTCGCTGACGACGGAGTCCCAGAAGAACTCCCCGGTGAAGAGGGTCAGCCCGGCGCAGAAGAGGAAGCCTACGGTGAAGCAGATCATGTTGTAGATGACGTGGGCCCTGCCCTTGAGGATGTGGGGCAGGAACATCATGCGGATGTGCCCCCGCTCCCGGAGCGTGTAGGCCAGCCCCATGAAGGTGAGCATGGACATGAGGTAGCCCGTGTACTCGTCGGTGATGTACAGCGTGCCGTCAAAGCCAGTTCGTATCACGATCTCGGCGATGGAAACCGCCAGCGCCGCGGCCATCAGAACACCCGCCGTCCATCCGCCGATGCCGGAGAGATTGTCGATGAGGTGGATGAGCCGTTTCATGTCCCGTCCTCCGCTTTCCTCCATCCAGATGACGAAGGACCCCGGAAGCGCGCTCCGGGGTCCCCGTTGTCCGTTTCTTCAACAGCGGCCGACTACCGCTTCACCTTCTTCATGTAATCGGCGTAGATCCTCTTGCCTTCCGCGGGGGCGTCCTTCAGCCAGTCGGCGCGGATCTTCTCCGTGATCTTTTCCAATTCGGCGATGAGCTTCTTCGAGGGCTTTACCGTCTCGATGCCGTTCTTGTTGCTGATGCCTTCCTGTTCCTTGTCGATCCGGGGCACCTTCTGCCACATGGACGCTTCCATCTCCTTGCCGGCCTTCACCAGGGCATCCTGCTGGGCCTTGGGGAGCTTGCGGAAGGCGGCCAGGTTGACGGTGACCATGTTCGTGGCGATGGTGATGTTCAGGGGCTCGTAGTACTTGAGCACTTCCCAGAACTTGGCGTCAACGGCGGTGGGGGAGGAAGTCATGACCGAATCGATGACGCCCGTCTGCAGGGAGGTGTACACCTCGCTGAAGGGAAGCGCCAGCGGGGTCGCCCCGACGGCTTCCATCACGAGGGCGCCGTTCTTGTCATAGGTGCGGGTCTTGAGGCCCTTCATCTCCTCGAGGGTCGTGATCTTCTTCTTCGTCCAGAGCCCGGCTCCCGGCCAGGGCGCGATGTAGAGGATCTTCTGTTTCCATTTGGACTCGGCCACCCTGTCGAAGGAGGGACGGGCGATGTCGATAAGGAGCTTGAGCTCCGCAAAATCCCTGCACAGAAAGGGGAGTGTCACAATCTGGAAGACCTTCTCGTCGCCCGCCACGCCGCTGATCAGCATGTCGGAGACAGGCACCAAACCGTCCCGGACGACCTTCAGCAGTTCGGGGCCCTTGTAGCCCAGGGCGCCGCCGCTGCTCACCACCAGTTCCAGCTCGCCGTTGGTGGCCTTCTTCACCTTGTCGGAAAACTCCACGAGGCCGACGCTGTGATGGTTCTTCGGGGGCCATACCGAGTTTGCGTTCCAGGTGGTCTTCGCGAAACAGGGCGTCACCAGAAACGCCGCCGCGACGACCATGACGATCATGAGCGTCCAGGTCTTCTTCATAAGTCGCCTCTCCTTTTTATTGAAATGATGATTCGAGTGAGACAGGGGTCCACCGGACTGCACCCAAAACGGCGCTGATTATAGAAGGTTGCCCCCTTCAACGCAAGCGCAAACTGGGTCGAAAATCTCTTTTTTCTTCAACGACTTCAGCGGCCGTGGGGCTGGCCGGAACCGCCCCGGCCGTACCGGTTTTGTAACCGCACGGCGGCCTGCGGCAGTCCCTCATGGACAAACGGGATCGTCCGATATAGAAAAAGGGGGCCTGGAGAAACCGGACATCGGGTGCAAACCATGAAAAAGCTGCTCATCACGGCCGGCATGGTGACCGTCGCAATCGCTCTCGCGGTCTTCGTCGTGATCACCCGGCTGGATTCGATCATCACGAAGGCCATCAACACCTACGGGCCCGGGATCACGGGCACGGAGGTCCATATCGACGACGTGCGCGTCTCCTTCCTCTCCGGCGAGGCGACGGTGACGAATTTTCGCCTGGGCAACCCGAGGGGGTACCGATCCGCCCACGCGGCGAAGGCGGCGTCCATCTCCGTCGATCTCGAAATCGGATCGCTCCTGCGGGACACGATCGTCGTGAAGCGCATCGAGGTGGTCCAGCCCGACATCATCTACGAGAAACGGGGCGGCACGGACAATTTCAAGACCATCGCGACACACGCCGAGCGGAAGGCGAGAGAGGCGGGGCTGGCCGGCGGAGAGAACGGCACGCGAAAGCCGGGGAAGAAACTCCTGATCCGGGAATTCACTCTCAACGGGGGACGCGTTACGCTCTACACGCCCGACCTGCCCTCCGGGGCGGCCAGCGCCGCGATCCCCGACATGCACCTGCGAAACGTGGGCGGGGACGGGGCGGAGCCCTCTGCGGTGTTCAGCCGGATCCTCGCCGCCCTCCACGACCGGCTGACGATGCCCATCGTGGTCGACACGCTCAACCGCAGCCTCCTCGACGCCCGCAAGACGGCCGAAAAAGGCACCCGGTCCCTCACGGACAAAATCAAGGGGATCTTTCAGTAAAGACGTCGCCTGAGACAAATCCGTGCGATCTTGTTGCGGGAAGACAACGGTTCTTCCTCGAGGGGGTCCGCCGGCGGAATCATTCTCGAATGTCGTCCCGGAAAAAGCAAGCGTGAGCCGCCGCCGAGCGGGTGAAACCCGCCGGCAACGCGCTCACGCCGAGTTTCCGAGCACCCCGGGCGCGGACGCTCCGGGGAAAAAGGCCGCGGCGCTAATCCATATGGGAGCCGCCGTTGATGTCGATGTCCTCGCCGGTAATGTAGGCGGCTTCCTCGGAAGCCAGAAATGCGACCGTTGCGGCCACTTCCTCCGGCGTTCCCAGCCTCTGGACGGGGATCTCCCTGGACATCTCCTTCTGCCGCTCGGGCGATTCGAGGCCCCCGCGGATGTCCGTAGCGATCAGCCCGGGGGCCACGGAGTTGACCGTGATCCCGCAGGCGGCAACCTCTCGCGCAAGGGCCTTGGCGAACCCGAGAATGCCCGCCTTGGCCGCGGAGTAGTGGGCCCCGCCGAATACGCCCCCGCCTCGCTTTGCCGACACGGAGCTCATGTTCACGATGCGGCCGTACCCCTGCTTGATCATCGCGGCAAGGACCGCCTTGGAGCAGAGGAACGTTCCTTTCAGGTTGACGGCCATGATGCGGTCCCAGTCCGCTTCGGTCATGTCCACCACCTTGATCGGCTGGGTGATCCCCGCGTTGTTCACCAGGATGTCGATCCTGCCGAAGCGTTCGAGCGCCGTGCGAACCAGTTCGGCCACATCCCGCTGCTTCGTCACATCGGCCTGGACGGCAATCGCATTGCGCTTCATGGCCCTGATCTCCCCGGCCACGGTTTCCGCACCCGCCAGATCCACGTCACAGACCACGACATCGGCGCCCTGCTTCGCCAGGGTCAGGGCGATGGTGCGCCCGATCCCCCTGGGCGAGCCTGCCCCCGTCACAATCGCAACTCTCTTCTCAAGCGACATGTCTTCGTATTCTCCTTCAATGGTTTGATCGTCCTGATCTCAAGAACAAACTCCTGCCGGGATGTCATTCCCGCGCAAGCGGGAACCCAAACGGCTTCCGGATCCCGGGGCATGCCCGGGATGACAGGATTACAGAATGTCGAGCCCACTGTCGTGCGCCCCGCGTTATGGAGCGCCTGCGCCTCACCGCAGCTCAGTAAAGGGTCAGCGCAGGGATGTACGTTATCGCCAGCAGCAGAAGCACCGCGGCGAAGAAGAACGGCCAGAGTTCCCGGGTCGTTTCGTCAAGCGTACATTTTGCGATGGACGTGGAGATGAACAGCGTGGTCCCCACAGGCGGCGTGTAGATCCCGATTCCCAGGTTGATGACCATGATCAGCCCGAGCTGGACGGGGTCCAGGCCAAGAGACAACCCCAGCGGCACGAAAATGGGCCCGAAAAGAAGCAGGGCCGGCGGCAGGTCGAGGGGCATGCCGACGATGAGCAGCACCACGTTCATCGCCATCAGAATAAGCCAGGGACTCTGGATCGTCGCGGACACCCAGGCGACAAACCGCGCCGGTACCTCGTCGAACGTCAGAAGCCAGCCGCAGGCCGCGCTGCCCATGATCACCAGCATCACGATGCCGGTGGCGATCCCGGCCTCGACCATCGCCTCCTTGAAGCGGGCCCAGTTGAGGTCCCTGTACAGCAGGACGCTCAGCAGGATGGAGTAGACGACGGCAAGCACGGCCACCTCGGTCGGCGTCGCAACCCCGAAGCGCAGAAAAACGAGGATCCAGACCGGCATGACGAGCGCGGGGAGCGATTTGAGGGCGAGCCGAAGCAATTCCCGTTTCCCGATCGCCGAACCGGTGTTCTTGTAACCCCGGCGCCTGGAGATCCACCAGCACAGGAAAATGAAGCTTGCCGCCATGAGCAGGCCCGGCAGAACGCCGGCCATAAAGAGGTCGGCCACGCTCACGCCGCTGATCAGGGAGTAGAGAATCAAGGGGATCGACGGCGGGATCAGGATATCGAGGACGGACGACGTCGACATATTGGCCGCGCACAGCCCGGCGGGGTAGCCGCACTTTTTCTGCCAGGGGATGAGGACCGGACCGAGGGCCGACGAGTTGGCGACGGCGCTTCCGGAAACGCCGCCGAAGACGGCGGAGGCCACCACGGTGGTCGAGAGCTCGCCCCCCGTGAAGCGCTTCATGAACTCGGAGGCAAAGGTCAGGAGTTCCTTTCCAAGCCGGCCGCCCATCATCAGGCTTCCCGCCAGCATGAAGAAAGGCAGGGCCAGCATCGGGAACGACTGGGTCTGCTGGAACAGCTGCTGGGCCACAATCATGAGCGGCAGGGTCCCATCCCACAGGACCGCCGCGGCCGCTGCGATGACCATCCCATGCCCCACCGGGACAGCGAGCAGCATGAGCACGATAAACGCAAGGGTGAGGACGAAACTCATGGTCAGGTCTCTTTATAGGTGAGCGTGAATCGCGTTTCGGGCCCGGTCAATGCAATGCGCACGGAGGAGCATGCCGCCGCAAAAGCAAGAAGCAGGCAGCCCAGCGCCACGGCCACGTACCCCTGGCTGGTCGGAATTTTGAGCACGGGACTGACCTGCACCCACGTGTTCTCCGCCAGGAGCAGCGACTGCCAGCAGAGAATCAGGTAGGACACGATCACGATCGCGTTCACGAGATGCAGAAGCCAGACACGCCCGCGCGGCCCGAGCCGGTCGTAGAGCCAGTCAACCCCCAGATGCCCGCCCGCCTGTGCGGCCAGTACGATCCCCGCGACGACGAACCATGGAAACAGGAGCTCCGGGAGCTCCTGCGCGGCATCGATGCCGCCGCTGGCCAGCACGTAGCGCGCCACCACGTTGCCGGTGAGGAGGATCGTCAGCGCGATCCCCGTCACCAGAACGATGAAACGGCACAGACGCGTAATCAGGCGATCGATGCCGCTCGCCGCGGCAAGAGCCATGCGCCGGCCCGCGGACCCCGAGACGAGCGGGCCCCCGCCATGATCAACCATCATCGGGCCGTCACTTCTTCTTCGCCGCAGCGACGAGATCCCTGACAAAGGGGCCGAAGGGCTTCGCCTCCCACTTTTCGACCACGCTTGCCGTGGCCGCCTGGAAGGCAGCGCGGTTTGCCTGGTTGACGGCGATGTTGGGATTTGCCTTGAACTCGGCCAGCAGCTTCTTGTCCGTTTCGGCCATCAGGCGGCGCTGGAGGGCCCCCGCCTCTTTCGCGGCCTTCTTGACGATTTCCAGCTCGGCCGGTTTGAGCTTCTTCACGGCGACCGCAGACATCAGGAACGGCGTGCACTCCCACTTGTGGCCGGAGAGGGAAACGTACTTGTTCACCTCGTAGAGCTTGTTGCTGGCGATGTTGGCAAGGGGGTTTTCCTGGCCGTCGACGACGCCCTGCTGGAGGGCGACGTACAGCTCGCCGAAGGCGATCTGCTGGGTGGCCGCGCCGAGCGCCTGGAAAATATCCACGGTCATCGGATCCGCCGGGGTGCGAATCTTGAGCCCCTTGAGGTCGGCCGGCATGCTGATGGGCCGCTTCGAATTCGTGATGTTGCGGATCCCGTTGTCCCACCAGTCCAGGACCACGATGCCCAATGCGGCAAACTTCTTGTTTAGCTGCTCGCCGACGGGCCCGCTGAGCACCTTGTAGGCGGCGTCGGCGTCGGAAAACAGGAAGGGCAGGCCCAGGGCTGCCACTTCCGGAACCAGGCCGGCGGCCGGGCCCTGGCTGTTGGCGGTCAGGTCGAGCGCGCCGATCCGCAGGGATGTCAGCATGGCCACGTCGCTTCCGAGCTGCTCAGACCCTGCGATCTTGATGGTGACACTGCCTTTCGTGCGCTCCGAAACCATCTTGGCGAAAGCCTCCGCAGCGATGGTGCGGGGATTCCCGGGCGAGGCCCCGTGGCCGAGCGTCAGAGTGACGGCAAGTGCGTTGCCCGAGAAACCGATCAGGATCACGGCCGCAAACAACAGGACTGCACATTTTGCAACCTTCTCGTGTAGTCTCGTCCTCATAGCGCTTCCTCCTTGTTCATGTTGTGAGTGTTTCTGTTCCCCGATTTGCTGCGCTACATTACTCGAAATAAACCAAGGTTTCAACCGGCCAGTGAGCGCAAACGCTGCCAAGAGAATCTTTACAGCAAGAATCGCGACGAAACAAGCGGGAAGCCAGGAAGCGAAGAAGCCGGGACTTCGGGGATGCGCATGCGTGCGATGGACAAGCGTTATGCCTTCTTTCTTGCCCTGTCCCCTGGACCCTGGCCCCTGAACCCGGCTAAAAGACCTGCCAGCCGCTGAGCGTTCTGGCCATCTCGATGACCCGGTTGTAGACCTGCTCCAGGGGCTTCCATTCCTCGGGGATGGCGTAGCCCCAGCTCATCGGGAAGGTCGCCTCGCCGGCGGCTCCAGCCAGCGTGAGCTCGCGGATGAGGGTCTGGCTGCCCTTCTGCGGCTTTCTGTCCGTGAGAGGGGTCACCGAATCGGGCAGCGCGCCGAAGAGCGGCTTGCCCTCGCGGACGGGGATCTTGAACTTCTTCCGCTGGCCTCCCCAGGCCAGCGACAGCTCGAACTCGTCCTCCTCGAAAAGCGGCAGGTTCGCCCGGGTGAGCCGTATCTCCGCCACGGGGCCCACTTCCTTCAAGCGTACCCTGATTTCCGATGCTTCGAGCGCCTTGAGATCGATCCTGCCGGCTGGCTGCTTTCGTCGGGCCATATCAAGACACCCCCCGGGAAGTGACTGGTCGCGAAACGAGGCAGAAGAACGTTACTTCTTCCCTATCACAGCTTGGCGAAGATTTGAAGCATTCACCGTGAATCCACGGACGGCGGGATTTGCGGAATTTTATGCGGGGAATCGAGTCCGGATGTGATACAGAGATCGGCGTCCGACATGGAAAGGGGTTGTGGTGAGCTCGTCGGCCCGATTCGGTTATCTCTACGTCGCCCTGTCCGCCGTGCTCTTTGCAGCCACGGGAACGGCTTCCAAGTTCCTCTTTCACGGGGGCGTCACCCCCTGTCAGCTCGTACAGGTCCGCACGGCCGTCGCCTCGGCGGTTCTCCTGGCATGGCTGGCGCTGGCCGACCCTTCCTGCCTGCGCATCCCGAGGCAGAGCCTGCCCCGCCTCATCCTCCTTGGTTTCGTGCTGGCGGCAACCATGTTCACCTACTTCTATGCCATCAGCAAGATCCAGGTGGCGGCGGCGATCCTGCTGCAGTACCAGTCGCCCGTTCTCGTCGCCGCCTATGCCCTGGCCTTCTCCCGGGAGCGCCACTCGCCGGCGACCGTGCTGGCCATCGCGGGCTCCGGACTCGGCTGCTACCTGGCCGTCGGCGCCTATTCGCTCGACCTGCTGAGCCTCAACCGGGCGGGCATTGCCGGCGGGCTCGGCGCGGCGGCGTTTCTGAGCGGCTACACCGTCCTGAGCGAGTCGGCCCTGCGCCGGCACAAACCCTGGACGGTCCTCTTCTACGCTTCCCTCTTCTCCGCGGCGGCCTGTAACCTCCTGCATAAGCCCCTGGAGGGGCTGACCCGATCCTATGACGCCGTCCAGTGGTTCTGGATCCTCTTCATCAGCATCGTCGGCACGGCGATCTCGCTGGGCCTCTACAACAAGGGCCTGCGCCTGATCCGTTCCACCCACGCCAGCATTACCGCCACGTTGCAGCCCATCGCCGCGGCGGTGATCGCGTTCCTCTTTCTCGGCGAGACGATGAGCCCCTGGCAGGTCGCCGGCGTCTTCCTCGTCGTCGCGTCCGTCACCCTGCTGCAGGTCGGGAAAAACATGCGGTAGGCGGTCTCAGCCGAACACGGCCTCCTCATTGCTGCGGGGCGTCGTTGCGCGCGGCGGACGTGACGAGGATGTTCGTGTCCAGGGTCTCCGTGACGTTGATCTGCGAGAGGGGATAGGGGTTCCGCGCGGCCAGGGCCGACAGTTTCGCCGCCGGGACGGCGAACCCCGTCAGGTTGTCTTTCTGGTCTCCCGCCCAGATGACCGCGACCACCTCCCCCCGCGTGTTGCAGACAGGGCTGCCGCTGGCCCCGTAGGTCAGGGGCGTTGCGAGGCGGATCCCCATCCAGGGCGGGATGGGCACGGGCGACACGGTGCCTTCGGCAAGGGCGTCGGTGAAGACCTTGTGCCGGCTCACGACGATGACGCGGTCGCCGGGGTCGGCGGCCGCGGGGTTCACGGGCAGGCGTCTCACCTCGGAGGGGGGGACGCCCGTCGCGAGCAGGATCAGATCGTGGGCCGGGTCCTCGGCCACGATGCCGTGAACGGGGTAGCGCCGGCCGTTCTGCGTGACGATCTCGGCATGATCCACACCCCTCATCACGTGGTGGTTGGTGACCACCACCCCGTTGCCGCCGTAGAAGAACCCCGTGCCGTAGCCCTTTCCGGGGCAGCTCACGAGCACGACGGAGGGAGCCGCTCTGCGGTAGATGTCCGGCTTGGACAACGCGTAGACCGAGGGTTCCGGGGGCGTTGTCATCTTCACGACGGCCCTCTGGGCGGCGTTCTTCACGCGCTTGGCGAACTGGTACTCGCGGCTTCCGCTGAGGTATTCGCGCAGCGCCGTGAAATGGTAGCGGGCGACGCCGCTCGTGATGAGGCCCAGCTCGATGACGATCGACAGGACGACG
>CAYZKT010000056.1:7316-14388 GCA_964478885.1 uncultured Syntrophaceae bacterium | reverse complement strand
ACGAATGGGCCCGGTCTCCTTCACGCATCAGGGCCGCTTGCTGTTCTCTTGCCTTCGGCGTGAGGGCAAGCCGAAGAAGTCGCCGGTCCTCAATGTCGGGGCTCTTCGAGATCCAGCCGCTGTCCGAAAGCCTGCCTAGGATACCGGAAAGAGTCGCATTGTCCAGCACCAGTTTCTTACCCAGGTCTCCGGCCGAAATGCCTTCCTCCTCGAAGAGGGCTTCGAGAACGAGAAACTGCATGGGCGTCAGCCCATAAGGCGTAAGGTGGGTCTTGTAAATCCCCTGTGCCTTTTGGTACGCTTTCCCGAGCAGAAACAGGATGCAATCTTCGAATAGAGCCAAACTCTTCCCCCTATCGTTTCGCACACAAAATAATTAAGCGTGCCTTCCATGTCAAGAGTAAAATGAAAAGGGGCGAGATCGAATAGTTGTCAATGGATCCGATATCTTCAAATTGTAGATGAGGGATCGATCTGCAGAGAATACCCCGTTTCGATTCATCTGTCGTCTACAGCACAATCGGTAAAAGAGGATCCCGTGGGTACTGCCGACCCGCACAGGGAAAATATCTAAGAAAGATAAACGCTTATGAAGAACGATGGCGATAGATCCCGGCGATCATCCACAGCACCGATTGTGGCAAGACTCGAAAGACACGAAAGAGAGATAGAACGGATCAGGAACGGAAGCTGCTCATCCGGGGAGTTCCTGCTCTGGCGAAAGCAGACGGAGGAGACCCTGAAGGCCCTCTACGGGGAGGAGTCCACCGAGGTCCGGGAATTCACGTCGATCTATTACACGCCTGTCTTTCTTACCTGCCGGATGGGAGACGATGCCTTTGACGAGGCCTACCGCAACGGTCTCGACGAAGCCGGGCGTTTTCTGCAGGCATGCCTGAAGAGGTTCAGGCCGCCGGGCTGACCGATTTCCTGCGAAGGGACACCCAGAGGGTGAGCATCCGGGTGGCCGCCATGGCCGTGATGAGACGCGGCACCCAGAGCCAGAAGGCGCTGATCCCGAAAGCCAGGAACAGGACCGGGTCTTCCACCATGGAGTGGTTGATCCCGATGGAGAGCTGCAGCTCTTCGAGTTCCTCCTTCGAGATGTGCCCCTGACGGGCTTCCTCCACGATCACGGCCCCGCCGTAGGTCAGGCCGAAGATGACGGCCGTCATCCACAGGATTCCCACCTTTTCGCTCAGGCCCAGGACGCGCAGGAACGGCGACAGGGCCCTCACGATGGGCATGACCCACCCCATGCTCTTCGCGATGTCCAGCAGGGTGAGGATCGCCATGATGATGAAGAAGATCTTCACCGACAGGGTCAGCATCGAGACGGCCCAGTCGTAGACCATGGCGTGAAAGGCCTGCGTGGAGGCGGCCAGCGCCCCCGCCTGCGCCGACGCGGAGGGATCGGTTTCGATGAAGAAGGTCATGGCCCAGACGGTGGCCACGGCGGCAACGACCCGGAACAGCGTCGCCTTCACGGGGTTGAGGCCGGACTTGGCCTGGATGACCCCTTCCTGAATGAGGTTGTGGCAGATGAGGAGGAAGTTGGCCAGCAGGGTCATCTCCGCGACGGTGAAAGGCAGCACCGCCATGGCCGCAATGCCTCCGTAGATGCCCGTGAGGCCCCCGATGAGGATGGGCAAGGCCGCCATGGACGGAAGCCCCAGGAATCCCGTGAGGGGCGCCAGCAGAAAATCCAGGTAGACCAGCCACCCGGTCCAGGCCAGCACGGCGGTCAGAAAGGACATGGGGATGACGATCTTCATGAGCCAGCGAAACGCTCCCCAGCCCCGTTTCAATCCGTTTTGGATTCCTTCCTTCAGCTTGTCCCGGGTGTCGGTCACGACAGCTTGATGATTCCTTTCAGGTTGCGTTCGATCTCATCCCCCGACAGGACGCCGACGAGCCTCTTCACGAGCTTCCCCTCGCGAAACAGCAGCAGCGTCGGCACGCCCTCGATGCCGTACTGCTGCGCGGTGACGGGGTTGACCGTGACGTTGATCCGCGCGATCAGGGCACTGCCCTCGAATTTGACGGCCAGCCCGTCGATGACAGGCGAGAGCATCCGGCAGTACGGGCACGTGGGGGTGTAAGAAAAGACAAGGGCAGGCGAATCGGCAGCCAGCACGTCGCGGGCGAAGCTGCCGTCGGCGGTCTCCAGCGGCCGCACCGTGAAGGCCTCGGCGTCGAGTGGCGCATGGCACTGCCCGCAGCGAGGGCGGTCTTCGATGCGGGATCGAGGGACGCGGTTCTTCGTCCCGCAACGCAGGCACTCGATGATGAGGGTTTCTTCGTCAGCGGATCGTTTCATCTTCATTCGAGGTACCGTGTCGGTGATCGTGCGTATGCACTGCATGGACGCGGAAGCTGAGAAGCTGCGAAATTGAGAAGCTTGGACGAGCTTTCGGGCATTCGCAACCTGATGCGTCCCCCAAGCTTCATAACTTCAAAACTTCCTGACCTCCATGTTTGTCACCGGGCTACTTTGACCGTCACGGGCTTCAAGAGCCTCACGAGGTCGGCCGGCTTCATCTCCACGAGCAAGCCCTTGCGACCCGCATTGATGTAGATCGCGGGAAGGGAGAGAATGGTCTCCTCCGCGTAGACGGGAAGGGCCTTCTTCGTGCCGAAGGGGGATGTCCCTCCTACCATGTAGCCCGTGTGGCGGTTGGCCGCAGCCGGGTCGCAGGGCTGCACCGTTTTGACGCCCAGGGTCCTGGCGAGCTCCCGGGTGGAGACCTCCCTGTCGCCGTGCATGAGGACGACGAAGGGCGCCTTCTTCTCGTCCTCCATGACGAGCGTCTTCACGGTCAGGTGCTCGTCGACGCCCAGTTCCCTGGCCGCGACCTCCGTGCCGCCCCTCTCCTCGTACTTGTAGGGGCGGGGGACGAAGTCGACCCCGTTGTCTTTCAAAACCCGGATGGCCGGTGTCGCCGGGATGTGGTCCTTGCTCATGGGGTTCCCCGGTACGCAAACTCCCGTTTACTTAACACGTTTCGGTGTTGCTTTGCCATCTTCAATCGGGTTTGCCGCCGGCCAGACCGATTGCAGCGCCGCCTGGACTTTCCTCTCGAGCCTCGAGACGGCAAGGCGGGAAAACCCCTTTGCACCGACCCATCGGTATTGCACGCAGCTGCCGGCATGCGTAAGCTCTCCCCGAATCGTGCAGGACAGGACGTGCACCGCAACGGAAAAGTGGGAGTACCCGTGTTCGACGGCAAGCCATTCCTTCCCGGGAGTCCCCTTCAGACCGAGCTCATCGCGGAGGATCCTGCGCAACCCCGCGGCAGGCGCCTCCCCTTCCGCGAGGAGACCCCCGGGGAAACGCCAGAGACCCCCGAGCAGCCCCCTGGCCGGCCGCTTGATGAGGAGTGTCTCTTCCCGTTTGTTGCGGATGAGGGCGGCGACCGCCTCGCGGTGCGGCACGGCCGCCTGCGCGTTCTTCGCGGGGATCGAATCCTGAAGCCCCATGTCCCGCGCCCCGCATGCGGCGGCCAGCGGACAGGCCGGGCAATCGGGACTGCGGGGGGTGCAGACGCCGGAGCCGAGATCCATGAGGGCCTGGTTGTAGCGGCCGGGATCGCTTGCCGGGACGAGCTGCTCCGCAAGAGCGCCGATCCGTTTTCTTGCCTTTCCCCCATCTACGGGGTCTTCGATCGCGAAGAGACGTGCGATGACGCGGATCACGTTGCCGTCGACGGCTGCGGCGCGTTTCCCGAAGGCGATGCTCAGGATCGCCCCGGCTGTGTATGCGCCCACGCCGGGCAGTTTTCGGAGCCCGTCCGGGTCCGAGGGGATCCTGCCGCCCAACTGCCCGGCCACGATGCCAGCCGCCTCGAGGAGGTGCCGGGCGCGGGAATAGTAGCCGAGGCCTTCCCATGCCTTGAGGACCGCGTCCGTGCGGGCCCGGGCCAGGGCGTTCACGTCGGGGAACCGTTCCAGGAAGCGTTCGTAGTAGGGGATGACCGTGTCGACACGGGTCTGCTGGAGCATGATCTCGGCCACCCAGATGCGGTAGGGGTCGCTCGTTTTGCGCCAGGGCAGGTCCCGCTTGTTCGTCCGGTACCAGTCGAGCAGAAGCCGGGGGATCTCTTTTTCGACGCTGCGCCGCATGTCGATAAGATACTGCCGCCGGCAGACTGCGTCAACTGGACAGGATGACAAGAAGGTAAGAGGGTAAGAAGGCGAGAAGGTTGGAGAAGCAGGGGCGTGACTTCGGCCACCGACTTATCCAACGTTCTTACCCTCTCACCTTCTTACCTTCTTCTGGTTGGTCGGATGCGTCCCCGGTCAACGGCCTCTTATACGTGGTTCCGGAGCATCAGCTCTGCCGGGTGCGGATTGAGATAGGTCTGTTCTTTCAGGTAGGGCTGGCTGTACTTCCGGACGTAGTGGGCAAGCAGGGTGACGGGGACGATGAGGGGGATGAGCCCCTTGCGGTAGGTTCGGATCACGTCGAGGAGTTCCTGCTTTTCGTCGGCGTTGAGGTCCTTCTTGAAGTAGCCCATGATGTGGGTCAGGACGTTTTCGTGCTTGGCCGCCGTGGGCTTGAGCGCCATGGCCTCCATGAGAAGGCCCTCGTAGCGCTCGACGAGCTCGCGCGCCGGGACCTGCTTCGCGTGGGCCACGAGACTTCCCATCTCCTTGAGGTGCTTGGGGCTGTGGGCCATGAGCAGGAGCTTGTTCTTCGTGTGGAAATCCACGAGGCGCGCCACCTGCCGGGTGCCCTCCATCACGTCGCAGTATCGCTTGCAGGTGAAGATGCGCTCGATGAAGTTCTCCCGCAGTACGGGGTCGTGCAGGCGCCCTTCCTCCTCGACGGGCGCCAGGGGGAAGCGCTCCATGAAGATCCGGGCGAAGAGACCCACGCCGATCTTTCGGGGCACGCCCTTGTCGTCGTAGACCTTGACGCGCTCCATGCCGCTCGAAGGCGAGTCGCTCTTGAAGACGAACCCGCAGAGGTCTTCTTTCTCCAGCTCCTCGACGCGCCGGCGGGCCCAGGCTTCCATTCTCTCCGTGTGGTCCGCGCCGGTCTTGTGAATGATGAGCCGCGGCCGGTTGGGATCTCCGACGAGACGGAACGTGTCGCGGGGGATGCCGAAGCCGCACTCCACCTCGGGGCAGACGGGAACGTACTCGACGTATTTCCCGAGCGTGTGGGCGAGGAACCGGTCCAGGGCGTGTCCGCCGTTCCAGCGGACGTTTTCCCCCAGCAGTCAGGTGCTGATTCCGAGGCGGATCTTTTCCATGGGCGCTATTCTAGCACATCCCCAGCCCATGGCAACCCAAAACGTGGGCCGACCGGCATTCCTTCGCCAAGGAGGTCCCGCTTGCCTGCCGGCTCGAATGCATGCTAAAAGGAAGTCGTAAATCGATTTTCGGCAGGGGAGTGCGAGTGAAGAAAATCCGGCGGGTTCCCGTTGGGGAGAAGGCGTGGACCGATGCCCGGGGCTGGGTGCTGAACCCCCTTCCCCTGGCGGGGCTCGAGGGGAAGCCCCTTGGCAATCTTCACGTGGCCTCCATGCAGCCCGGCTCGATCCGGGGGAATCACACCCACGGAAGCGCCGCGGAGTGGCTCCTGTTCTGCGGGGGCCCGGCGGCGCTGATCGCCGGGGAGGAGGAAATCCCCGTCAGCGGGGCGGAGCCGGAGCTCTTCGAGATCCCCGCAGGTCTCCCCCACGCCATTGTGAACCGCTCCGACCGGGAGATCTTTCTGGTCGTTTTCTACGAAGAGAAGGAGTTGCAGACGGCGCCCGCGAAGCTTCTGTGACGGGGCCTGCGGAAAACACCCGAAGCCTGCGCGATAGGAGGATCCCCATGCTCAAGAAGATGAAGAAACTCGTCAGGGACAAGGATGTCTGCGTGCTTGCCACCGTGACCGACAACGTGCCCCACTGCTCGCTCATGTCCTACGTGGCCGACCGCGACTGCCGCGAGATCTACATGATGACCCAGAAGGGGACGAAGAAGTACCGCAATCTCGCCGCCAACAGGACGGTGAGCCTCCTGATCGACTCCCGCGAGGAGGACTGCGGGTCCGACCGTGCGAAGATCAGGGCCCTAACGGTGAGCGGCGTCTTTTCCACCATCGGCGACAAGGCCAAGAAGAAGCGAGTTCGGCAGAAGCTGCTGAAAAAACACCCCCAGCTCAAGCCCTTTGCCGATGATCCCGACGCGGAGGTCTTTGCCGTCAAGGTGAAGAGCCTTCAGCTGCTCGACGGGGTGAAGGACTCCTACTTCGAAAAGGTGAAGTAAAAAGCCGCAAGGCTCAAGGCAAAGAAAATCCCCCTTTCCTTCCCCTTTGACAAAGGGGGATAGAGGGGGATTTGCATTTCAGCATTCAGCCCCGGAGTTTCCGAAGGGCCTCCTCGTATTCCTGCCGGAGCTGCGGGGGTCGCGATGAGGCGAGGGCCTCCCGGAAGACCCCCTCGGCCCGTCCCGGGTCGATTGCCGCCAGGGTCTTCACGGCGAGGACTTCCTTCAGGGTCCGCGGCGGGTAGGTGCGGGTCACGGTGTTCTTGACCGGGTCGAAAAACTGGATGAATCCCTGGCGCACCGTCTTGCCGTAGACGTTTATGCTCACGGCGATCCCGTCGGTCGTGTTGTCCATGGCGTGGAGCCCCTTGTCGAGGGGCAGGACGAAGGTCGTCTCGCCGGGGCCGAAGACGCCGAACGCCGTTTCCCGCAGCGTGCAGTACCCCTCCCGCTTCCCGTCGTCTGTCCTCTCGTATTTCCTCTCCCCCAGCTTCGCGACGAGCGTGCCGATGATCCCCCAGGAACCGTGATCGTGGATGGTATCGGCCAGGCCCGCATCCCAGATGTAGGCCAGCACGACAAAGGAACGGTCGGGGGCGCGGTGGAGCGTGAACTCGTTGGGCCAGATGCCGGGCTTCTGGCGCTCGATGGACGCCGGGTCCAGGACCATCTTTTTCAGGCGGTCGAAGAACCACTCCGGGCGGGAATTCAGCTCGGCGACCAGCTCCCGCCCGTTTTCGATCTTGCGCATGATGCCGCCCTCGCCGGCGAGCATCGTTCCCAGCTTCCCGCAGAAGGTCTCGAACCG
>CAYZKT010000056.1:3132-7216 GCA_964478885.1 uncultured Syntrophaceae bacterium | reverse complement strand
TTGAGGTGCCGCGTGAGCGCCGCGGCCAGGTCGTCGAGCTGGCGGTTGGTCGTGGTGTAGAGCTCCTGGTGGAGGGCCGACGGGGTCGTCTCCACGACGGGCAGCGGCATGGACATGCCGATGACGATCACCGTGCGCGCCTGCGGGAACAGGGCTTTCGGCCTGAAATCGGGCGGGACCATGCCGTCCTCGTCCCAGCGCTCCACGGGGGCGAAGCCCACGAGATCGGTGCCGCGCTCCCTGCAATATCGAATGATGTCGTCCTTGAGTTCCTGTCCGGGGGGGATCAATCGGCAACTCCTTTCGGTTTTATATAGTCCATTTTCCGGTCAAAGGGAAGACGCGGCTTCGATGGTCACGATGCCGAGCCAGCCGTCGACGCTGACCCGGTCGCCCGTGCGGATGAGCTCTGCGGCCCCGGGGATACCCGTCACACAGGGGATGCCGTATTCACGCGCGATGATGGCGCCGTGGATCAGCATCCCGCCGCGGCGCTCCACGATACCCGCCGCAAGCGGCACGGCAAAGGTCATGTTGGGGTCGATGGCGTCGCAGACGAGGATCTCGCCCTCCCGGATTTCCAACAGGTCTTTGGGGCTCCGGATGACGCGCGCAGGACCTCGCGCGAGTCCTGGCCCCGCCGGCTGCCCGCGCAGCTGGCGGGCACGGAGGCCCGTGCCCGGCCCTGCCCCCCTCTTCTGCGGGGTCGCGGCCCGGGGTCGCCAGGCCGGGTCGCGCAGCGCCCGCGCCGTCTCTTCGGCGGAGAGCTCCGCGGCATCCAGCCCCGCCCTCCCGGCCAATCTCCGCATTCCTTCATCGACGGCGGCCGCGAGCGCTCCCTGGATCTTCCCGAGATGGATGTTGTCGTTGTCTCGGAGGCGGTAGCTCGCCCTTCCGAGGTCGAGAATCTCCGCGGCCCGTTTCCGCGCGTCGCCCGCGAAGCGGGACAGGAATCCATCCCGGCGCCGAGCGATCGTGCCCGCGTCGAAGCGTTCTTGTGCCGGGGGGGCTTCCGCCATGCGAAGCAGGAGCCCTGCGAGGGCCGACTGTCCCGTGAAGCAACGATCCGTGCCGCAGCCGAGATCGCCGAAACCGCGGCTGAAGGCCTCGAAATCTTCGTCGAAGGCGGCGTCGAGTCCCGCCGGGGTGCCCTGTTTCAGGGCCTCGGCCAGGCGCGGGTTTCCCCGGATCCGGCCGGCCATCCGCCCCAGCAGGCGGTTGCGCTCCAGGCTGATCATCTCGGTGCCGCCGAGGAGGTCCATGAACTCGTAGGGGTCCGCGGGCCGGAGGGCGTCGTTGTAGGTCTGCCCGAAGAGCCTGATGCCGTGGGCCAGCGGGATGAAATGCCCGGTGTAGATGTCGGTCCATTTCTCGTGGAGCGATTGTCGCCGATCGATTTCGGCCGCGAGCGCCTCGTCGGGAAGGGCCGCGAGGTCGACGCCCGACAGCGCCTCGGCCTCGGCGATCATGGCGGGGATCCACCTGCCCTCCACCTCCCGCCGGAGCGCCCTGAGGTTCTCGAAGCTTCGCCTCAGCGTCAGGTACCATGGGCGCTTGTCCTCGCCTGCGGCCGGCTCCCCCGCCGTCACGGGGCGCGCCTGCAGGATGTGGAAAGCGCCGTTTCGGATCGTCCACTCCATGTCCTGGGACGACCCGAAGAATGTCTCGACCTCCAGGGCAGTCCTGAACACGAGGGCGACTTCCTGAGGGGTCAACGGCGGCGTCTCCGCCAGGCCGGGGGCGAGAGGGCGAACCTCCACTCCCGACTCGGAGGCATACAGGGCCTTTTCCCTCTCTGCGGGCCGGTGGGAGAGGACCCGCCCGGTTTTTCGGTCCAGGATCCAGCGGTCCGGTTCCACCGTGCCGTCGACGAGTCCCTGGTTCAGACCGTGGACGGCCTCGATGACGGAACGGGACGGGTCGTCGGGGCTCACGGTGAAGGCGACACCGGAGCGGTCCCCCGCCACAATCTCCTGGACGACGACCGCCATGGCGCTCCTGGCGATATCGAGCTCGAGTTCCTTGCGGTACAACAGCGCCGCGTCGGACCACAGCGAGGCCCAGACGAGGCGGATGTGATCGAGAATGGATTCCGTGCCCCGGACGTTCACGAAAGACTCGTGCAAGCCGGCGAAGGAAGCCTTCGCCGAATCCTCGCCGGGGGCCGAGGAGCGCACGACGACGGCAATGTCCCGGAAGCGTGCCTCGACGTCGCGGGCCAGCACGTCGCGGATGGCTGCGGGCAGAGGGGTCCGGAGGAACAGGGTGCGGATGCGCAGCGCCGCGTCCCACATCTCCTCCCAGCGCATCTCGTCGGCGATCTTGCGGTTGATTTCGAGGGCGATGGCCTCGCCGATCCCGGTGCGGTCAATGTAGCGCCTGTAGGCCTCCACGGTGACGAGCAGGGCGCCGGGGACGGGAAGCCCCTGCCGGGCCATCCGGGAAAGGGCATACCCCTTGCCGCCGACGCGCCCGCGGTCCCGGGGTTCGACCCGGTCGAGGGAAAGGGTGAGGGTCATGAAATCGGCAATACCTCGATCACATTCTGGAATCTCGTCACGACGATCCATTTCTCCACGTCTGTGCGGAAGAGGGCGCATGACGGGGCGCGGACGAATTCCTCCAGGAAGGGGAATTTCGCGGCGTATGCGGCAACCCCCCGTGCCCGCTCTTCTCCGGACAGTTCGACGGCCCGCCCGAGCCCCGTGGCTGCCAGGGCCTCGTGGAAATCGGTCTCCTCGTTGCGGCGGTTGTCGACGAGCAGGGCCACCCGGTTGTCGGCCTTGAGGTTTTCGAACTTGCGCGTCGCGCGGGGCGTGGCAAACAGGATCCGGCCGGCATCGAGGGCCGCAAAGGAGACAAGATTGCTGTACGGGGCGCTTTCGGGGTCCGACGTGGAGAGGACGGCAAGCCTCTGGGCCCGCAGCATCTCCTCGAGCCCGGCGCGCAGGGTTTTCAGGTCTTCCATCATCTAGGCCTTCTTCAGTTCGGATAGGATCCGTTCGTAGAGGCGAAGAATCTCTTCCCCCGGCTCCGGGGCGCTGCGCTCAGCCAGGACGGCGCGGGTCGTCTCTTCGCCCACGCCGAGCCTCTCGGCAACAAGCCTCGCCTGGTGCCACGTCGGGAGCCAGACGAGATTCTCCTTCACGCGCTCGACCGTGCCCAGGAGGCGGACGAAATGCCCGAGGTTGAGGATGAAGTAGACCCGGCCGGGGAAAGGCGAATCCACGGGGATCCACCCATCGGGGTCCCAGACGAAGCATCCCGCGTGCGGCTCCCAGCCGAGTCCGGCCTGCTTGAGGCGAAGTGCCGCTTGCCGGTAGCGCTCGCCGAAGGGCAGGGGCGCCAGGTCGGTTTCCGGGTTGAAGGGCGTCGGTTTCATTGATCGTATTGTAGTACAGGGCCGCCGAAGTTTGCCATCCCGATCTTCCCGCCGGTGCAGAAAATGAAGCAGAGGGTCTCAAGCCTGACGCCAGGCGAACCGATATTGAGGACTAGACCGGAGAAGCCCCGGTCTTCGCGTGCAACCGATATCCGTTAATCAACCGATTTAATTGGTGAATTAAAATTTCCCTTGATTTTTCCCTCCCTGTCGGGGTAAAAGGGCACCGTTTTTGCCACTATGGCGCATGCTTTCTAAGGAAAAGCAAAGGAGGGGACGATGCGTTCCTTTAGAAAACATAGCGACCTTCTCGTAGAACCGTTCAGTCGCCGCTCCTTTCTGAAGCTGGGCATCGTCGGCTCCGCCCTGTTGGCATTGCCGTGCAGGGCCATCGCCGCGCTCGAACCGGTGATATCCCCCGAAATCATCGGCTCTCCGGGGTGGAAGGACGAGGAGGGGCTCATCGTGGAGCCGAACGAGGAACGAAGGCTCCACCTCTACAGCACGAACACGGGCGAAACGTTCAACCGGGTCTACTGGGCCGACGGGGAGTACATCCCCGAGGCGCTCGAGGAGGTCAATTTCCTGCTTCGCGACTACCGGGCCAACCTGGTCAAGGAAATGGACCCCAACTGGAGCGACAACTTTAAAAACAAAACCAAAAAAAACAAAATAAACCCCCAAACCCATTAAATACGGGAA
>CAYZKT010000056.1:0-3122 GCA_964478885.1 uncultured Syntrophaceae bacterium | reverse complement strand
CTCGACATCTACACCCCCTTCCACGTCATCTCCGGCTACCGCTCGCCCAGGACCAACGCGGCCCTGCGCAAGCGCAACCGCCGTGTGGCGCGCAACAGCCTGCACATGTCCGGCATGGCGGTGGACCTGCGGGTGCCCGACGTGCACGTCAAGCACATCTGCAATGCGGCCCTCGAGATGCGCTGCGGCGGCGTGGGGTACTATTCGAAGCGCGGGTTCGTGCACCTCGACGTGGGCGATTTCCGAACCTGGCAGGACGGCAGGAGAAGAAGGAAGAAGGCGAAGAAAGCCTGAGCGGCCTGACGACCGAGGGATTCAGGACTCGGAGTTCGGGTCTCGGGAAATCGAAGAGGAATCAAACAGCCTGCTACGGCGTCGCGGCCCTGGCAGGCTTTGCTTTTTGCTGAAGGGCCCTGTCGAGCCGTTCGTCGCGGCGGTAGATGTCCTCCAGGAAATGGACCGTCCCGTCGCCGTTTCCCCAGGCGGTAAAGTACAGGATGTGGACAAGGATGGGCTTCGGCAGGTTGGCCACGGTCGTTTCCTTCGTCTTCAGCACCGCCGCGATCTTCTCCCTCGACCACTCCTTGCTTCCCCTCATGACAAACTCCGCCATCTCCATGGGCTTCTCGATCCGGATGCAGCCGTGGCTGAACCCGCGCCGCTCCCTGCGGAAGAGGTGCGGGTCGGAGGTGTCGTGCAGGTACACGCTGTGTTTGTTGGGGAACATGAACTTGATGCGCCCCAGGGGGTTGCGGGGTCCCGGTTCCTGGCGCAAGCGGTAGGGGAAGTTGCTCTCCGAGAGCGCCGACCAGTCGATGGAGGCCGGATCGACCGTTTCGCCATTCGGCCCCGCCTGGAAGACCTTCATGTTCTCCTTGGCGAAGAAGTTCGGGTCCTTCCGAATCTTCGCGAGGGTCTCCTCCGTGGCGATGCTGTGGGGGACGTTCCAGTAGGGGTTCATCTCGATGTAGATCATCTTCCCGCTGAAGACGGGCGTCTTCTGAAAGGCCGTGCCCACGACGATCTTCATTGCCAGCACCTGCGCCTCGTTTTCGACGACCTCGAGGCCGTAGCCGGCGATGTTCACCAGGATGTAGGGGTTGCCCAGGTTCTGGGGGAGCCAGCGCCAGCGCTCCAGGTTCAGCTCGATCTGCCGGACGCGCCTCTCCGCCGGCACGTTAAGGGCCTTCAGGGTTCGGGCGCCCACGATGCCGTCGTCGTAGAGCCCGTGCCGTAGCTGGAATCGCTTGACCGCGTCCTCGACGGCCTCGTCGAAGAGGTCGCTCGTCCCGTCGACCGCGGCAGGCATTTCTCCGGTGACCTTCAGCCGCGCGCGGAGCGCGGGGACGCGCTCGCTCTTCATCCCCTTCTCGAGCCTGCCGTCGCCGGGGACGACGGGCCATCCCCCCTTCTCGGCCAGCGCCCGGTGCACGACCAGCGCCGTCTTGAGGCGGCTGTAGCCCGGCTGGGCCGGAAGGAGACCCGCGAGGCTTCCCTCGATCTCCATCCCCTCCAGGGTCTTCTGGAGGTGACGCGCCAGATTGAAGCGCGAGGGGTAGATCGTCCACTCGTCTTCATGGAGCGTCTCGGGGTTGACACGGCCGTTGAGAACGTGGGCGGCGTAGACGAGGTAGGCGTCGGACAGGAGGAATTCCAGGGCCAGGACCCTTCCCACATCAGGCCGTTCGTTCCGGGCGAGGATCTGGCGGATGTCGCCGAGGACCGCCTCGATGCGGTCGAGGTGATAGTCCTTCGGATGGAGACCCTCGGCTTCGGCCGACCGGAGCACCCGCGCGAAGGTGTCCGCCGCGGGCAGCGGAGTTCCCTCCCGCGTCCAGGCAGGCTCGTACTTGCGCATCTGGTAGAAACGGGTGACCGATCCGGGGTTGCACCAGGGTTCACCGGTGCAGACGGTCTTCCGGACGGCGCCGTACTTGACGGCCTTCTCGAGGCTCTTGCGGGTGTCATCCGGAGGGGTCTGGGCCAGAGCGCTGTTCGCAAAGAGGGCGGCGAGGGCGACGAGCAGGGAAAGCCGGAGAAGATGTCGGGTTTGTGCGGGGATCATCGCGGTTCAGGGTTGCAAAATTTGTACAAAAAAACCGCCGGTTGCCACCGGCGATCGCAGCGGTTGAAGGCCTACGACTCTCGCTGGAGCCTTATACCCGTGTCTGCCGGAAAAGTCGACAGGTTTTTTCTGTACTCAACGGTTTTTCTCGAGGGCGGTCACTTTCGCCAGGTAGGCCTCCATGTCGAATTTGCGCCGCAACCCCGCGTCGTTCATGTAACGGATCTTGCCGAAGACTTTCCTCTCCGGCCAGGCCCGGTCGTGCTTGCCGAAGCACCAGGCCACCCCGGCGAAGCTGTTGGGGTCGCGCCCGTCGAGTTCGTAGCGGTTGTTGAGCCACAGGGCCGTGCGAAAGCCCTCCTCCGGGGTGCGGCTCCACTCAAGGAGCTTCTTTCCCCAGTACATGCGCATGTAGTTGTGCATCCTGCCCGTGAGGACCATCTCGCGCTGCGCGGCATTCCAGTAGGGGTCGTGGGTCTCGGCGCGCTCCCACCGGCCCTCGTCGTACAGGTATTCCCGACGGTCCTTCGCATGGGCCGAGAGGGTCTTTCTCGCCCAGTCGGGGAGGCTTGCGTACTTGTCGTAGCGATCGTTGTACAAAGCGAAGTTGATGCCCAGCTCGCGTCGCACGATGAGCTCCTCGAGGAACGCCTCGCGCGCCGCGGCGGGGACGGCCTTTTCCGCGGAGATGCGCAGCGCGACGGCGAGGGGCGATATCTGGCCGAAATGCAGGTAAGGACTGAGGCCGGATGAATAGTCGAGGCCCGGGTCGTTGCGCCCGTCGCCGTAATGGCGCAGCTTCCCGGAGATGAAGGCCTCCAGGCGGGCGCGGGCTGCGGCGGCGCCCCCGCGCAGCGCGATGACGGCAGGCACCGAGCGGTCGATCTTCATGGAGCGGGCCAGCGCCGTGAAATCCTCCGCGCCGTCGACGTCGAGACGGAGGGAAAGGGAATCCTTCCGGACCGGCCGTTCCTCGAGAGGGGCCAGGTACCCCTTGAGCACCCTGTGCAGCTTGGGCCTGAAGGTGCCCGCCGTGTACTCCTCCTTCGGCGAGGCC